>JBIOWB010000091.1:0-19977 GCA_044868125.1 Solirubrobacterales bacterium
TACACGCCCCGCTGGAACGGCAAGGTGGAGCGCTTTATCCAGACCCTGAAGCGCGAGTGGGCATACGCCCACGCCTGGCCCAACTCAGCCGAGCGGGCCAGGGCCATGGCATCCTTCCTGCGCTACTGCAACCGGCGTCGACCGCACAGCTCACTTGGAGACCGGCCGCCGATCAGCCGCGTTCACAACGTCCGTGGGTAGGACAACTAGTGCCTGAAATAGGACGGATTTCAGAGGCGGTTGGAAACGGCTGCAGAAAGCGAAACTGGCGACGTGCAGCCCCTTCCTTCGATGGAGCTAGGCGGATTCGAACCGCCGACCTCCTGGGTGCGATCCAGGCGCTCTGCCAGCTGAGCTATAGCCCCGGGCGTCGCGGGACGGGAAGCTGGTCCCATTTCCTCGCAAGCGACAGGATAACCGCATAGTCTTTGAAAGCCCTGCCTAGGGGCTGGCGAGCATGAGCATCCTCGACGACGCAATCCGAGAGCACCTGGAACTGAAGCGCGCCCATGGCGCGGACGAGTCCGAGCTGAAAAGGCTGGAGGACGAGGCCTTCGGGCCGCCCGGCCGCCCGGACGAGGCCGACCAGCTCGCGGAGGCCCCCACCGAGTTCATGGCGACGCCGGAGGCTCCCGAGGCGGCGGAGACGGCGCAGGAGGGGGGCCGTCGGCCGGTCGACGTCGCCGACCTGCAGGAGCCGCCACCCCCCGAGCCGGCACCGGTCGCCCCCGCCGAGGACGCGGCCCAGGGGGCGCCTCCGGCCGAGGAGCCGGTCGTTGCGGAAGATGTGGAGGAGCCGGCCGCGGAGCGCCAGGCGATCGCCGAGCAGCCGACCGAGCTCTTCGACGTCGAGGCGGAGATCGGGACGGAGGACGCCCCCCCGACCGAGGCGGCCAGTCCCTCAGACGAGGAGATAGTCGCCGCCGAGATCGAGGAGCCGCGCGTGGTGCCGGTCGCGGGCGACGAAGAAGAAGAGGACGAGGAGTTCTGGAGCGAGCAGCGCCTCTCCGACGAGCTCGACCAGGCGCTCGAGGGGCCGCTGACCGAGGAGCACGAGGCTCCACAGCTCGCCGACGAGGACGACGTTGTCGAGGACGACGAGCAGGCGGGCCCCGACTACGATCCGGACACGGGCCACGAGGACGTGCTCGAGGACACCCCCGACTTTCTCGAGGACGCTCCCGAGGACGACGAGCTCTGGTTCGAGCAGCGTCCTCCCAAGGACTTCGACTTCGACGATTAGTCAGATAAATAGCGCTGACTGGTGGTAAGGTGGCGCATCCAGAAGGGGGATGTGCGGACATAGGGGAGGCGGCTGCCAATCTCAACGGCAACGGCCAGCAAAGAGCTTTTGGGCGAGGAGACAACGGTGCCTGGCCTGCTCCGACTGATCGGCAGCGGCGCCAACGGGCCGATCCTGCAGGCCCTCGGCCCGCGCTCGCTGCGAACCAAGAGGCTGACCGAACGGGTGCCGACTTACGCGCCGCGCACGGTGTACCGCCACACCCGCCGGCTTGCCGAGCTCGGCTTGATCGACCGGCAGGAGATCGCAGGCGTCCCCTCCACCGTGATCCACAGCCTCAGCCCCGCCGGGCGGGACCTGTACCACCTGCTCGACTCCTATGCGAAGTCCCCGTCTTGGCAGGTCTCCGCTCCGGGAGACGGAGACGGCTTTTGGACGCTTTGCGGGCTGCAGGGAGAGATGTGGGCCTCGGGATGGGTCGACGAGTTGAGCCAAGCTGGACGCTCGCTGACGGATTTGACCGAGGCGACCCCCGGCTTCACCTTTCATCAGGTGAGCCGCCGAATACACCAGTTGCTGTCCTGGGGCCTCCTGCGTGAGAGCACGGCGGGCGGGCACAGGAAGCGCTACCAGCTGAGCGATCGAACCCGCCGTGGGATGGCGCTGGTCGCGGAGCTTGGGCGCTGGCGCCAACGGCATGCCCTCGCCGGTGGCGACGGCGGCCTCAACGTCGGGGAGATGGCGACCCTGCTCAGAGCCTCCCTCCCGTTGCTCGAGTTGCCCGAGCACCGCGAGATGAGCATCAAGCTCGGCATCGTCGGCACGACGGGCGAGGACGGAGAGCACGGATCGGAAGCCCTTACCGCGCACGTCAGCGCCACCGGGGCGATGTGCTGCGTCAAAGACGGCCCCCCGTCGCAGGCATGGGCCCTCGGGACCGTCGAGACCTGGCTTTCCGCGATCCTCGACGGGAACCGCGGCCGCATGCGGGTGGGAGGCGACCTCGCCTTCGTCGACACCTGCTTGGAGGAGCTGCACGAGGCGCTCTGGACTCCCCCGGTCGAGCCGGGCGCTCGCTAGGCTCAGACGAGCCGATGAGCGAAACCGCCGAGCGCATCCACGTCACCCGCTCCCGCGCCAAGCCGGGCGGGACCGCCGCGGAGGCCGAGGGGACCGTCCCCTTCCGCCGCGCCCGCAAGCCCCCGTGGCTGAAGGTGCCGGCGCCGGGTGGGCCCAACTATCGGCGGCTGAAGGAGAGGATCGGCGGCGACAACCTCCATACCGTCTGCGAGGAGGCAAACTGCCCCAACGTCGGCGAGTGCTGGGAGCGCGGCACCGCGACCTTCATGATCTTGGGCGACGTCTGCACGCGGCGTTGCGGCTTCTGCAACGTGCAGACCGGCAAGCCGACCTGGAACGACCCGCTGGAGCCGCTGCGCGTCGCCAACCAGGTGAAGGCGATGGGGCTGCGCCACGCCGTCGTCACTTCGGTCGACCGCGACGACCTGCCCGACTATGGGGCGGGCGCCTTCGTCGGCGTGATCCGCTCGATCCGGATGCTGGCGCCCGGGTGCAAGGTCGAGATCCTCACCCCCGACTTCCGCGGCCAGGAGATGCCGCTGGCGAAGGTGGTCCACGAGCGGCCCGACGTCTTCAACCACAACGTCGAGACCGTGCCGCGCCTCTACCCGGTCGCCCGCCGCGGGTCCCGGTTCCTGCGCTCCGCCCGCGTCCTGAAGATGGCGAAGGAGATGGGCGGCGGCGACGTCGTCACCAAGTCCGGCCTGATGGTCGGCCTCGGCGAGTCCTTCGAGGAGATGGTCGAGACCTTCGGCCTGCTGCGCGAGCACCAGGTCCAGGTCCTCACCGTCGGCCAGTACCTGCGCCCGACCGAGAACCACCTCCCCGTCGTCCGCTACTGGCACCCCGACGAGTTCGCGGCGCTGGAGAGGGCCGCCTACGACCTCGGGTTCGAGTCGGTCGCCGCCGGGCCGCTGGTCCGCTCCAGCTACCACGCCGACCAGAACCTGCCCGAGGGCCACCGGGCCGAGCGGCTGATCGCCTAGCCGAAGCGGCCCTACAATCCCTGCAGCGGGGCCATAGCTCAGCTGGAAGAGCGCCTGCTTTGCAAGCAGGAGGTCGCCGGTTCGATCCCGGCTGGCTCCATGGCGATCGCAAGCGACTCGCTTCGGGTGGGGCGGCGGTCGAACTCGAGCGCGTAGCGAGAAGCCAGGATCTCGCCGAATCCGAACAGGTTCTGCTCGCCCCCGAGCTCGCGAGCGACCGAGGTCATCGCCACGCCCTCTATCCCGCAGGGGACGACCCACTGGAAGGGCTGGAGGTCGTTGTTGACGTTGATCGCCAGGCCGTGGGTCGTCACTCCGCGGCTCACGTGCAGGCCGATCGAGCCGATCTTGCGCGCCGGGCGGTGTGAAAGCGTCGGCGGCGGCTCGCCCTCGGTCCACACCCCCGTCAGCCCCTCGATCGTCTGCGCCGGCACACCCGTTTCGCCGAGCGCCGCGATCGTCACCCGCTCCAGCCCCCGCACATATCTGTGGACGTCGTCGCCGTAGGCGCCGAGGTGGACGATCGGATACGCCACCAGCTGCCCGGGACTGTGATAGGTGACGAGCCCGCCGCGGTCGGTGTCGTGGACCTCGATCCCCTGCGCCTCATACCACTCGACGCCCATCGGCAGCTCCTCCGGCCGCGAGCGTCGCCCGCGCGTGTAGACGGGGGGGTGCTCGAGCAGGAGCAGCACGTCCGGGATCTCGCCTCGCCGGCGCCACGCCGCGAGCTTTTGCTGCAGCTCCCACGCCTCCTGGTAGGGGACCGTCCCACAGCGCACGACCAGGATCTCGTCGGCCATTGGAGAATCCTTGCAGGCGGCCGACGTATCCTTAGGCCGCCCCCCATGGTCCAGTCCAAGCCCCTTCGACTCGAATGGCTCCCGGCCGTGGCCCTCAGCTCGATCCTGGCCCTGGCGATGCTGATCTGGAGCCCGCCCGTCGGCGATCTCGCGGCGCAGGTCTTCCGCGCCGAGCTCTTCCAGCGCGCCGGCCTCGCGATCTGGAACGGCAGCTGGTACGGCGGCCACTACACCCTCACCTACAGCCTGCTCTTCCCGCCGCTCGCCGCGCTGCTCAGCCCCCAGATCGTCGGGACGCTGGCGGTCGTCGCCTCCTCCTATCTATTCGACCGCCTGGTTCGCGACCGTTGGGGCGTCGAGGCGCGCTGGGCGACCCTCTGGTTCGCCGTCGGCGTCGTCACCCTGCTCGCCGACGGCCAGCTCACCTTCGCCCTCGGCGTCGCCTTCGGGCTGGCGGCGCTGCGTTGCCTGCAGCTCGGGCGCCGCGGCCCGGCGCTCCTCGCCGCCGCCCTCTGTCCGCTGGCGAGCCCGGTGGCGGGAGCGTTCCTGGCCGGCGTCGTCCTCGCCGGGGCGGTCGAGCCCGGTCGTCGCCTCAGCCGCTTCGCGCTCGGCGCCGGCGCGCTGGCGCTCGTCCTCACGGTGGCGCCGAACCTCGCCTTCCCGGAAGGCGGTCAGTTCCCATTCGTCTTCTCCTCCTACGTCGCGATCCCGGCCTGGTGCCTCGGCGCGATGGTCCTCACCCAGGGCGTGCGCGAGGAGGAGCGACAGCTGCGCCGGGTGATCGTCGGCTACCTGCTCGCCTCGACCCTGATCTGGCTGGTCCCGAACGCGCTCGGCGGCAACGCCGTCCGCCTCGGTGCCCTGTTCGGCGGCCCGGTGCTGGCCGCGGTCCTGCTCTCGCGGCGCCCGCGCTCGGCGGTCCCGCTCTGGGCCTTCACGACCGCGCTGAGCCTGACGATGGTCGGCAGCCTCTACTGGCAGTTCAACGCCAGCGTCGCCCAGATCGCCCGTTCGGTCGGCGACCCCTCGACCGCCGCCGCCTACTTCCAGCCGGCGGCGCGGTGGCTGCGCGAGCACGATGCGCAGGGGATGCGGATCGAGGTTCCCCCGACCGCCAACCACTGGGAGGCCGCCTACCTCGCCCCCAGGTTCGAGCTCGCCCGCGGTTGGCTGCGCCAGCTCGACACCACCCGCGACGACCTTTTCTACGACGACAAGGAGCTGACGGCGGCGACGTACGGCACTTGGTTGCGCTCGAACGCGATCTCCTACGTCGCCCTGCCCGACGCGCCGCTCGACTACTCCTCGCAGGAAGAGCGACGGCTGATCCTCGGCGAACCGTCATACCTGACCCCGCGCTTCCGCTCCGAGCACTGGCGCATTTATGAAGTGCGCGACCCGAATCCCTTGGTCGCGCCTCTCGGCGTCGCAGCCGCGCAGACCCTCTGGTTCGGCCGGCAGGGCTTCGCCCTCGCCGTCGAGCGGCCCGGCGAGTTCCTCGTCCGCGTCAACTTCACCCCCTACTGGTCGATCTCCCGCGGCACCGGCTGCATCCTCCGCCGCGGCGACTGGACCGTCGCCCGTGCCTCCCGTCCCGGCGTCTTCCGCGTCGCCGCCGACTTCTCGGTCGGCCGCGCCTGGAACGCGGTCACGGGCGCCCGCAAGACCTGCTGAGCCGACCTGGAGGGGCGGCGGGCCGGCTCAGGGGTCCGTTTGGCGGGCCTGTTTCTCGGCGTCAATACTGGCGTTGCGGAGTTTCTCCGCAGCTTCGCCGGTGAGTTCGTTTTCGCCAACGAGTTTGTTGATCTCGTCGTTGAAGCGGTTGACCTTCTCTTCTTTGATCCCCTCCTCGTACCGCGCGACGGCAGCATCTTTGCTGGCTTCCTCGGTCTTGCCCGCAGCGTTGGCGGTCGCCTTGATCCCGAGGTAGGCGGTGATCACCGTCGAGATGATCCCGAAGGCGGCGGTGGTGATGGCGATAGCCGCTTCACTCTTTTCCTCGCCGTTCAGAAGTTCGATGGTGATGACGGTGAGCACGGCGACAGCGACGATCCCGGCGAGCACCGCCGCGAGGTTGGTGATCGCCCGCAGGGCCTCGATGCTTGTTCTTTCCTTCTTGGTCGCGCCCCTCACGGGACCACCCTTACAAGAGAATCTCTGACTACAAAGCAGTTCCTAATAAACCCGGGATTTTGTGGCAAACAGATACCTAAAAGCCACGATGCTGACCGCTACCTCGCACCTGCCAGCGTCGCCAGCGCGGCCCTCACCACATGCTCCTCGTGCGGGATCGCTGCCTGCTCGAGGCGTTTGGAGTACGGCATGTGGACGTCGGCGCCGGTGACGCGCTGAACGGGGGCGTCGAGGTGGTCGAAGGCCTGCTCGGTGATCAGCGTCGCGAGGTTGGCGCCGACGCCGCCGTGGGGCCAGCCCTCCTCGACGATCACCGCGCGGTTGGTCCTGCGGACCGAGGCGAGGATCGTGTCGAGGTCGAGCGGGCGCAGGGTGCGGGGGTCGATCACCTCGGCCTCGACGCCGTGCTCGTCGGCCAGTTGCGCCGCCGCGCGCTCGGCCACCTGGGCCATCTTCAGCACGCCGACGACGGTCACGTCGGCGCCCTCGCGCCGCACCGCCGCTTCGCCGAACCGCAGCGGCTCGCCCTCGCCGTCGGGCACCTCGCCGCGCACTCCGTAGAGGCTCTCGTGCTCGATGAAGATCACCGGGTTGGGGTCGCGGATCGCCGCCTTCAGCAGCGCCTTGCCGTCGGCCGGGGTCGAGGGGCAGGCGACGAGCAGACCCGGCACCTGCAGGAAGAGCGCCTCGAAGCTGTGCGAGTGGGTGGGGCCGAGCTGGTGGCCGCTTCCGCCCGGCATCCGGATCGTCAGCGGCACCTTCGCCTGGCCGTTGAACATGTAGGGGATCGCGGCGGCGTGGTTGACGATCTGGTCCAGCGCCAGCAGGCTGAAGTTGACCGTCATCAGCTCGACGACCGGCCGCAGCCCGTTCATCGCCGCGCCGACGCCGACGCCGACGATCGTGTTCTCGGAGATCGGCGTGTCCCGCACGCGCCGCTCGCCGAACTCGTCGAGCAGCCCTTCGGTCACCTTGAAGGCGCCCTGGAAGACGGCGACGTCCTCGCCGATCACGAAGACGCTCTCGTCGGCGCGCATCTCCTCCGCCATCGCGTCGCGCAACGCTTCCCGCATCCGCAGCTCCGCCATCAGGTGCCGTCCTCCGAAGAGACTCGCGGCTCGGTCCCCTCCTGGGCATCGCCGTGGGTCGCGGGGTTGGGACGCTCGCCGGTCTCCTGCGCGGCGTAGGCGGCGCCCGCCTCGGCCAGCTCGCGCGCCGCCGCCGGCATCCGCGCCTCGTCCTCGCCGCGGTGCGGCTCCGGACTGCGCTCGTCGACCGCGTACCAGCCGCCCGGGTCGGTGCGCGCGTAGAGGCCTTCGTACATCGTGTCGAGCGGCGGCTCCGGCGAGCTCTCGGCGAACTCGACCGCGGCTTCGACCTCCTCGTCGGCCGCTTCGCGGACCTGCTGCACCTCGCGCTCGCCCAGCACCCCCGCCTCGACGCAGCGCCGCGCGAAGGTCTCGATCGGGTCTTTCTGCTGCCACTCCTCCACCTCCTCGCGCTCGCGGTAGACCTCCGGGTCGGCGGCGGAGTGGCCGCGGTAGCGGTAGGTGAAGGCCTCCAGCAGCGTCGGCCGCGATTCCTCTCGCGCCTGCCGGATCCCCTCGGCGACCCACTCGCGCACCGAGAGCACGTCCATCCCGTCGACGCGCGTCCCGGGGATCCCGTAGCCCTCGGCCTTCTTCGAGAGGTCGGTCTGGGCCGAGTGGCGCTCGACCGCGGTGCCCATCCCATAGAGGTTGTTCTCGACCAGGAACAGGACCGGCAGCTTCCACAGCGCGGCCAGGTTCATCGTCTCGCCGAAGTTGCCGGTGTTGGAGGCGCCGTCGCCGAACATGCAGACGGTGACCGCGTCTTCGCCCTTGTACTGGGAGGCGAGGCCGAGGCCCGCCGCGATCGGCAGGTTGCCGCCGACGATCCCGTAGCCGCCCATGAACCGCTTCTCGGCGTCGAAGATGTGCATCGAGCCGCCGCGACCGCCGCTGGTGCCGTCGACGCGGCCGAACAGCTCGGCCATCACCCGCCGCGGCTCGGTCCCGCGGGCGATCGCGTGGCCGTGCGTGCGGTAGGTGCCGATCAGGAAGTCTTCCTCGCGCATCACCGAGGTGGTGCCGACGATCGTCGCCTCCTCGCCGATCGCCAGGTGCAGGAAGCCGCCGGCTTTGGCCCGCTGGTACTGGCGCCCCGCCTCCTCCTCGAAGCGGCGGATCAGCGCCATCCGCGCGAGCAGCTCGTAACAGGTGGCGGCGTCAGGCAGCTCAGCCATCGAGTTCACATTAGATGACTACCCAGCGCGGCTCGGCGTGTCGAGTTTGTGGCCTATATCGAGACAAACTCGACACGCGCCTAACGCGCCGCCGCCTCGACCGCCGCCTCGAGACGATCGTCGCCCCAGAAGACTTCGTCGCCGACGACCGCCGCGGGCACGCCTTCGACGCCGAGGTCGCCGGCGCGGTCGGTCGCCTCCCGCAGCGCCCCCTTGACCATCTCCGTTTCCACCGCTTTCAGCAGCGAGCGCGGGTGCAGCTCGCAGGCGGCGGCGGCGATCGTCACGTTGTCGACATCGGTGAGGTCGCGGCCGGCGGCGAAGGCCTGGCGGAAGGCGGCGAGGGAGAAGGAGATCGTGCGTCCGGTCTGCTTGGCGAAGGTGGCGGCGCGCATCGCCACCAGCGTGTTGCCGGGCCACGGCTTCGGCCAGGCGATCGGCGGCAGCCCGTACTCGGCAGCCCGCCGCTCGACCTCGGCCATCCCTTCCGCCCGCGCCGGCGTCTCCGCCCAGGAGCCGCGGTCGAACCGCCGGAACAGCCCCCCGAGCAAAATCGGCTGCCACTCCGGCTGCTCCAGTTCCGCCTCCGTGAAGAGCCCGCTGATCCGCTCCGCGGACAGGTAGGCGTAGGGCGACCCGAGGTCGTAATAGAAGACGGCCCGCTCGCTCACCTTCGATCCGCCGCCAGAGCGATGTATGCGCCGCGGCCATAGCCATGCATCTCGATGAGCCCCTCTTGCTCCAAGGCCTTCTCGATCGCGAGGACGTGCTGACGTGAGTAGCCGGAAAAGTCCCTTATCTCCGCATTGGTGAGCTTGCCGCGCTCTTTCAAAAGCTCCAGGATCCTTAGGCGAACCCCCTCGTCCTCCAAGGGGCGATCGGCGTCGGTCACCCCCTTGCCCCTCAACCGTTCGGACAAAGGGCGCGGCAGCCCGTACGTCGTTGCTCGCCCGCGACCGCGCGCAATCAGAAGGCCACGTTTGCGCATGTCAGCCAGATGATTGGCGGCGTCGACTTCGCTCAGCTGAAGGTGTTCGGCGGCGGAGATGCGCTCGATGGAGCCGACGTCCACAAGGCGGCGTATGACGATCAGATCGTCGAGCGTCAGCGGTCCGTCATCTTTCTCCCGTTCGACTACCCAGGCCGCCAGCTCGTCGCTGCCTCCCAGGGGAAGGGTCAGAGATACCGAGATCTCGTCCGCCATGTAGGTGGGTGGTCGAGAGCCGCTTCGCAACAGCCCTTCGAAGATCCGATCCACACCGAGTCCCACGCGGTTGACCAAGCCCAATCGTTGAAGCGCACGGGCCAGAAGCTCGTTTCGGTGGACCGGGGGGTGTCGCAGGACGTTTCCCGGGTGGATTCCGCCGAGGAAGCCGCCCGGGCTGGTGATGTCGACGTGGTCCGAGTGGATGGCGACGATAATGCCCTGCCGCGGAAAGTAGTCGCGGTGGGCGACCGCGTTGAGGATCGCCTCCCGGGCGACCTCCCAGCTGAGCGTCGGGATCTCCAATTGGGCGAATCCCCTGGGCTGGACGGTCCTCAACGAGGTCGCCGCCGCGAGCGCGTCCTCGATGCGGTCGAACTCGAGGAGAAGCGGCCCGCGGAGGTCGGCTCTCTGGTCGTAGCGGGTGGGAGTCACGTAACGCAGGATCGTGACCTCGTGCTGCGGAATGAAGCGGGCGATCGCGCTCTGCTTCCCGAAGAGCAGGAGAGCGGCTTGGCTCAACTCGGCGTCGTTGGCGAGGCTCAAGGCTTCGAGGATCGAGCCATCGTCCTGCCTCGCGAGGTCGCCCAGGCCCGGCTGCAGGCGCAACAGCTCCCGCGCTCGTTCCATGGCCCGCGCGTCGAGGTCTGCGAGCTTGGCCCCTTCGATCGGGGTGGCGCTGAGGTCGACTTCGCCGGATGAAGCGATCATCCGGGCGAGATTCGTCCCGGTGAGAGGCTGGCAGCTATCCCCGACTCGGATCGAAGCGACTCCGGCGCTCGTCGTGTGGGGTGGAATCCCCTTCGGGATGTGCGCGGCTAGAAGCGTTCCCTCAGGCACGGTCAGCTCTTCGATCTCGATCAGGATGTGCGGGTCGGTAGCGGAGTAGACATCGCGCTCGAGCCCTCGAAAGGCGACGTCGCCGATCCCGACGATCGCCTTGTCACGACCCTTGATGCGATCGGTGATGCCGACAAGCAAGCAGCCGCCCCGCTGGTTGGCGAAGCAGACCGCCATGTCGACGAGCCATCGCTTCAGCTCGTCTCGACCACGTGGTTTTCCCTTGATCTCAAGGGTCTCGCTCTCGAGCGAATCGGCAGTGCCAGATTCGAGCTTATCCAGCTCTGCCAGCAATTCCTCTGCTTTCCAGCGCATCGAATTGCAAAATAGCAATTCCTAATTGCAATTCCAAGCATTTAATTGCACTTTCAATGCATTGGATGCGTGCGGGGAAGGCAAAGGCCTCAGGCGTGGATCGCCCAGCCGTCCACCGCTCGGGCGGCATCCAAGATCGTCTCGGAGACGGTCGGGTGCGGGTGCACCGTGCGCGCCAGCTCCTGGTAGCCGCCCTCGAGCTCCATCACCGCGACCAGCTCGGCGATCATGTCGCAGGCGCGGTTGCCGACGACGTGGGCGCCGAGGATCTCGCCGTATTTCGCCTCGACGACGAGCTTGACGAGGCCGTCCTTGTCGTCGTAGACGGTGCCCGCGCCCTCGCCGGCGATTTTCTGCTTGCCGACCTTGACGTCGTGCCCCGCCTCTTTCGCCTGCGCCTCGGTGAGGCCGACGCTGGCGACCTGCGGGTGGCAGAAGGTGGCGCCGGCGACCAGGTTCTGGTCGACCGGGTGGGTCTCGACCCCGGCCGCCGCCTCGACCGCGACGACGCCCTCCTCGGAGGCCTTGTGGGCGAGCGCCTTCCTGTTGACGAGGTCGCCGATCGCGAAGACCTTCTGGTTGGTCGTCCGCTGGAACTCGTCGACCTTGACCTTGCCGTTCTCCTCCAGCTCGACCCCGGCCTCCTGCAGGCCCAGGCCCTCGACGTCGGGAGCGCGGCCGCCGGCGATCATCAGGTAATCGACCTCGGTCGTCGTATCCCCGTAGCTGAGCTTGACAGAGCCATCGCCCGCCTCGACGTTCTGGACCGGCGTGCCGGTGGAGATCTCGACTCCCTGGCGCTTGAAGACCCGTTCGACGACTTTGGCCATGTCGCGGTCCTCGGCCGGGAGGATCTGGTCGAGCATCTCGATCAGAAGCACCTCGGTGCCGAAGCGCGCGTAGGCGGAGGCCAGCTCGGCCCCGGAGGCGCCGGCGCCGACGACGGCGATCCGGTTCGGCCGCTCGCCGAGCGACCAGGCGCCCCAGGTGTCGAGCACGCGGCCGCCGAACTCGACGCCGGGGATCGGCAGCGCCACCGACCCGGTTGCGAGCGTCACCGCCGTCGGCTCGTGGACTTCGTCGCCGACCTTGACGTTGCCGTCTGCGGTCAGCGAGGCGTCGCCCTCGATGAACTCGATCTTGTTTTTCTTCCAGAGCCCCTCGACCCCGCCTGAGAGCGCCGCCGAGACTTCCTCGCGACGCTTCTGCAGCGCCTCCCAGTCGAGCCTGACGTCGGTCCCGACGACGCCGAGGTCCTCGCTGTTGCGGGCGTCGTGGTAGAGCTCGGCCGTGCGCAGGACGGTCTTCGCCGGGATGCAGGCGTAGTTGAGGCAGCGTCCACCGGCTTTGTCGCGCTCGACGACGGCGGTCCTCTGGCCCAGCTGGGCGGCCCTGATCGCGGCCACGTAGCCGCCCGGCCCGCCGCCGATGACGATCTGGTCGAAGGAGTCCGCCATCCGGAACCTGAGCCTATAGAAGGTGGGCGCTCGGCCTAGTCGCGCGGCAGCCGGGTCGGCATCTGGATTCGCGCCATCGCCTTGACCATGAAGTAGAAGAAGACGCCGGCGACGATCAGCAGCCCCAGCGTTCCGACGATTTGGCCGACGCTCGAGGCGCCGACGACCAGTCCGAAGAAGGCGCTGAAGATGAGAAAGACGAGGATCAGCTGGAAGCCGAGCACGGCCCAGTAGCGGGCGTGCCACATCCCCCAGGCCATGATCCCCATGATCAGCGCCGGCGCCAGCACCTGCGGCAGTTTCGGCTCCTCGCCGTTGACCTCGGCCCCGGCGAGGTAGCCGGTGACGATCGAGAGCGCGATCAGGGCGGCGACGATCGCGCCGACCGTGACCACGATCGGCCGCTCGCCCTCGGCCAGCGGCTCGAGGGCTTCCCGCGCCTCCCGGTTGCGCTGCTCGGCCCGTGCGTAGCCGCGCGCCATCGAGTCGGCGCCGCGCCGCTTGCGCTTGGCCCGCTCCTCAGCCACCGCGCGCGACGCCCCTTTCGGCTGCCGCGAAGGCCTGTCGCAGCTCCGCCGCCGCGGCTTCGGGGTCGGCGGCGTCGCGGATCGCCCGCACCGCGCAGAGCCGCTGCGCCCCCGCCCGCACGACCTCCTCGGCGTTCGCGGTGTCGATGCCGCCGATCGCGAAGAAGGGATGGGGCGCCTGCCCGGCAGCGTGGCGGATCAGGTCGAGGCCGACCGCCGGCCGTCCCGCCTTGGTCGGCGTCTCCCAGATCGGGCCGACGCTTATGTAGTCCGCGGGGAACTTGGCGCTGGCGGCGATCTGCTCCTCGGAGTGGGTCGAGAGGCCGATGATCGCGTCGGGCCCGAGCAGCTCACGCGCCTGCTCGGCGCCGACGTCGTCCTGGCCGACGTGGACGCCGTCGGCGTCGCAGCTCCGCGCCAGCTCGGGATCGTCGTTGACGATGAAGAGGGCGCTGAAGGTGTCGGCGACGCGACGGAAGGTCTGGGCGGCACGCTCGATCTCGACCCGACCCAGCTTCTTCTCGCGCAGCTGGACGATGTCGGCGCCGCCCGTGAGCGCGGCCCGCAGCAGCGCTTCCAGGTCCCTCCCCGGCCGCGCCTCGCAGACGAAGTAGAGGCGGGCGGTCCGCAGGCGCTCGCGACGCAGCGGGCCGTCTCCCTCGGGCAGCGACAAGCTCATGCTGGGGATTATGGCTGGGGAGGGAGGTCTGCCCGCTGTGGCGGACGGGTAGCATCGGAGATGAACGGGAGCCCGCGAGGGCTGAGAGGGTGGCATCGAGGCCACCGACCGTCTGGACCTGATCCGGGTAATGCCGGCGGAGGCAACGCAGTGACCGAGAAGCGCAGTTTCGACGTGGCGATCGTGGGCGGTGGCGTCATCGGCCTGAGCTGCGCCTGGCGCCTGGCCCGCGGCGGGGCGAAGGTGGCGGTGGTCGAGCGCGACCAGCCAGGCGGCGGCGCGACGCGGGTCGCCGCTGGGATGCTGGCGCCGGTCGGCGAGCTGGCCTTCGGCGAGCCGGAGCTGTTGGAGCTGACGCTCGAGGCGGCGCGGCTCTACCCGGAGTTCGTCGCGGAGCTGGAGGCGGCGAGCGGCGAGAGCACCGGCTACGAACGGTTGGGGGCGCTGCACGTCGCCCTCGACCGCGACGAGGCGGCGCAGCTGCGGCGGGTGCACGACCTGCAGCGCTCCCTCGCGCTCGAGGCCGAGTGGCTGCCGCCGCGGAAATGCCGGGAGCTGGAGCCGGGCCTGACGCCCTCGTTCCACGGCGGCGTCTTCGCGGCGGGGGAGGCGGCGGTCGACCCGCGGGCGCTGATGCGGGCGCTGTTGAAGGCGGCGGGGGTCGAGGGGGTCGAGGTGATGACGGGGGTCGAGATCGTCGAGGGGGTCCTCGAAGGTGGGCGGCTGGAGGGGTTGAGAGCCCGCGATCGAGAGCTGCGAGCGGGGGCGGTCGTACTCGCGAGCGGCGCCTGGTCCGGCGCCGCCGAATGGCTGCCCGAGCACGCACGCCCGCCGGTGCGCCCGGTCAAAGGCCAACTGTTGGAGCTGCGCCGCCGCGACCGCGAGCGGCCCACCCGCCACATCCTCGCCTCCGAGCGCGTGTACCTGGTGCCCCGCGACGACGGCCGCCTGATCGTCGGCGCCACCGTCGAGGAGATGGGCTTCGACACCGCCGTCACCGCTGGCGGCGTCCACGAGCTTCTCCGCGAGGCCTACCGACTGCTGCCCGACGTCGCCGAGCTGGAGCTGCTCGACGCGAGCGCCGGCCTCCGCCCCGGCACGCCGAACAACCTGCCGCTGGTCGGCCCCGGCGCGATCGAGGGTCTCGTCCTCGCCACCGGCCACTTCCGCAACGGCATCCTCCTGGCGCCGCTGGCGGCCCGGACTGTCGCCGACCTCCTGGTCGCGGAGGTCGCCCGATGAGGATCGAGCTCAACGGCCGGCCGCACGAGCTGCCGGATGGCGCGGCGCTCGATGCCGCCGTCGGCGCCAGCGGCGCCGACCCGGAAGCCCGCGGCGTCGCGGTCGCCCTCGACGGCGAGGTCGTGCCGCGCTCCGAGTGGGAGCGGACGCCGCTGTGCGACGGGCAGGCGGTCGAGGTGCTGGCGGCGATCCAGGGCGGCGCGCCCGAGGCCGACGAAACCTGGGAGCTCGGTGGCCGCCAGTGGTCCTCGCGGCTGATCGCCGGCACCGGCGGCTTCCGCTCGCTGGAGCAGATGGAGGCGGCGCTGCAGGCCTCCGGGACCGAGATCGTCACCGTCGCCCTGCGCCGGATCGACCCCGCGGCCGAGGGTTCGGTCCTCGACGCGATCGACCGCCTCGGCCTCTTCGTCCTCCCCAACACGGCGGGCTGCTACACCGCCCGCGACGCGGTCCGCACCGCCGAGCTCGCCCGCGAGGCCTTCCAGACCGACTGGATCAAGCTCGAGGTGATCGGCGACGACCGCACCCTCTATCCCGACGCGGTCGAGCTGGTCGACGCCGCCGAGCAGCTGGTCGGCGGCGGCTTCACGGTCCTCCCCTACACCAACGACGATCCGATCCTCGCCCGCCGCCTCGAAGAGGCCGGCTGCGCCGCGGTGATGCCGCTCGGCTCGCCGATCGGCTCCGGCGCCGGCATCCGCAACCCGTACAACGTCGCGATCATCGCCGAGCGGGCCGAGGTCCCGGTCATCCTCGACGCCGGCATCGGCACCGCATCCGACGCCGCCCAGGCGCTGGAGCTCGGCTGCGACGCCGTCCTCGCCGCCAGCGCCGTCTTCGGCGCGGCCGATCCAGTGGCGATGGCCACCGGCCTGCGTCGGGCCGTCGAAGGCGGGCACCTCGCCCGCCGCGCCGGCCGCATCCCCCGCCGCACCCACGCCGAGGCCTCGACCGCCTACGAGGGCCTCCCCGAACTCTCCTGAACCACCCGGCGCCTTGGTCAGCCGCCCTCTACCATGGGCACCTCGCCCCTGTAGCTCAGCTGGTTAGAGCGGCGGCCTTTTAAGCCGCGCGGCGCGGGTTCGAGTCCCGCCGGGGGCATTCCTGCGGCTGGTCAGCAGAGGATTCCCGCTGCGACTTTGGGCGCTGGGCCCGTAGCTTTCTCGGCCTCGATCATCGCTTTACGGAGCCCGTCGGCCGATTCGTGAATTCCCGCCGTTGACTTCGGAGACAAGCGCTCGGCTTTCACGAGGTTGAAGATCACTTCCTCGAAGCTCGCCCGGTCTGGGAAGAATTCAAGGTCGACGTAAAAGGCGAAGAAGTAGCAGTACAGGCCCTCGGCCTCTTCCTTGGTCAAGGTGGTGACCTGAGAGAGCCGAGCCGCCGAGCTCTCGGCCGCTTCGCCCACTCTCACCCCCGCCGCGCTGAGCTTGCCCAGGTCGGCCCTGGACGGGGGCTCGGCGGCGACGTGGAACCGCGTGAATCCCCGCTGTTTTCTCTCCATCTTCGCGACCTCGGCTTCGACGCTCCGGTACCACCCCGCCAGCGCCCGGGCGGGATCTTCGGCGCTTTCGGTGCCGTTGCCGTCTCCGCTGCTCCCGCAGCCGCCGACCGTCCCGAGGATCAGGCAGGCCAGTGCCGCGAGTATCGCTCCCTTGCGTTCCAAGATAATCTTCCTGAGCATATGTCCTCGCGCCGGGCCCGGAAAGCCGGAAGCGGGAAGATGTCGTTCATGACCGCAGGGAACGGGGGCAGCGGCGGAGCGCGGCACGATCGACACCTGCTGCGCGTGCCGGTCGACCCGGCGGTCGAAGACGAGCGCCGCGTGGGCAGGATCCGCGAGGAGATCGACGGCGCCTTCCACGCGCTCCGCGACATCGAGGAGGGGGTCTCGATCTTCGGCTCGGCGCGCGTGGGGGAGGGTCATCGCTGGTATGAGCTCTGCCGCGAGACCGCCGCCTGCCTCAGCGACCACGGCTACAGCGTGATCACCGGCGGCGGGCCCGGCCTGATGGAGGCCGCCAACCGCGGCGCCGCCGAGGCGGGCGGTCTCTCGGTCGGGCTCAACATCGAGCTCCCGCACGAGCAGCACGTCAACCCCTACGTCAACCGTCAGCTCCAGTTCCACTACTTCTTCGCCCGCAAGCTGATGTTCGTCCGCTTCGCCCGCGCCTTCGTGATCATGCCGGGCGGCTTCGGCACCCTCGACGAGATGTTCGAGTCCCTGACCCTGATCCAGACCCACCGCATCCACCACTTCCCCACCATTCTCGTCGACTCCGACTTCTGGCACCCCCTGCTCGAGTGGATCGACCGCGGCCTCGAGGACCACGGCCTGATCGCCCCAGGCGACAAAGAGCTGCTCGTCGTCGCCGACGAGCCGATGCAGGTCTGCAGGCACGTGATGCGCGCCAGCGAACGGCAGCGGGCGTTTAGTTAGGGCATGGGCCCGCCCATGCGTGCGGACCCATGGACATACCTTCAAATGATCGCTGCGATCATGAGATGGTCAATGGCGTGCCGTTCGCTGTCTCAAGCGTGTACGTTATTTTCAGCTTCATGCTGCTTGGACAGAGGAAGCCTCCGCCGATCTTGGTTGCACCGCTGCCAGCCTGAGTGTTGTCTACCGTCAGCGAGGCCTGGGTGCCGTTTGTCGTGAATGTACCGGTCACGGCGGTTCCTGCTTCGTATTCGCATTCACCGGCGGTTGTGGAGCCGAAGCGGTACTTTGGCTTTCCGTTGCTCGGGCATGAGCCGCTGGTAGTCTGGAACGCGTCTGTCGACTGTACGGGAGTCGATGCCCAGCACAGCGGCAGGTTGGTCCATGTGACGTAGCCGCTGCCGAAGGTGCTTGTGCACTCTGTGAGGCCGTTATCCGAATGGACGGCACCGGTCCCAGAGAATTGGGCGGTGGTGAATTCGATTTCGACCGTCCCGCCTGCGTTTGCCGTAACGGTGCCTGACATAGTGGCTTTCGAACAGGTGATCAGAGTGGCTGAGGCTGTGGTCTGGAATTCGGCATTGGTAGCTGTTTTGACGACCGTCGCGCCCACAGGAACGCGCGTGACGCCCTCTGTGAGGTCTGGGTTGTTGGTCGCCGAGGCGGTCGCCGGCAGGACAAAAGCAGCGAACACTGCCAATGCTGCGAAGACTCGCATGAGCTTCTTAGTCATGAGACACTTCCTTCCTTAATGTTTCCGGCCGCAAGCCGGACTCGTTGATCCGGGCCACTTTCCGCCACGGGTGGTTTCGGGTCAAGGCCTTTCACCTATCTACTAAGCCCTCGTTTTGAACTCGCATGCGCTCCAATAAAAGAGAGCGGGTATTTCCCCTGCATAAACTTGGTCTGCCTCCCCTCGCCGGGTGTCATAAGCAACTATGGCTTCCTGTCAAGGACTACGACGATCCAAGTAGTACGACGGTTCCCCCCGCGGCTCTAGATGCAGTTCCTCACAACAATGTTCATCCGGGCCTCGCTGGCCTACGGAGCGATCTACGGCTCCTCCGCGGAGCGCACCGCGGCACTACCCGGCTGGCTCGACCAATGCAACTTCAGAAGACGACACGGCTCCCTCGGGCATCACCGCCCGCGGCTCGGCTCACCGAGTTGGAACAACGTGCTGGGTAACTACATCTAGAGGCCGCCTACGTGGACGGCCTCTAGACATTGGTTCGTGCGGCCCGCCCGGCTAAGAGATCGTCAGCGCCGTTCCGTTCTCTGTCTCGAGAGCAAAAGACATTCTGAACATCCAGCTGCTCGGGCAGAGGAAGCCACCTTTGATCTTGCTGTAGCCGCTGCCGCTCTGGGTGTTGTTAACCGTCAGCACAGCCTGGGTCCCGTTTGTCGTTTGGGTGCCGGAGACAGCTTTTGTGAATTCGTATTCGCATTCCCCCGCCGTTGTAGACCCCCAGATGAATTTGATCGGGTTTCCGCCCGCCCCGCAGTCGCTGCTGACGATCTGGAATTCGTCTGTGGCCATTTCCGGCGTGGAGCGGATACACAATGGGAGGTTCGTGACTGTGATGTAGGTGTTGCCAATGGAAGCTGTGCACTCTTTGAGGCCGGTGTCGGCGTGGACGGCCCCGGTGCTGGAAAAGTTGACAGCCGAGACTGTGGTTTCCAGCGTGCCACCTGAATTTTTGGCGACAATGCCTGTCAACGTGGTAGTGGTGCAGTGGATGACTGCGGCCCCGGATGTGTTCGTCATTGTGACTTCGCCTACGTTTGTGAGAACAGTCCCTGCGCCCACAGTGACGACCGACCCGTTCTCTGTGAGTGTCGGATCGTTCGTCGCCGAGGCGATCGCCGGTAGGGCGACTGCGGCGAATGCCGCCAGCGCCATGCAGGCCGCGATTAGTCTGCTGTTCATGAGGTGTATCTCCTTACTAACCTCCGAGCGCGCCAAGCGCCGGCGGTTCCCCTATCTTCAAAGCGCGGTGATTGAGCCGCACCTCGAAGGAGCTTTGCTCACTCGTATCGAGTAAACCTTACGCTCAAGACTCTTACCCTGGTAAGGAGGTGGTGTCAAGAGTGTCGCACCTATCTTTCGGACGTTTTGTCGAATTTAAATACGAAATGTGGGAACCACCTGATAAGTTCCCTGCTGAGAAGGTGATTCCAGGTTGTGAAGGGTGACAGGCGAATCGCCGCGCGCCTGTCACCCATGAACGAGGAAGGGCCGCCCGCAGGCGGCCCTTCCTTCCCTTCAACCGTTGAGGGGGTTAGGAGGATTTCCTAGCAGGGGATTTCGTTCCCTTCTTCGTCTTTCAGGCATTCCGCGGTGACGGCGTAAGAGCCGTAGGCGAAGGCGAGGTCGGCGGTGGCTTCGAGTTTCCATTTCGCCTCGAGGCCGAGTTTCCGATCGGGCGTCCCCGCTTTCGGATTGCCTTCGGTGCCGGAGACGATGCTCATATAAAGGCAGAAGAAGCCCTTTGCGGCCTCCGGTTCGTCTGCGTTGCCCGGGCATTCTTCGGTCGGTTCGGCGGCCGGGGTCATATATTTGAGTTCAGGTGCCGGTATCACCTGCAGCGGGAAGGGCACGTTTAACATTCCGAATGCGGAGCTGTTGTTGACAACCTGGAACTGCCAGAGGCCCTTGATCGTCTTGCCGGGGGGCAGGCGGGTCTCGGTCGGCCCGGCCGGCCCTTCGGGGCCGATCGCGCCGGTTGGCCCGGCGGCGCCGGTTGGCCCGCTCGCCCCGC
>JBIOWB010000092.1:0-2998 GCA_044868125.1 Solirubrobacterales bacterium
CGCCGACGTCGATGCCGAGGATCTCTCTGCGGCCCGACTCGTGCACGCCGTAGGCGATCACGACCGCCTTCGAGACGACCCGGCCGCCGTCGCGGACCTTCTCGCTTTTAGCGTCCAGCCACAGGTAGGGGTAGTCGCCCTCGAGCGGACGCTGGCGGAAGGCCTCGACCTGCTCGTCGAGCTGGGCGCAGATGCGCGACACCTCGGAGCGCGAGACCCTGAGCCCGAGCGACTCGACCAGCTGGTCGACGCGCCTGGTCGAGACGCCGCACACATAAGCCTGCTGGATCACCGCCAACAGCGCCTGCTCCGATCGCCGGCGCGGCTCGAGGAACGAGGGGAAATAGCTGCCCCGCCTGAGCTTCGGGATCCGCAGCTCGAGCTCGCCGGCGCGCGTATCCCACCGGCGCGGCCGGTAGCCGTTGCGCCAGGTGGCGCGGTCGTCGGTGCGCTCGCCGTGCGCCGCGCCGATCCGCTCGCTGACCTCGGCCTCCATCAGCTGCTGCACCAGCCAGCGCAGCGACTCCCGCACCAGATCGGCGCCGTCCGCGTCCTCCAGCAGGTACCTGACGACCTCCTCAGCCGTCATCCTCCCCATCTCGGCCATCGTGGTGCTCTCCCTTCGTCGACTTCTTGGAACCAGCCGACGATCATGGGCGCCGCGGTGGCCGGAACCACCTCCGAGGACCGAAATCCGGGCGACCAAAACCCTTCGACGCCACCACCGAGCCCCTTAGAACGGCTTACAGGGCCTCGTTTCGATCTCGGTCCCCGGCAATTCCGTCCGACCGCGTCCTACACCACTATCCGGGAGTGCGCCCAGTGTTGGGGGTGATCGATCGAGATGACCTGATCCAACATAAGCTCGTCGCCGCCTGCGGGTGTGAGTCCCGTCCGGGTAGCTGCCAGGAGGCCCGGTAGCAGGCTGGCGGCTCGGTCTGGAAACGGGCCGGGTCGAAGCCCAGCGTCAAGAGCCCCGTTGGGGGGAGCGACTGAGCGGTCCGTAGCGTGAAGCGAAGCCTGCCGCGCCGTTTGTGTGCCCGCCTGCGGGCGGGAGGAGGGGAGAGCCGAGCCGCGTCTCTCACGGCGAAGGCCATGGAAGGGGCGAAGAGCCTGGATTGCGGCCCCGAGGGACTCCCCGGCGTAGAGGGCGCGGAACGCTCAGATGGTGGCGGCGGGAACTGGGGAGGCCCTCCCCGGCCCGGCGGCCTGCGGCTAGGTGCCGTCGGAGCGGCGCGTCCTATAACCGGTGTTGAGCCGGGAAGTGGACGCGAGCCGGGAGGGCGTCGGAGGCGGCCGTATTACCGATCGACCCGAGCGGACAACAGAACCGCCGGGGAGGGAAGGGCCGCTGCTTCGTTCATGCGTCACGTACAGGGAAGGGCTGGTGAGTGCCACTCATGGCTAGGACCGCCAAGCAGGACAAGGTCCGAGAACTGCAACGAACGCTCTACCGGGCGGCCAAGGCCGATCCCGGGCGACGGTTCCACGCGCTCTACGACAAGGTCTACCGCAGGGACGTTCTGGAGCGCGCGTGGGAGCTGGTGCGCGCCAATAGGGGCGCGGCCGGCATCGACCGACAGACCATCGCCGAGGTCGAGGAGTACGGCGTGGCCAAGCTCCTCGACGAGCTGGCCGCGGACTTGAGGGAGGGTCGGTGGCGTCCGCTCCCGGCTCGCCGGGTGTTGATCCCGAAGCCCGGCAGGCCGACCGAGCAAAGGCCGCTGTCGATTCCCGCTGTCCGCGATCGTGTCGTGCAGGCGGCGACGAAGATCGTGATTGAGCCGATCTTCGAGGCCGACATGCTCGAGTGCTCGTACGGGTTCCGTCCCAGGCGTTCGGCGCACGACGCCCTCCAGGTGCTCATCGATGAGGCGTGGAGGGGCAAGCGATGGGTCGCCGAGTCGGACATCGCCAACTGTTTCGAGGCGATCCCGCACTCGGGGCTGATGTCGGCGGTCGAGGAGCGGATCTGTGACCGCAAGGTCCTCAAGCTGCTGCGGGCGATGTTGCGCGCGGGGGTGATGCGGGACGGGGCGGTCACGCGCAGCGCGGCCGGGACGCCGCAGGGCGGGGTGCTCTCACCCTGCCTGGCCAACGTCTACCTGCACCGGCTCGACCGGCACTGGGCAGACCGCGGCTGCGGGGTAATGGTCCGCTACGCGGACGATCTGCTGGCCATGTGCCGAACCCGGCAGGAGGCCGAGCGAGCGCTTGAGGCGCTCACGGCGATCCTCGCCGAGCTTGGCCTCGAGCTCAAGCACGCCAAGACGCGGATCGTGCACCTGAAAGAAGGCGGTGAGGGGCTGGACTTCCTCGGCTTCCACCACCGCTGGGTGCGCGGCAACACGCCGCGCTCGCGGCATCTTTGCTTCCTCGCCCGTTGGCCCTCACGGCAGGCCACCCAGCAGGCCCGCGACCGGATCCGGGAGATCACCGACCGGCGCAGGCTGCGGGTAGCTGTTGACGATGTCGTGCAGGACGTCAACCGCTTCCTGCGCGGCTGGACGGGCTACTTCCGCTACGGGAACTCAGCCCGCCAGTTCGACAAGATCAGCCACTACGCGCTGGACCGCATCGCGCGGTTCGTCGCCAAGCGCCACAAGCGCAGCCGGGGATACGGCTGGAAGGCAGTCGCCTACCAATCGCCGAACCGGCTCGGGCTGATCAACCTCAACGGAACCATCGTCGCGCCACGACCTAACCGGCCGTGGCGACCGGGACGCTGAATGCCACCGGTGAAGAACGTCGGGGAGCCGTGTGCGGGAGAACCGCATGCACGGTTCGATGTCGGCGGCGGGAGGAAACCAGTCCAGTCGGGCCAGCACGCGCCGCACGGTCCAGGCGCCTCCCGCCGACCCTACCGCGACCAACGCGCGGGCACACCGTCCTGGCGGTCACCCCAACGCGGCTCCTCGTCTTCGCGGCGACGCTGCCTCCCGCTCGCCTTGGCGATCAGCTGGCGGCTTGGTCCCGTGCTGAAGTCGCGGTGCGGTTG
>JBIOWB010000093.1:0-18556 GCA_044868125.1 Solirubrobacterales bacterium
ACGCCGCTTGACGACGGGCAGCAGCGGCTCGATTCGAGCCCAGAACTCATCAGACACAAGTTGGCTTTGCATGGCCTGGCATTCGCCACCCTATCCGCCGTCCCTTCATTTTGAGACGGCGTCTTAGTGCGTTTTGCACTTTGTAACAACGTGTTACAAGCGTGCTAGGTTGGGGTCATGGCCTGGAACGTCGTGATCGCGGGCGGTGGCTTCGGCGGCGCGGCGGCGGCGCGTGAGCTGGAGCGGGCGATGCCGAAGCAGTCGGCGCGGTTGGTGTTGGTGAACGACACGAACTTTGCGCTCTACACGCCGTTTCTGCCCGAGGCGGCGGCCGGGACCCTGGAGCCGCGGCACGTGGTCACCCCACTGCGGGAGATGCTGAAGCGGACGTATCTGCGGATCGGGGCGATCGTCGGTCATGACCCCGAGGCAAAGACGGTGACGCTGCGGGCCAAGTACGGCGAAACCGAAAAGCTGCCCTACGACCAGCTGCTGCTCGCGCTCGGCTCGGTCTCGCGTGCCCTGCCGATACCCGGATTGTCGCAGCACGCGGTCGGCTTCAAGAGCCTCGCCGACGCGATCTACCTCCGCAACCACGTGATCGAGACGCTGGAGGAAGCGAACGCGACCGAGGATCCGCGGCGGCGGGAAGAACTCCTCACCTACGTCTTCGTCGGCGGCGGCTACGCCGGGCTCGAGGCGCTGGCCGAGCTGCAGGACTTCGCCGCCGACGCGATGGAGAACTACCCGCGCGCCCGCCTGCACGGGATGCGCTGGGTCCTGGTCGAGGCGGCCGACCGGGTTCTGCCGGAGATCGACCGCGAGCTCGCCGACTACGCGCTGCGGGAGCTGGGCGGCCGCGGCATCGACATCCGCCTGCGGACGACGCTGGAGGAGGTCACGACCGACAGCGCCCGCCTCTCCAGCGGCGAGGTGCTGCCGACCCGCACCGTCGTCTGGACCGCCGGCGTCAAGGCTCAGCCGATCCTCAAAGAGCTGAACGTGCCACTGGACGAGCGCGGTCGCGTCCCGGTCGACCCCTACCTGCGGGTGCGGGGGATGGACTCGGTCTGGGCGATCGGCGACTGCGCGGCGGTCCCGGACCCGAGCGGCGGCACCTCGCCGCCGACGGCGCAGACCGCGGTGCGGCAGGGCCCGGTGGCCGGGCGCAACATCGCCGCCGAGCTCGGAATCGGCAGCCCCCGCCCCTACGACTACCGAGCCGAAGCGGCCTTCGTCAACCTCGGCCGCTACAAGGCCGTGGGCCGGATCGGCGATCGCACCTTTCGCGGCTTCCCAGCCTGGTGGCTGGCCCGGACCTACCACATGAGCCAGATCCCGGGCACCGCCCGCAAGGTCCGCGCCGTCCTCGACTGGACCGCCGGGCTGCCCTTCCGTCGCGACACCGCCGAGGTCGGCGAGATCGGTCACCCGAAGCCGCTGGCGTGAGCGGGCCGCGCCTTGGGCGCGCAAGAATGGCTACGTGGAATACCTCGTCATCGCCTTCTTCTTCGGCCTCGCCACCGGCATCATCGGCAGGGCGAAGGGCAGCTCCTTCTTCATCTGGTTCGTGGTCGGGACGGTGGTCCCGCCGCTCGGCCTGATCGCGGTGATCCTCTACCGGGTCGACAAGGACGAACCCGAACGCCAGTGCCCGACCTGCGGCAAGCCCCTCAAGCTCTACGTCCAGGTCTGCCCCCGCTGCGGCACCGACCTCTACCTCCCAGATCCTGCAGCTGTAAGACACCCAGGCGTGCGCTAGGGACGGAGTGGTCCCTCCGACGAAGGCTTTGGGTCAAGCTGCTGACAACCTTGGTCCCCAGCCGGACATACGGTCTTCGGCGGAGGGACCACTCCGTTCCTCACCGCAACCAGGTCCTGACGATCGCGTTGGCGAAGCCGGCGCCGTAACGGAAGGCGGCGGGCTTCTTCGAGTGGCCGTGGAGACGACTCTCGACCGTGATCGGGATCTCCTTGGCGGGGATGCCGCGCTTGATCGCCTCGATCATGAGCTCGGAGGTGTGGAACTGCTCCTGGCGGAGGACCAGCTGGGGGAGGACGGCGGTGCGGACCGCGCGGTAGCCGTTGGAGCAGTCGGTGACGTGGGTGCGGGTGATGAAGGAGACGAGGCGGTTGAAGAAGACGATCCCGAGCTCGCGGGCGAAGTGGTTGCGGTCGGCGTGGCCGAGGACGCGGGAGCCGTGGGCCATCTCGACTTCGCCGTCGAGGATCGGCTCGACCAGGCGCTCCATCTCGTCGGGCCGGTGCTGGCCGTCGGCGTCGAGGGTGACGACGATCTCGGCCCCGGATTCGACCATCAGCCGGTAGCCGGTCCGCAGCGCCGCGCCGCCGCCGCGGTTGGTGACGTGCCGGGCGACCAGCGCGCCGTGCTCGGCGGCGACGTCGCCGGTGCCGTCGCGCGAGCCGTCGTCGACGACGAGGATCTCGGTGCGGAGGCCGCAGACGGCGGCGGGGATCTGGTCGAGGACGACGCCGATGTTCTCGGCCTCGTTGTAGGCGGGGATCAGGATCGCGATCTTGCCCTTGAAGCGGTCCGGCAGGCCCGCCTGGCGGAACTCCTCCCAGGCCAGGCCCTCGAGCGCCGCCGCCAGCTGCCGCTGGTTGCGCGCCGTCTGCGAGAGCGCGCGCAGGATCAGCAGGAAGAGGACGAAGATGGCGAAGACGGCGAGGCCGAGGATGCGGCCGCCGTTGCCCTTCTCGAACGAGAAGGCGGAGAGGAGGCCGTTGACGATTTCGGTCCCCGCGACGAGCAGCAGGCTGACCCCGGAGGCGATCAGGATCAGCACGTCGGCGTTGCGCAGGGTGCGGCGGCGCGCGACCGCGTAGGCGATCATCCCCACGGCGAGCAGCGCGCCGACGGCGCGCAGCGCCGTCAGCTCGGCCGGGAAGATGCCTGCAAGTGGGACCATTCGCGACCGAAGGATATGGCCGCTAGGAGGGATTGGGGGGACTCGGGTGCGCCGGAGTCCCGTCGAGCCCTCTCCTCAGCCCGGATGAGAGGGCCAGGCCGACAAGAGGAAAGACGAGCGTCATCAGCACCTCGTTGCGGCGGGGGGCGGCGAGGGATACGGCGCCGACCAGGGTGACGAGGACGATTGGGGTCGCCAGCGCGACCAGCTCCCACCAGCGACGCCACAGTGCCAGCAGGACGAGACCGGCGAGGCCGAGGGTGACGAGGAGGATCTGGACGACCCGCCCGACGGTGCTGCTCATCGTCTCGCCGACGCCGCTGCTCCACATGCGGCCGACCTTGCGCGCGGTCATCGCCAGGTAGCCGTCCGGGTCTTCGCCGAAGTACTTCGAGAGGTTTTCCTTGCCGACCTTGCCGAGGGCCTGGTCGCGGCTGAGCTCAGGATGGTGCTTCGTCTCTTCTTCGGCGACCTTGTCGAAGAGCGGGGTGGGGTCGACCTTGTTCAGAGCTTCGGAGCTCGGGGCGAGGTTCCGGTGTTCGTAGCGCTTGACCAGGATCGCCTTCACCCGCTGGTATTCGCCGTCGGCAGGCAGGTAGGTGCCGACGTAGAGCGCCTTGCCGCCCCCCGTGGAGATCGGCACGACGCGGTCGAGGACGACAATGTTGCGGATCGTCCAGGGGAGGATCGGCAGGACGAGGGCGATCAGGAGGACGGCGCCGCCGGCGAGGCCGAGGCGCCATTCGGATGCGCGCCAGGCCCGGATCGCGGCGAGGACGACGAAGGCGGCGCCGACCAGCAGGTACTCGGGCCGGAACATCGCCGTGAGGCCAAACAAGAACCCCGGGGCCAACCAGGGGCCGACCGAGCGCAGTGGTTCCCGCATGCCAGGAACAACTGCGCGCGGTTGACGGTCCGAGGCCCAGAGGCAGGCGAGGATCGCCGCCGGGAGCGTCAGCATCGCCGGCGGCTCGCTCATCAACTCGCCGGTCGTGTGGATGAACGGTGGGTAGACGGCCACCGCGAAGGCGGCGAAGAGGCCGACCCAGCGGCCGAGCTCCCGCCCGCCGAGCCGCCAGCCGAGCGCGAAGACGACCAGGATCGTCGCCACTCCCAGCAGCGCCTCGACGATCCGGGCGGTTCCTTCGCGGGCGCCGCCGGTCGCATGGAAGGCGGCGGCATAGAGGAACGGCGCCCCCGGCGACCAGTCGCTGGAGTCACGGAATTCCGGCCCTCCAAAGCTCCCTTCTTCATATAGGGCCTTGGAGATCGCGTAATAGGCGTGCGAGTCGTCAGCTGGATTGGAGACCGGATTGACGACCACATAGGCGCGCACCACGAGGCCAAGGGCGGCGATCAAGGCAAGCGCGACCAGCGTCCTCCTCCCGTATCGCTCGGGAAGCGCGCGAATCCAGGCGGTGGCGGTCTTCAAGGGCGCGCTCAGGCTACCCGGGGTCGCGCGTGGAAAGCGCATCCGCTGCCCGCCCGGGCTTTGTGAGGCGGGCAGCGGATGCGCTTTCAAGCGACCCGGCGAGCCATGCAAGGGCGGTTCCCGCGAGCGCCGCAAGCAGTGGCACGAGCACCAGGACCCGCCGCGGAGAGGCGACCAGGAGGGCGCTGATCGCGGTGATGGCAAGGAAGATCGTGCCGAACAGCAGCGCCTCCCAGCGTCGCTGCCCGGCGAGCACCGCAAGCCCGAGCAGGGCGAGAACGATGAGCGCCCAGTGCAGCACCTCCCAGATCGGCTCGCGCATCACGTCCCGAGGCCCGTGCGACCAGATCCGCCACACCTTCTCGGCGACTGAGCCGGCGTATTCGAGCGGCTCGTCTGAGACGTCGTCCCACAACTGCTCCTTGCCCATCTTCGAAAGCGCCTGGTCGGTTTCCATTTCGGGATAGCGGGCGTGGGCCAGCCGGGCGAGGATTTGCTCGAGGCGTAGCCGCTGTGCGTCTTGCGGGGCGAAGAGCTGCGGGTTTTCCGCCACGACTTCGGCGCCGACCTTTTCGGGATCGCCATCGGAGGGCAGGTAGGTGCCGGCGTATAGGACCTGGCCGCCACCGGTGGAGATCGGGACGAAGCGGTCGAGCGCGACCGCGTTGCGGATGGTCCAGGGGGCGACGATCGCCACCAGCGCGGCGAGGAAGACAGCAGCCCGCAAAAGGGAGTTGCGCCACTCGCCTCGCGCCTCGCGAGCGAAGACCACGGCGGCGACGAGCACCGCCACCCCCAGGTACTCCGGCCGCACCAAGGCCAGGGCACCAAAAAGAGCGCCAGGGAGGAGCCACCGCATCCAGCCCCCTCCCCAAGCCCAAAGCACCGCCAGCACGCCTCCCGGCAAGAGCGTCGCCGCCAACGGCTCGCTCATCAGCATCCCCTGGTACTCCAACAACGCCGGATACACCGCCACCACCAGCGCCCCCAGCAGCGGCGGCCAGACGATTGGTGAGTTAACCGTCCTATAGGACGAATAACTCTCCAATGGCGGATTCGGGGCGGGCCCCAGCCGCCTCCCGATCAGGTAAGCGAACAGAACCGACAGCGCCCCGATCACCGCCAGCACTAACCGCGCCAGCCGTTCGTGCGCACCGCCCGTCACCGCATACACCCCCGCCACGAACAGCGGCAGCCCCGGCGAGTAGTTGCTCGACGGCTGCGTCGCCTGCGGCCCGACCGTGAACCCGTTCCCTTTCTCCAGGTTCGCCGCGATCGCCGCGTAGGCCTGAGCGTCGTAGACCGGCGCCCTCCCGTCCCAGGCCTCGCCCACCCGCAGCCCCAGGCCGAGCAGGAGGATCGCGAGCAGCGCTCCGAGCCCGATCCAGCCGCCGTTTCGCGCCGCCAGTTCGCTCGCCATCGCAGGGATTCAACACGGACAAGCGGCCGACCAACATTTGGCGGGAATTCCGGGGCAGTCGCTAAGCTGCCGCCCTCATGCGAATCCTCATCCTCGGGGGCGACGGCTACCTGGGCTGGCCGACCGCGCTCCGCTTCTCGGCCCGCGGCCACGAGGTCTCCGTCGTCGACAACTTCTCCCGCCGCCGCTGGCACACCGAACACGGGACCGCCTCGCTGACCCCGATCGGGGAGCTGGACGAGCGGATCGCCGCCTGGCGCGAGGTCTCCGGCGAGCAGATCCGCAGCTACGTCGGCGCCGTCGAGGACGGCGATTTCCTCGACGAGGTCGTCGCCGAGACCCAACCCGAGGTAGTTGTCCACTACGGGCAGCAGGCGTCGGCGCCGTTCTCGATGCTCTCCCGCGAGCGCGCGGTCGAAACCCAGCACGCAAACGTGATCGGCAACCTCAACCTGCTCTTCTCGATGCGCGAACACGTCCCCGACGCGCACCTCGTGAAGCTTGGGACGATGGGCGAGTACGGCCAGCCCAACATCGACATCGAGGAGGGCTACATCACGATCCAACACAAGGGTCGTGAGGACACGCTGCCCTATCCGAAGCTGCCGGGCTCGCTCTACCACTGCTCGAAGGTCCACGACTCGACCAACATCCACTTCGCCTGCCGCACCTGGGGCCTGCGCGCGACCGACCTCAACCAAGGCGTCGTCTACGGCGTCGAGACCGAGGAGACCGCCCGCGACGAGCGCCTCGTCACCCGCTTCGACTACGACGAGCTGTTCGGCACCGTCCTCAACCGCTTCTGCGTGCAGGCGGTGATCGGCCACCCGCTGACCGTCTACGGCGCCGGCCACCAGACCCGTGGCTTCCTCAACATCCGCGACACCCTCGCCTGCGTCGAACTGGCGGCCCTGAACCCGGCCGAGCGCGGTGAGTTCCGCGTCTTCAACCAGTTCACCGAGCAATTTTCAGTGTTAGAGCTGGCCGGGCTGGTCAAGGAGGCCGGCGAGCACCTCGGCTACAGCGTCGAAATCCAGCACTACGACAACCCGCGGGTCGAGAAGGAAGAGCACTACTACAACGCGATCCACACCAAGCTGCTCGACCTCGGCCTCGAGCCGACCCTGCTGGGCGAGGAGCTGGTCGAGTCGATCATCCACGCGATCGAGCGCCACAAGGGCCGCGTGATCGAGACCGCGATCGATCCGAAGACCCGCTGGAACCCGGCGAAATCGCCGGCCGCCCAGGCCTAGAGCAGGCACCGGGCGCAGACCCCGCCGCTGGTACCATCGCCAGTCCCTATGCGCGCCGCCGACACGTTGATGGAATCCCTCAAGGCCGAGGGCGTCAAGGACGTCTTCGGGATCCCCGGGGGAGCCAACCTGCCCACCTACGACGCCCTCGTCGACGCCGACTTCCGCCACGTCCAGGTGCGCCACGAGCAGGGCGGCGGCCACGCGGCCGAGGGATACGCCAAAGCCTCGGGGCGCGTCGGCGTCGCCTTCGCCACCTCCGGCCCCGGCGCCACCAACCTCGTCACCGCGATCGCCGACGCGATGATGGACTCGACCCCGACCGTCTTCGTCACCGGCCAGGTCCGGACCGAGCTGATCGGCACCGACGGCTTCCAGGAGGCCGACATCCTCGGCGCCACCCTGCCGTTCGTGAAGCACTCCTTCGCGGTCACCGATCCGCGGCAGATCCCCGAGTACGTCCACCAGGCCTTTCACGTCGCCTCGACCGGGCGCCCCGGACCGGTCCTGCTCGACATCCCGCAGGACCTCTCCCGCGCCGACATCGACTACGAGCCGCGCACCGAGCCGGTCGAGCTGCCCGGCTACAAGCCCTCGACCGAGGGCAACATCAAGCAGATACGCATCGCCGCGAAAGCGCTGGCGAGCGCCCGGCGCCCGATCTTCTACAGCGGCGGCGGCGTGATCAACGGCAACGCCTCCGAGGAGCTGCGCGAGCTCGCCGACTCCGACCGCTTCCCGGTCACCTCGACCCTGATGGGCCTCGGCGCCTTCCCGGCCTCCAGCGACCGCTGGCTCGGGATGCTCGGCATGCACGGCACCTGGACCGCCAACCACGCGATGGACAAAGCCGACCTGATCGTCGCCATCGGCGCCCGCTTCGACGACCGCATCACCGGCAAGCTGAGCGAGTTCGCGCCCAACGCCAAGGTCATCCACATCGACATCGACCCGGCCGAGATCTCGAAGAACGTCGGCGCCCACATCCCGATCGTCGGCGACGTCAAGCAGGTGCTGCCGAAGCTGACCCGCGAGTACCGGGCGCTGCAGACCGACCCCTCCCGCCTCGACGAGTGGTGGACCACGCTGCACGGCTGGCAGGAGGCGCACCCGCTCTACTACGAGCCCGGGCAGGATGGCGAGATCAAGCCGCAGTTCATGATCGAGGCGATGCACCGCGCCACCCAGGGCGACGCGATCATCACCTCCGACGTCGGCCAGCACCAGATGTGGGCGGCTCAATATTTCGGCTTCGAGGAGCCGCGGCGCTGGATCAACTCCGGCGGCCTCGGGACGATGGGCTTCGGCCTGCCGAGCGCGATCGGCGCCAAAGTCGCCTGCCCGGACGAGCAGGTCGTCTGCATCGCCGGCGACGGCAGCCTGATCATGAACGTGCAGGAGCTGGCGACGTGCGTCAGCGAGAACGTCCCGGTCAAGGTCTTCCTGATGAACAACGGCTACATGGGCATGGTCCGCCAGTGGCAGGAGCTGTTCTGGGACCGCCGCTACAGCTCGGTCGCGATGGGCGCCAGCCCAGATTGGGTGAAGCTGGCCGAGGCCTTCGGCGCGAAAGGGATGCGCTGCGACGATTCCGCCGACCTGGAGGAGCAGATGGTGGCGGCGCTGGAGCACGACGGGCCGGTCCTGCTCGACGTCCGCGTCGCCCAGGAAGAGAACTGCTACCCGATGATCCCGCCGGGCAGCGCCGCTCGCGACATGGTCGAGGCCCCGAGGGGGGCGGTGCGCTGATGGAGGCGGGCACCCCACAGGTGGTAAAGCTCGAGGATCTGCACGTCGCCGGCCAGCTCAGCGGCCGCAAGCACATCCTTTCGATCCTGGTCGAGAACAAGCCGGGCGTGCTGGCGCGCGTCGCCGGGCTCTTCTCGCGCCGCGGCTTCAACATCGACACGCTCGCGGTCGGCCCGACCGACGACCCGACGGTCTCGCGGATCACCCTCACCCTCGACGGCGCCGTCCACCCGATCGACCAGGTGACCAAGCAGCTGCACAAGCTCGTCAACGTGCTGAAAATCCGCGACATGGAGCCGGAGGAGACGGTGGCGCGGGAGATGGCGCTGTTCAAGGTCTCCTCGGCGGTCGAGAACCGGGCCGAGATCATCCAGTTCGCCGAGATCTTCCGGGCGAAAATCGTCGACGTGGCGCGGCGGACGATGACGATCGAGGTGACCGGCTCCGCCGACAAGATCGAGGCCTTCGAGCGGATGGTCCGCCCGCACGGGCTGGTGGAAATGGTCCGCACCGGCGAGATCGCTATTGGACGCGGTCACGACTAGAAATGACGGCCCAGGACGTTCTCATACGGCGTCCTCAGTCGCTTGTGCGCAGAGCACACGGCGCTCCCTGCGTCCTTGTCTGAGAACGTCCTGACCTCGTCATTTATCGCGGCTCTGGAGAAGGGAGCCGAACGGGGCAGGCGCACCCTCGTAAGCGTCACCAGAGAGGTCGAGGTCGGCGATCCCTGTGCGGCGGTCTTCTCCTCGCGGCTGGCGAGCGACAGGTGGTTCTGCTGGGAGCAGCCCGACCGCGAGTTCGCGCTGGCCGGGCTGGGGGTGGCGCACGAGGCGAGCTCGCGCGGAGAGGACCGTTTCCGCGACGTCGCCGAGGAGTGCCTGCGGTTGGGCGACCACCCAGTTCTGGAGGAGCCGCGCGGGCTGCCGGCCGGGGCGGGAGCGGTCTGGGTCGGCGGTTTCGCCTTCGCTCCCGAGGGCGGCTCGAGCTCGACCTGGTCCTCGCTGGCGCCCGCTTCGCTGCTCCTGCCACAGCTCTCGATCTGCCGTCGCGGCGAGCGCGCCTTCCTCACCGTCAACGCGGTGGTGCGGCCGGGGAGGGGGGTGGAGCGCCTGGGCGAGGAGCTCGGCGCTCGCCTTGCGGCGCTGCGCCTCGACGCGCCGCTGCCCCTGCTCGACCCGCACCCGACCGCCCACGCCGAGATCCGCAGTGCCCGGCCGCCGCGCGAGTTCGAGGCCGCCGTCGAGGGCGCCACATCCCGGATCGACGCCGGTGAGTTCAGCAAGGTGGTGCTCGCCCGCGAGGTGATCGTCAGTGCCGCCGCCGCGCACAACCCCGCCGCGATCTTCGGCGCCATGCGCGAGCAGTTCCCGGCCTGCTTCTGCTTCTGCTGCGGCACGCCGGAGGCGGCCTTCATCGGCGCCAGTCCGGAGCTGCTGGTCCGCCGCGCCGGGGCGAGCGTCTCCACCGTCGCCCTCGCCGGCTCGACCCGACGCAGCTCCGACCCCGCCGTCGACGACCACCTCGGCGAGCAGCTGCTGCGCAGCGACAAGAACCGTCGCGAGCAGCGGATCGTCAGCGAGCGGATCGTCCGCGCCCTGCGCCCGCACGCGGTCTGGGTCGAGGCGGCGGCCGAGCCGGAGATCGTCAAGGTGGCGAACATCCAGCACCTGGCCACCCCGGTGATCGCCCAGCTCGCCGAGCCCCACTCGGCGATCGAGATGGCGGGGCTGCTGCACCCGACCCCCGCCGTCGGCGGCGAGCCCTGGCCCGCCGCCGCCTCGGCGATCGCCGACCTCGAGGGCATGGACCGCGGCTGGTACGCCGCGCCCGTCGGCTGGATGGACGCGACCGAAGACGGCGAATTCTGCGTCGCCCTCCGCAGCGCCCTCCTCCGCGACCGCGAGGCCCACCTCTTCGCCGGCGTCGGCGTAGTCGCCGGCTCCGACCCCGAAGCCGAGCTGGCCGAGACCGAGGTCAAGCTGCAGGCGCTGTTGCCGCTGCTGGCCGAGTAGGGCGATCGTCCGCAACACCTCGACGGCGACGACTCGCCGGGTTAGGCTGGACCGATGGTCTCGCCGGGGAGGAGCACCTGCCTTGTGGCCGCGGTCGCGCTCGGCGTGCTTCTCTCTGCCGTCCCCGCCCAGGCCACCAGCCCGGGGGTGAACGGCAAGATCTACTTCCAGGCCTGCGAAATCCCCTGCAGCGGCTACGACGTGTTCTCCGTCAACCCGGACGGAAGTGGCCTCGAAAACATCACCGACGTCGTCACCGACTCCCCCGGCCCGCCCGATTCCGCCTGGGACCCATCGGTCTCGGCCGACGGCAAGGTGATGGCTTTCGGTGTCGACAGCCAGGCGACGGCGGAGATCTGGATCATGAACACGGACGGGACTGGGGCGCACCAGTTGACGAACGACACCCTGCTCGACCAGGAGCCCTCGATCTCCCCCGACGGCAGCCGCATCGTCTGGAACCAGTGGTCTCCGTTCCCCACCTACCTCGACCGCGACATCTGGACGATGACGGCCGACGGCAGCGGCCAGGAACTGTTCTTCAATGGGTCCGGTGAGGATTACTATCCCGAGTTCACCCCGGATGGCCAGACGGTGGTGATGGGTTCCGAGACCGGCGACCTGGACGTCCGCAAGGTGCCTGCGACGGTGGCGGTGCCCCCGCTGACCGAAGCGACCGCGGTTGCCGCGGACGACGAATTCCTAGAGAACGAACCGACGGTGTCGCCGGACGGATCAACCGTCGCTTTCACCCGGACTCCAAAAGCCATGTTCCTCGGGCCGTTCGACGTCTACGGCGTCGGCATCGACGGCGGCCCGGTCGTCCCACTCTTCGCGACCGCCGCCAGCGAGACCTCGCCCGCCTACTCGCCGGACGGGACGAAGATCATCTTCACCCAGGATCTGACGATGGCGATGATCGGCAACGCCGACGGCAGCGGGACCCCTGTCCCGTTGACGCTCGAGGGCGTCGAATCGCCGAGTCGCTACAGCTGGGCACCGGCGCCACCACCACCGACTCTCGAAGGAGGCGGAGGCGGAGGCGGAGGCGGCGAAGTCGGCAGTGGTGGGTCTGCGGTTGGCGGCGGTGGCGGCCTGGTCAATTCGGCTCCAGTCACCAAACTGAGGAGACACCCCCCGAAGCGGACGACGAAGCGCCTCGCGAAGTTCGCCTTCGGCGCGAATGAGGCCGGCTCACGATTCGAATGCAAGCTCGACCGCAAACCGTTCCGCACCTGTTCCTCTCCGTTTCAGCGGAAGGTCAAGCTGGGCGGGCACGTGTTCAAGGTCCGCGCGGTTGATTCTCAGGGCGAGATAGACCTGACGCCGGTCGTCTTCGGCTGGCGAGTGATCGCGCCCTAGCTCAGGCGGAGTGCGAGAGCGCGTCGTGCACGCGCCGGGTCACCTGGCGGTGGGCCTCGACGTTGGTCTGGCGGTCGGTCTTGACCTCGATCAGGCCGGTGCCGGCGGCGAGTGCTTCGGGTAGATCCGACAGGGTCTCCAGTCGGCGGTGGGGCAGGTCGAAAAGGGCGGCGGCCTTGGCCGCGTCGACGCCGCGCGGCGTGCCGAGGAGGGCCTCGAATTCGTCGGGCGACATTGCAGCCTCCTGGGGGAGGAAATGGAAGATGCCGCCGCCGTCGTTGTCGATGACGACGATGCGGACCGGGGTGGAGACCTCGCCGAGGGCGGCGAGGCTGCCGAGGTCGTGGAGGAGACCGAGATCGCCGCTGACGATCGTGGTCGGGCGGCCACTGGCGTGGGCGGCGCCGATGCCGGAGGAGATCAGGCCGTCGATGCCGTTGGCGCCGCGGTTGGAGAGGAAAGAGACGTCGGTGGTTGACGGGGCGAGGAAGATCTCCTGGTCGCGGATCGGCATCGAGGAGCTGGTGTAGACGAGGTCGCCGTCCCGGTGGGCGGGGCCGAGGGCGCGGTGGAGGGCGGGCTCGGTGATCTCGGCCTTCTCGCCGAGTTCTTGGTCGAGCACTCCCTGAGCCGTCTTCTCGGCATCGAGCCAGCGATCCGGCAGCGGACGTTCGCGTCCCTCGAGTCCTTCCAGCCGCGCTGCCCAGCCCGAGGCGAGCTCGGTCGGGTCGGCGCGGAGGACGGCCGCGGCGCGGTTGGTCGGCTCGTTCCAGCCGCCGTACGGGTCGATCACGATCTCGTCGGCGCCGCTGTCGGCGATCCAGGCGCGCAGCGGCTTGCTCGTCGGCATCTCGCCGAAGCGGAGGACCAGCTCGGGCACGACCGAGCGGGCGAAATGCTCGTCGCGCAGCAGCAGGTCATAGGAGGCGCAGACGTGGGAGCGGTCGTGGGGACCGCAGCGCAGCTGCGAGCTCGGGTCGGCGAGGATCGGAAAGCCGGAGACGCGGGCAAGGTGGGCGAGCGGCTCGCGCAGCTCGGGGTCGAGCTGGCGACCGGCGACGATCGCGCCCGAGATCGCGTCGCCGATGTGACCCGCCATCTCGTCGAGGAGGAAGACCGAGGGCTCGAGGTCGATCTTGGTCACCGCGGTGAGCGGCCGCTTGTCGCGACCCTCCAGCGCCAACGGATCGGTGGCGGTCACCGCTCCCTCCACCGGCACCGGCGCCAGCGGCTCGCGCCAGGGCAGGTTGAGGTGGACGGGACCAGGCCGCACCTCCCCGCGGGCCGCGGCGAGCGCCCGGCAGGCGACCGAGCGGTAGTGGAGCAGCCCGTCGTCGTCGGCCTCGTGAGTCCCCACTTCGCAGAACCAGCGCACCGAGGATCCGAAGGCCTTGATCTGGTCGATCGTCTGCCCGGCGCCGATCCCGCGCAGCTCCGGCGGCCGGTCGGCGCTCAGCACGACCAGCGGGATCCCCGATTCGTCGGCCTCGACCACTGCCGGGTGGTAGTTGACCAGCGCCGTCCCCGAGGTGCAGAGCAGCGCCACGGGCTCCCCGCTCCCCTGCCCCGCCCCCAGAGCAAAGAACCCCGCCGAGCGCTCGTCGACGATCACGCTCACCTCGATCTCCGGCTGCCGCCAAAGCGCCACTGCCAACGGCGTCGACCGCGACCCCGGCGAGATCACTGCGAGGCGCAGCCCCCCGCGCGCAAGCTCCTCGGCGAACGCGGAGGCGAGGGCGGTGTTGGCGTTGGTGGGGTCCATCAGGGGGTGGCGTGTCGCTTTAGTGGCCCATATGTCCACAAACTCGACACGCGCAGGCTAGAGCCGGTGCGCCTGCAGCGCCTCCTCGTCGATCTCGATGCCGAGGCCGGGACCGGGAGGGAGGTGCAGCATCCCGTCCCGCAGCTCGCACTCGACCGAGGCGATCGTCTCGGCGAAGAGCCGTTGCGTCGCCAACCCATGCGCCAGCTCCAGCCGTTCCGGGTGCCCGGTCTCGGCGAGGCTCCGCGCCACCTGCGCCCCCGCGGCGATCCCCACCGGACCGTCGAGGGCGCTGGTGACGAAGGCGGGGAGGACGTCGGCGATCGCGAGAGCCGCTTCCGGCCCGCCAACCTTGGAGAGCTTGATTCCCGTATAGGCGCAGGCCCCCATCGCCGCCGCCCGCTCGGCCTCGTCCAGTGACGCCACGCTCTCGTCCGCCGCAAGCGGAATCGAGGTCGCCTCCGCGAGCTCCGCCATCTCCTCGAGCGACGACACCGGCTGCTCCGCCAGCTCGATCCCATACGGCTCCAACTCCGCCAGCGTCCGCTTCGCCGTCTCCAGGCCCCAAGCCTCGTTCGCGTCCACCCGGATCCGCGCCTCCGGCCCCACCGCCTCCCGCACCGCCCGCACCTGCTCCACGTCAGCCGATTCGCGAGTCCGCGATTTTCCTTGCTCTACAAGGTTTTTCGCGGACTCGGCACCGAGCTTGAGCTTGAACGTGGTGAATCCGTCGGCAGCCCACCATTCAGCCTGCACAGCGACCTCGTCTGGCGCCCCAGCCACCAACGTCGCATTGCACGGAACGGCTTCGGCACTTCCGCCACCTTGAGTCCCCACCCTCCTACCCAGCAAATCCGCCCGCGCCGTCGCCACCGCACAAAGAGCCGGCGCGGACAGTCCCTCGGCCGTCCGCCTCTCCGCCCACTCCTCGAGTTCCCGAATCACCTGGGTCAGCGACACGCCCCCCCGCAACGAGAGCGGCACCGCTTCGCCCAACCCCACGACCCCGTCCTCGTCCCGCACCCGCAGGAGCACCATCTCCCGCCGCTCCAGCACCCCGCGCGCGGTCACGTACGGCTGCTTGAACGGCAGCGCGTAGGGAATTACCTCAACCGAGCTGAGGCGCACGGCTCAAGCATCTCAGGCGGAGACGAGCAGGCCCGCCGTCACCAGCAGGCTGAAGATGCCCAGCAAGCCGCCGGTCGCCGCCAGCACGCCGTTCAGCGCCGGGCCGTCGCGCCGTTCCTGCAGCGTCCGGTACGGCTTCAGCGCCAGGGGCGCCGCCAGCAGGCCGATCAGCGGCAGCGCGCTCGCTTCCCCCGCCCAGAGCGCGATCGGCAGCGTCACGAAGGCGCCCGCCACCAGCAGCCCGTAGAGCCGCACCGCCGCTTCGCGGCCGATCCGCACCGCCATCGTGTTCTTGCCGGCGCGGCGGTCGGTCTCGACGTCGCGGACGTTGTTGACGACGATGATCGCGGTGGCGAGGAAGCCGATCGAGATCGAGAGCCCGAGCGGCAGCGCGTCGAGTTCCTCCAGCTGCACGTAGTAGGAGCCGTTGACGGCGACGAGGCCGAAGAAGAGGAAGACGAAGACCTCGCCGAAGCCGGCGTAGCCGTAGGGGCGGGGGCCGCCGGTGTAGAGGACGCCGGCGGCGATCGAGAGGATGCCGATCAGGAGGATCACCCAGCCGGCCACCGCGGTCAGGTAGATGCCGCAGAGGACGGCGATGCCGAAGGCGATCCAGGTCGCCCGCATCACCCGCTGCGGGGTTATCAGCCCGCTCGCCGTCACCCGCACCGGCCCCAGCCGGTCGGCGGTGTCGGCTCCACGCCTGGCGTCGGAGTAGTCGTTGGCGAGGTTGGTCCCGATCTGGATGAAGATCGAGCCGACCAGCGCCGCGAAGAAGGCGCCCCAGCGAGGCAGGTGCCCCAGCCACTGCACCGCCGCCGCGGTCCCGACCAGCACCGGAGCGATTGCCGCGGGCAAGGTTCTTGGCCTCGCGGCCATGAGCCAAATCCTCATCTCAGACCCCCACCGCTCGCCCAACTTCGAGGTCTCCCGAAAAGCGTTACTCGCGCGGGTGGCACGGTAGGGGGGACCATCCCCGAGGTGTCCTCGGGGATGGTGGGTCCCCTGCCGTGACAGGACCCGCGCGCCACTACGCTCACGCTCGCCTCGGAAACTTGGAAAAGTCCGGCGACCGTTTCTCCTTGAACGCCTCTCGCCCCTCCGCTGCCTCATCGCTCCCGTAGAAGAGGAGGTTGGCGTCGTGGGCGAGCTGCTGGATCCCGGCGTAGCCGTCCTCGTGGGCGTTGAAGCTCGCCTTGACCAGGCGCAGCGCGAACGGCGACAGCGCCAGCATCTCTCGACACCAGGCGACGGTCTCGCGCTCCAGGTCAGCCAGCGGCACGACCGCATTCACAAGCCCCATCTCCAGCGCCTCCTCGGCGTCGTACTGGCGGCAGAGCATCCAGAGCTCCTTCGCCTTCTTGGTCCCGACGAGGTCGCGCAGCAGCGAGGCGCCGTAGCCGCCGTCCCAGGAGCCGACCCGCGGCCCGGTCTGGCCGAAGACCGCGTTGTCGGCGGCGATCGTCAGGTCGCAGCAGAGGTGGAGGATGTGCCCGCCGCCGATTGCGTATCCCGCCACCATCGCCACCACGGGCTTCGGCAGCCGCCGCATCTGCACCTGCAGGTCGGTGACGTGGAAGCGGCCGACCGCGGCGCCTTCGGGCATGTAGCCGGTATCGCCGCGGACGGTCTGGTCGCCGCCGGAGCAGAAAGCCCGTTCGCCCTCGCCGGTGAGGACGACCACGCCGATCTCGGGGTCCTCGCGTGCCAGCTCCATTGCGGCGGAGACCTCGATCAGCGTCTGCGGCCGGAAGGCGTTCAGGACATCGGGTCGGGCGATCGTCACCTTGGCAATGCCGCCGCCCGTCTCATAGCGGATGTCTTCGTAGTCGCGTTCACCGGATGACCACTCGATCGGGGCGTGGAGGTCGTTCTCTGAGGGGGCTCCTTTGTGGCGTTTGGGCATGATGGGGACGATATCCCGATGAAGCTCGACGACTGGCTCTCGCAGAGATCGCAAAGCTGTCCCGACCGGACGGCGCTCCTCGCCGACGGCGCCGAGATGACCTACGCCGAGCTGGAGGCGGAGGCGACCTGGGTGGCGCGGCGGCTGGCGGCCCACGGCGTCCGGCGCGGCTCGACCGCGGCGCTGACCATGCACCCGCGCCGCGAGCAGGTCGTGCTCCTGCACGCGCTGCTGAAGCTGGGGGCGGCGCTGCTGCCGCTTGGCCCGCGGCTGACCGTCGCCGAGCGGGCGGCGATCGTCACGGCCGAGGACCCGATCATCGACCTCGACGACCCCGGCCAGCTGACCCAGACCGAGGCCGACATGCCGCTGCTGGGCGAGCACGACATGGACGAAATCTGCTGCCGCGTCCTCACCAGCGGCAGCACCGGCAAGCCGAAGCCGGTGGCGCTCAGCTACGGCAACTTCCTCTGGAACGCGGTGGGCTCGGCCTTCAACATCGGCGTCCTGCCCGGAGACCGCTGGCTCTGCTGCGTGCCGCTCAGCCACATCGCCGGCCTCGGGATCGTCATGCGCTCGGTCATCTACGGCACCACCGCGGTCGTCCACGACGGCTTCGACGTCGCGCGGGTGGGGGAGGCGCTGGAGCGCGACGGAATCACTCAGGTCTCGCTGGTGGCGACGATGCTGACGCGGCTGCTCGAGGCGGGCGTCGACCTCTCGGGTCCGCGGGCCATCCTCGTCGGCGGCGGCCCGGTGCCGGAGGAGCCGCTGGAAGAGGCGATCGCCAAAGGCGCCACCGTCGTCCAGACCTACGGCCTGACCGAGACCTGCTCGCAGGTGACGACGCTGGCCCCCGCCGACGCCCGGCGCAAGCTCGGTTCCGCCGGGCGACCGCTGCTGACCACCCACCTGCGGATCCGCGACGGCGAGATCCTGATCCAGGGCCCGACCGTGGCCCCGGGCCACGCCGACGCCGACGGCTGGCTCCACACCGGCGACCTCGGCCACATCGACGAGGAAGGCTTCCTCTACGTCGACGACCGGATCGACGACATGATCGTCAGCGGCGGCGAGAACATCGTTCCGGCGGAGGTCGAGGAGGTGCTCCTGCGCCACCCGGAGGTCGCGGACGCTGCGGTGATCGGCCGCGAGGATCCCGAGTGGCAGCAGGCGGTGACCGCCGTCGTCGTGCTCGAAACCGGCTCGCGGGTGACCCCGGACGAGCTGCGCCGCCACTGCGCCGAGTCGCTGGCGGGCTTCAAGGTTCCCAAGCGGGTCGAGCTCGCCGCGGCGCTGCCGAGGACCCCCTCGGGCAAGCTGATGCGGCGGGCGCTGCGATGACGATGGCGGCGCTCCGATAGCCTGCCGGCTCATGCGAACCGACGACATCTTCTACGACAAAGACGCCGACCTGGGAAAGCTCGACGGCAAGACCGTCGCGATCCTTGGCTACGGCTCCCAGGGGCACGCCCACGCCCTCAACCTCAAGGACTCCGGCGTCGACGTCGTCGTCGGGTTGCGCCCCGAGTCGCGCTCCGTCGCGGTGGCCAAGGAGGCGGGCCTCGAGGTCGCCGACATCACCGAGGCCGCCTCGCG
>JBIOWB010000094.1:0-8842 GCA_044868125.1 Solirubrobacterales bacterium
CTGTTGTCCGCCGAGGCTCATCCGCCTCCTCTCACCCCCGTGCGATGAGTGCTCCGGTTACCTCCTGCCACCAGGCGCGCTCCGCTCCGTCCACGTCCGGACGTGCAGCACGACGCTCGCACCAGTCGGCCAGCGCCCGGCGGCCGCCAATCGCGACCAGACCGGCACCGATCACGGCGTAGCGACCGTCGGTCAGGGCGAGGAGATAGGCGCCGCGCTCGTCGCGGCTGCGAAGAACAGAGGCGACCGGGACGCCATCGATTTCTTCCTTGGGTTCGCCTTCCTCCCGCGCCGGGCGCACCGTGAAGACCTGGGAGGCCGCTCGGCGCGGCAGCGGCGGTGGTGCCTCGCGTCCGATGGGACCGTCCTTCCACTTCTTGGTCAGTGCCTCGACTTCGTCGCGCAGCTCGCTGCGGACGAGGATGTGGAGCTCGTCGCCCTCGCGCAGCTCGGTCGAGCCGCGCGGCGGGATCGCGTTGCCGTCGCGGACGATCACGTTGACCAGCGCTTCGCGCGGCAGATCGAGGTCGCGCACGGGATGGCCGGCGGCCGCCGCGCCCGGGGGCAGGCGGTAGGCGATCACGTCGCCGCCCATGCGGCGGATCCGCCCCGACTCCAGCAGCCGGCGCGGCAGCGCCGGCTCGTCGGTGGTGAGGCCGAGCCGTTTCGCCAACGGCTCGAAGCTGGCTCCCTGGACCAGGGTCGAGCTGACGACGACGAAGAAGACGATCGCGAAGAGTTCGTCGCCCGCCCCGATCCCGGCGACCACCGGAAAGGTGGCGAGCCAGATCGGCGTCGCGCCGCGCAATCCCGCCCAGCCGAGCATCAGCCGCTCGCGGACGTTCAAGGACCCCAGGGCGGTGGCGGCGAAGGTGGCGAGCGGGCGGGCGAGGAGGATCAGCACCGCCGAGAGGGCGAGTGCGTCGAGGGCGACGTCGTCGAGGCTGGAGGGGAAGACGAGCAGCCCGAGCAGGATGAAGAGGGCGATCTGGGCGACCCAGCCCAGCCCCTGGTGGAAGGCGACGACGGTGCGCTGGGCGGGTATCCGGGCCGAGCCGAGCGCGAGCGCGGTCAGGTAGACGGCGAGGAAGCCCGAGCCGTGGGCGACCTCGGCGAGGCCGTAGGCGAGGGCGGCGATCGCGATCGTCGCCACCGGGTAGATGCCGTCGCTGGGGAGCCGGATGCGGTCCAGCGCCGCCACCGCGAGCCGCCCCAGCCCGACGCCGATCGCGATCCCCAGCGCCAGCTTCGGCGCCAGCAGGCCGGCCATGTCGGCGAGTCCGTAGCCCGGCTGCTGGATCCATTCGATGAAGCCGATCACCAGCAGCAGCGCCACCGGGTCGTTCATCCCCGACTCGCCCTCGAGCGAGCGGGCGAGCCGCTTCTCCAGGGTCGAGCGTCGCAGAACGGCGAAGATCGCGGCCGAGTCGGTGGCGGCGATTGCGGCGCCGACCAGCATCCCTTCCAGGGTGCTGAGGTCGAAGAGGAGCTTCGCCGCGAAGCCGGCGATCACGGCCGTGACCGCGGTGCCGATCGTCGCCAGCGAGGCCGCGGTCCCGAGCACCGGCCGGACCTCCGACCAGCCCGCGGTCAGCCCGCCCTCGAAGAGGATCAGGACGAGGGCGATCGTCCCCAGCGTCCGCGCCAGCTCGGCGTCGTCGAAGTGGATGCCGCCGATCCCCTCCGAGCCGGCCAGCATCCCCAGCGCCAGGAAGAGCAACAGCCCCGGCACTCGCAGCCGGTCGGCCAGCAACGCTCCCACGATCCCCGCCGCCAGGAGGGCGCCGGCGATCAGGATCAGGTGCGCGTCGTGGGCTCCGATGCGGCGACCCTATGGGAACCTAGACGGCGGCTCCAGTACCCCTTTTTGTTTACCGGTCATCGCCGCTGCATCAGGCGTTCTCGTCGATCGAGGCCAGCCGCAGCTCGAGCTCCTCGGTCGAGCCCTCGCGCGGGATGTCCTCGGTCCGCCCATGCGGGTAGCGGTAGACGAGGTAGAGCAGGGCGAAGAGGACGCCGGCGGTGAGGGCGAAGCCGATCTCGACGCGGCGGAACTCGTTGCCGACGATCGGCAGGAAGTTCCAGAGGATGAAGAAGGCCGCGCAGCCGAGCCAGCGCGCCGCCGCCCGCCGCACCTGCCCCTGGGCGACGCAGGCCTGGTTGAGCGTGACCGAGCCGAGGTAGAGGCCCATTCCCAGCGTCACCAGCAGCAGGCCGGCGCGGTCGTAGGTGAACTTCTTGCTGAAGGCGATCTGCATCAGCTGGGGGCCGGCGATCAGGACGACGATCGCGGTGAAGGCGGCGAAGGCGGCGACGCCGAGGAGGACGCCGCGGACCGAGCGGTGGAACTCGCGCTCGCTGTCGGGGTCGGTCGAGGTGTGGAGGCTGGTGAGGTGGGGGAGGATGCTGGTCGAGACCGCCTGGAAGAGCTGCAGCGGCGCCCGCGCGATCATCAGCACGTTGAAGATGAAGCCGGCTGCGGCGGCCCCCTGCAAGCCGCGAGTTACCAGCGGCCCGGCATTGAGAAAGGCCTGTTCGCTGAACATGATCACGAGCACGGCCGCGGCGAAGCCACCGCCCTCGCGCATCGTGAACTCCGATCCATCCGGCATGTCCTCCGCGGCGCGTCCGGGCATGCCGGGCGAGTCCTGCTGCCGTTGCTGTTGCGCCTGAGCTTTTTTCGCCCGGCGCAGGAACGCGAACGGGACGACCATCAGCGAGAGGCTCGGGGCGGCGACGATCCCGACCGCGACCCACGACTGGCCGCTCAGCAGGCCGACCGCGACCAGGACCGCGAACAGCGTCCGGAAGCAGGACTCGCTGAGGATCAGCGCCGTGAAGAGACCGAAGGTCCGTTGGCCGGCGAGGAAGCCGCGGGCGAAGTAGCTGGCGGCGTAGAAGAGGACGGCGCCGAAGAAGACCCAGTAGAGCGTTTCGTTGCCTTCCAGCAGGTCGTCCTGGATCGGCCCGCGCAGGACCAGCGCCACCACCGCGAAGGTCAGCGCCAGGCCGATCTGGATCGTCGAGGCGACCCGCATCGGCTGGCCCACCGGTTCGCCCTTGGTCAGCCGCTCGGAGACATGGCGGGAGAGCAGCTGTTCGACCGGCCGGTAGAGGGTCGAGATCGTGATGAAGACCGCCGACCAGAGCACGGTGATCTGCCCGTAGTCGGGCTTCGACAGCACGTGGGAGGCGATCAGGAAGTAGGCGTAGGTGATGACGCCGGTGAGGCCGACGCCGATCGCGAGGAAGCTCGCGGTCTTGCCGTATTCGGCGCTGGTGGCAGCGCCCTTGCCCTGCCGCTCCGGGCTCACTCCGGCTTGCTGCCCGGCTCGTAGTGGGAGGGCTCGACCCCGAGCGCCAGCTCGACCCGCCGCACGCGCTCGAAGGTGCGCTGGGTCATCACCCGCTGACCGGCGAGCAGGTCGCCGATCACGCCGAGGGCGAAGAGCTGGACGGCGGCGATGAAGAGGACGGCGCCGAGGATCAGCGACTGGACGTGGCCGGTCGAGTCGCCGTTGAAGATCCAGTCGATCAGGAACGGCAGCCAGGCGGCGAGGGCGAGCAGGAGGACGACAGCGGCGGCGGTGGTGAAGACCCGCAGCGGCTCGTAGCGGGTGTAGATGCGGAGGATCGCCAGCGCATTGCGGCGCACGTAGGCGCCGGTCGAGTCGAACAGGCGGGACTCGCGCGCCTGCGGGTTGGTTCCGACGGCGACCTCGTCGACGGCGACCAGCATCTTCCCGGCCTGGATCAGGCTCTCCAGCGTGTAGGTGAAGTTGTCGACGACGAGCAGTTGCAGCGCGGCCTCGCGGTTGTAGGCGCGGAAGCCGGAGGTGGCGTCGGTGATCTCGGTCCCGGAGACGCGGCGGACGACCCAGCTGCCGAGCCGCTGCAGCCGTTTCTTCGAGCCGGAGAAGTGCTCGATTCCGCCGACGCGACGGTCGCCGACGACCATGTCGGCCTCGCCGGCGACGATCGGCGCCACCAGCTTCGCCACGTCGGCGCCTTTGTACTGGTTGTCGGCGTCGGTGTTGACGACGACGTCGGCGCCGAGCTTCAGGCAGGCGTCCAGCCCCGCCTGGAAGCCGGCGGCGAGCCCCCTGTTCTTGGTCAGCCGGACGACGTGCTGGACGCCGCACTCCCGCGCCACCTCGACCGTGCGGTCGGTGCTGCCGTCGTCGATCACCAGCAGCTCGATCTCGTCGATGCCGGGGATCTCGCGGGGGAGATCCGCGATCGTCGCCGGAAGCGTCTGCTCCTCGTTAAGGCACGGAATCTGGATGATGAGCTTCATGGGGTGCTTCAGCGTATTCGCGCCGGGGCCACGCACGCCTTCCATCTGGGGGCGCTCGGCGCGCGGGTCCTGTCTCCGATCGGGGGCTCTCCCTGGCGGGAGAGTCCTCCCGATCGTCGTCACCCGCGCGAGGAGCGTAGACTGATTGACGAGTCAATCAACCATGGAAGCCCAGCTGACTCCCACGGATCAGACCCACCTGCGGCGGGCGCTTGAGCTGGCGGAGCGCGGGCGGGGGAGGGTTAGCCCGAATCCTCTCGTTGGTGCAGTTGTGGTGCGGGACGGGGCGGTGATCGGCGAGGGGTTCCATGCGGAGCTCGGAGACCTGCACGCTGAGCGAGCGGCGTTGGAGGATTGTCGCCAGCGGAGCGAGGACCCGGCCGGGGCGACGATGTACGTGACGCTCGAGCCGTGCGCCCACCAGGGGCGCCAGCCGCCCTGCGTCGAGGCGATCCTCGAGGCGGGGATCGCCCGCGTCGTCATTGCCTCCGACGATCCCAGCGAGAAGGCCGCCGGCCGCGGCCCCGGCGTCCTCCGCGACGGTGGCGTCGAGGTCGCCTTCGCCACCGGCGCCGAGGCCACCACCGCCCGCCGCCTCAACCAGCCCTTCCGCAAACACGCCCGCGCCAGCCTGCCCCTGGTCGTCCTCAAGATGGCGATGTCCCTAGACGGCCAGGCGACGACTGCCCCCGGCGACAGCCCCTGGATCTCAGGTCCCGAGAGCAGGGAGCTGGTCCACAGGTGGCGCGCCGAATCCGACGCGATCGCAGTAGGCATCGGCACCGTCCTCGCCGACGACCCACTCCTGACCGCCCGCATCGACCGCGCCCGCCAACCCGTGCGCGTCATCTTCGACTCAAAGGCACGGCTGCCCCTGGACTCTCAGTTGCTGAAGACCCTCGACCAAGCCCCGGTCCTCGTCGTAGCTGCCCCCGATGCCCCCAACGACCGCATCAGCGCCCTGAAGGACGCAGGCGCCGAGGTCCTTCTGGCCTCCGGAATCGAGGCAGCGCTTCGCGAGCTAGGCGCCCGCAGCATCACCAGCCTCTTCCTGGAGGGCGGCAAGACCCTCGCATCCGCGTTTCTCTCTGCTGACCAGATCGACGAATCCCGTACCTTCATCGCTCCGATGCTTCTCGGCGGATCGAACAGCGGCGACGATGCAGCGCATCGATTGGTGGCTCTCGAATCCTCTACTGAGCAGGTAGGCGACGACGTATTGATCACGGCCCGATTCAAGGAGTGGTGACGTGTTCACGGGATTGATCGAAGACGTAGGTGCTGTCGACTCGGTCGATCGCAGTGACGACGGCGCGCGTCTGCGCATCTCCACCCAGCTTGCTTCTGAAATCGCTGAGGGCGACAGCGTCGCGGTTAACGGCTGCTGCCTCACCGCAACCGGGGTCGGCGACGGCAGCTTCGAGACCGAGGCAATGAACCAGACGCTCCAAGTCACTGCCCTCGACGCGGTCGAGGAGGGATCGAAGGTCAACCTCGAGCTCGCGATGAAGGCTTCGGACCGCCTCGGAGGTCACATCGTCCAGGGGCACGTCGACGGAGTGGGGGAGGTCGCTGCTGTCGAAGACGACGGGTTCGCCAGGCGCATCCGCATCGATCTCCCTACCCAGCTTCTCCGGTATGTCGTGGACAAAGGCTCTCTCACCCTCGACGGGGTCAGCCTCACGGTCGCGGATTTGGGCGATTCTTGGGCGGAGGTTTCCCTCATCCCTGAGACCTTGGAACGGACCAACCTCGCCGATTTGGCGCCAGGAAACCGATTGAACGTCGAGTGTGACGTGATCGCCAAGTACGTGGAGCGTTTGGTGGCACCATTCGCCGGAAAGGAGCAGTCGTGAGCTTTATGGCAGAGACCGAGCGAAAAGAGGATCTGGCGGCCACGGGCGAGAGCCCGTTCGCCTCGATCGAGGAGGCGATCGAGGAGATCCGCGCCGGCCGCATGGTCGTCGTCTGCGACGACGAGAACCGCGAGAACGAGGGCGACCTGACGATGGCGGCGCAGTTCGCGACGCCGGAGGCGATCAACTTCATGGCCAAGGAGGGGAGGGGACTGATCTGCCTCTCGCTCACCTCGGAGCGCTGCGACGCGCTCGGGCTCAACCTGATGGCGGCGAAGAACGAAGCGCCGCTGCAGACCGCCTTCACCGTCTCGGTCGAGGCGCGCGAAGGCGTCACCACCGGCATCTCCGCCCACGATCGCGCCCACACGATCCAGGTTGCGATCGACCCGAAAGCGACCCCGCGCGATCTCGTCCAGCCCGGGCACGTGTTCCCGCTGCGGTCCAAAGACGGCGGCGTCCTCGAGCGGGCCGGTCAGACCGAGGCATCGGTCGACCTCGCGCGCCTCGCCGGCCTGCATCCCTCTGGCGTGATCTGCGAGATCATGAACGACGACGGCACGATGGCCCGCGTCCCGGACCTCGTCCCCTATTGCGAGAGGCACGGGCTGAAGATGATCACCGTCGCCGACCTGATCGCCTACCGGCGGCGGACCGAGAAGCTGGTCGAGCGGGTCGTCGATACCGCGCTGCCGACCGTCTTCGGCGACTTCAGCGCCGTCGGCTACCGCTCGCTGGTCGACGACAAACACCACGTGGCGATGGTCAAGGGCGAGGTCGACGGGGCCGAGGACGTGCTGGTTCGCGTCCACAGCGAGTGCCTCACCGGCGACGTCTTCCACAGCATGCGCTGCGACTGCGGCGAGCAGCTGGAAGCGGCGCTCTCGATGATCGAGCGCGAGGGCCGCGGCGTCCTCCTCTACCTCTCGCAGGAGGGGCGCGGGATCGGCCTATTGAACAAGCTCCGCGCCTACAAGCTGCAGGAGGAAGGGGCCGACACGGTCGAGGCCAACCTCAAGCTCGGCCTGCCCGCCGACCTGCGCGACTACGGGATCGGGGCCCAGATTCTCGGCGACCTCGGCCTGACCAGCATCCGCATCCTCACCAACAACCCGAAAAAGATCGTCGGCCTCGAGGGCTACGGGCTCTCGGTCACCGAGCAGGTGCCGATCGAGTCCGTTCCCAACACCCACAACGAGGCCTACCTGCGCACCAAGCGAGAGAAGATGGGCCACTCGCTGCACCACCAGGGTCTGGCGCTCGACGAGGAGATGATCCACGACGAGGAGGAGCGCGACGCCAAGGACGGCAACGGCGCCCAGGGTGGCAATGGCTGAAGCCGGCGCGTTCCTCGAGGAGTTCAGCGAGGAGGAGCGGGGGAGCCTCGCTCCTCTGCACTTCGGCGTCTGCGTCGGGCGCTTCTACGAGGACCTGGCGCAGCGGCTGCTGAGCGGATCGAAACAGGGTTTTGAAATCGCCGGCGTCAACACCGACGCCGTCACGATCGTCTCGGTCCCGGGCGCCTACGAGCTGCCCTTCGCCGCCAAGCAGTTCGCCGAGAACGGCTACGCGGGCGTCGCCTGCCTCGGCGTCGTGATCCGCGGCGAGACCGACCACTACGACTTCGTCTGCGCCGAGTCGGCCCGCGGCATCCAGCAGGTGCAGTTGGAGACCGGCGTCCCCTGCGCCTTCGGCGTCATCACCTGCGACACGATGGACCAGGCCCTAGCGCGCTCCGGCGGCGACAAGCGCGACCAGGGCCGCAACGCCGCCCTCACCGTCGCCCGCATGGCCCTGCTCAAGCGCCAGATCGGCTGACTCAGGTTTAGAGCATCGGGTGGGAATCCCCGCGCCCGGATTCCGTGCGTGGCACTTCGCATCTCTGCGTCCTCGGTCTTGCCTTTGGCTCCACCAAAGGCTGCGCCCTGCGTCCTTGACCTGCTTGGCCACGCACGGCCCCGGTCTCGCGCGGATTCCCACCGATGCTCTACCATCCAGCGTCCTCATGGCCAAGGTATGCCACAGCTGCGGCAAGGGACCGGCGTTCGGCCACTCCCGAAGCCACTCGATGGTCGCCACCAAGCGCCGCTTCGACCCGAACCTGCAAAAGGTCCGGATCCAAGAGAATGGCCGCCCGTTGCGCACGTACGTGTGCACGCGCTGCCTCAAGGCCGGCAAGGTCACGAAGGCCGCTTAGCTTCGCTGCGCCGAGAGCGCACCGAGCGACGAAAAGCAGCATGTAAGGGGGCGAGTTCGAGGCCCTGTCGACTTAGTGGCCATATGGGCCACAAAAGCGACACGCCCGATTCGCGCGTGGCGAAGATCGCGGCGCGGCAGCACGGAGTCGTAACCCTCGGGCAACTCGAAGAGGCGGGGTTGGGTCGTGACGCTGTTTTCAAGCGCGCGAGACGAGGGCGTTTGCATCGCTTCCACCGAGGCGTCTACGCCGTCGGCCACCGCGCTCCGAGTTGGCATGGGCGCTGGATGGCAGCGGTTCTCGCATGTGGCGAAGGCGCGGTCCTGAGCCACCACTCCGCCGCAGCCCTCTGGGAGCTCCTGCGCCCGATCGACGGCCCGATCCACGTCTCCGTCTCTACGACCACCGGCCGCATCAGCCGCCAAGGCATTCGTCTCCACCGCTGCCCCTCGATCGCCGATCCCCTGTCCTCGCCCTCCTCTAATTGGCAAG
>JBIOWB010000095.1:0-7124 GCA_044868125.1 Solirubrobacterales bacterium
ACTCCCCCGGCTCCCGCCCGCACCGCTCATTGGAGAACCTCGCCAGGCGGTTTCAGCCGGGCGGTCGCCTCAGCCATGTCCTTGTCTCCGCGCCCGGAGAGACACAGGACATCGAATCCATCGTCCGCCGGGTTCTCCAGCAGCCAAGCCACCGCGTGCGAGGACTCCAAGGCCGGGATGATGCCCTCCAGTCGCGACAGCTCCTCAAATGCAGCTATAGCCTGCTCGTCGGTGACGCCGACGTAAGTCGCGCGGCCGCTGTCGCGTAGATAGGCGTGCTCGGGGCCGACCCCCGGGTAGTCAAGCCCGGCGGAGATCGAGTGGGCCTCGAGGATCTGGCCCTCCTCGTCGGCGATGATCGACGAGAGCGAGCCGTGGAGGACGCCGGTCGTCCCCGCCTGCAGCGAGGCGCCGTGGCGGTGGCTGTCGAGCCCCTCCCCCGCCGCCTCGACGCCGACCAGCGCCACCTCGGCGTCCTCGACGAAGGGGGTGAAGATCCCGATCGAGTTGGAGCCGCCGCCGACGCAGGCGATCACCCGGCTCGGCAACGAGCCCTCGGCCGCCAGCGCCTGCTCGCGCGCCTCCTCGCCGATCACCCGCTGCAGGTCGCGGACCAGCGCCGGGTAGGGCGCCGGCCCCACCGCCGAGCCGATCACGTAATGGGTGGTGGCGACGTTGGCGACCCAGTCGCGGATCGCCGCGCTGACCGCCTCCTTCAGCGTCCGCGCCCCCGCCTCGACCGGCGCCACCTCGGCGCCGAGCAGCCGCATCCGCTCGACGTTCGGCGCCTGGCGGCGGATGTCCTCGGTGCCCATGTAGACGACGCATTCGAGCCCGAGCAGGGCGCAGGCGGTCGCGGTGGCGACGCCGTGCTGGCCGGCGCCGGTCTCGGCGATCACCCGCGGCTTGCCCATCCGCGCCGCCAGCAGCGTCTGGCCGAGGGCGTTGTTGATCTTGTGGGAGCCGGTGTGGGCAAGGTCCTCGCGCTTCAGGTACACCCGGGAGCCGACCCGCTCGGAGAGCCGTTCGGCCAGGTAGAGCGGCGTCGGGCGGCCGATGAAGTCGCGCCGCAGCTGGCCCAGTCGGGCCGTGAAGTCGGCGTCGTCGCGCGCCTCGGCCCAGGCGACGGTCAGCTCGTCGAGCGCCGGGATCAGCGTCTCCGGCACGTAGCGCCCCCCATAGGGGCCGAACCTCTGCTCGATCGTGCTCATGCCCTGGCGCCGACCGAGTTCGCCGCCTCGAAGAAGGCGGCCATCGCCGCATGGTCCTTGCGGCCCGGCTCGGCCTCGACGCCGCTGGCGACGTCGACCGCGTAGGGGTGGGCGATCGAGACGGCCTCGGCGACGTTCTCCGGCCGCAGCCCGCCCGCGAGGATCGCCGGCACTTCCGAGCGGTGGCCGCGCAGCAGCTCCCAGTCGAAGCTCTCGCCGGTCCCGCCCCACATCCCCTTGCCGCGCCGGTCGAAGAGGTGGAAGTCGGTGCGAAACGCCTCCGCCGCGTGGATGTCGGCGGCACTCGCCACGTGGATCGCCTTCGCCACCCTGACCCCCGTCCGCCGCGCCACCTCACCGCAGAACGAAGCCCCCTCGGCCCCGTTCAGCTGCACCATCGTCAACCCCTCGTCCTCAACCGCCCGCGCAACCTCGTCCAGCGTCGGATTCACAAACACCCCCACCACCTCGCACTTGCGCCTGAAAGCAGCCGCGATCTCATTCGCCACGGCGGGGTCCACATTCCTAGGGCTTCCATCGAAATGAATCAGCCCAACAGCCCATGCGCCAAGCCGCACGGCCTCCGCCGCATCATCCAAATTCGTGATCCCACAGAACTTGACACGCATCCCCACCAGCGTACGGGAAGACGAGTCAGACCCCCTCCGAACGGCTTGTAACCGGAGCTGTCGCCAATCTCGGACGGCCACCCCCTCCCCACTGCGGAGGTTTGAGAGAGGAGGGGGTCTGACTCGTCCTGCCGGCAGGCCTACGAATTACCCGCCGGCTTTTTCGGGCTGGGTGCCCAGGGTGACAGTGGCGGTCTTTTCCTGACCGTCGCGGAGGATCGTCAGTTCGAGTTCGTCGCCCGGCTTCGAGTCCTGGATCGTTTCGACCAGCTCTTCCATGCTCTTCACCTTCTTGCCGTTGGCTTCGGTGATGATGTCGCCGCCGAGACGGACTTCCGTGCCGTTGATCGTGGCGCTGGTGTGGCCTGCTTCCAGGCCGGCCTTGTCGGCGGGGCTGTCCTTGACGACCGTCTGCACGATCACCCCTTCGGTGACCGGCAGGTTCACCGCCTTCGCCAGCTCCGGGGTGACGGTGCCGCCGGTGATGCCGAGGAAGGCGTGTTCGACTTCGCCCTTGGTCTCGAGCTGCTCGATCTCGGCGCGGATCGTGTCGATCGGGATCGCGAAGCCGATGCCGACGTTGCCGTTGCCGCCGCCTCCGGTCGCGATCTGCGAGTTGATCCCGATCACCTCGCCTGCGGCGTCGATCAGCGGCCCGCCCGAGTTGCCGGGGTTGATCGCGGCGTCGGTCTGGATCACGTGGTTGATCGAGAAGCCGTTGGGCGCCTGGATCTGCCGCTGCAGGGCGGAGACGATGCCGCTGGTCACGGTGCGGTCGAGGCCGAAGGGGTTGCCGATCGCGACCACCGGGTCGCCGACTTCGACCTGTGACGAGTGCCCGAGGGTGAGCGGGTGCAGTTCCTTGGCCGGCGCGTCGACCTCGAGCAGGGCGATGTCGGTGCCCGGGTCGGTCCCCACCACTTCGGCTTCGTGGGCCTTTTCGGATTCGCCGAGCTTGACCGTCACCTTTTCGGCGCCTTCGATCACATGGTTGTTGGTGAGGATGTGGCCTTCGTCGTCGATCACGAAGCCCGAGCCCGTGGCGGTGCCGCCGGATTCTTCTTCGGGTTCGCCGAAGGGGTTGAAGAATTCGCTTTCCTGCGGTTCCAGCTGCGATTCGATGAAGACGACGCCCTGCCCGTCGGCCTTGTAGATCTGGTTGACCACGTTGCTGCTTCCTTCTTCCTTGGCGTCGACGGGCGCGGTCAGGGGCGCGGCGACGGTCGTCGTCGAGCCGCCGCCGGAATCCACCACGCCTGCGGCGATGGCGATCAGACCGACGACGGCGACGACGAGGCCACCAAGGAAGGCGGAGAGGAAGGGGCTGCGGAATCTCGATCTCGGTTCGGGCATGTCGCCAAGGGTCGCGTCGGGCCGTGACCGGCGCCTAAACGATCTTCAAATCTTTTCTAAATTCGCCGGCGGCTGCGGTGCGGCCCGCTCAGACGAGGTGTTCGCGGGTGCTTTCGTCGGTTCCCGCGAGCTCGCGGGTCTTCGCCTCCGGATCCGGAGAAGACATCAGGGCGCCGCCGATGAGGACGGCGTCGACCCCCACCCGGTCCAGTTCCTCGAGCTCCTCGCGGCCGGAGATCCCGCTCTCCGCGACGACCGTCTTGCCCGCCGGCACGTCCGGCATCAGCTCGTAGGTGGTGCCGATGTCGACGCTCATGTCGTCGAGGTTGCGGTTGTTGATCCCGATCACCTCGGCGCCCGCCTCCAACGCCCGCTCCAGCTCCTCTCCGTCGTGGACCTCGACCAGGCAGTCGAGGTCGATCGAGCGCGCCTCCTGGTAAAGCGAGCGCAGGTCCTCGTCGCCGAGGGCGGCGGCGATCAGCAGCACCGCGTCGGCGCCGTTCACCGCCGCCTCGTAGAGCTGGTAGGGATCGACGATGAAGTCCTTGCGGATGATCGGCAGCCCACAGGCGGCGCGGGCGGCGCGCAGGTCGTCGAGCGAGCCGCCGAAGTGCGGCTCGTCGGTGAGCACGCTGAGCGCGGCGGCGCCGCCGCGCTCGTAGGCCGTGACCTGCGTGGACACGTCCGTGCCCTCGGGTGCCAGCGCCCCGGCGCTCGGCGAGCGGCGCTTGAACTCGGCGATCAGCGAGAGGCCCGGCCGGGCCAGCGCCTCGTTGAAGGGACGGTCCTCCCCGCGGACGGAGAGTCGCGTTTCCAATTCGGCCTGGGGAAGCTCGGCGCGGCGCGCCTCGACTCCCTCCCGGGCCCCCACGATGAGCTGGTCCATCATTCCCACGGTGAAGGACTAGAGCCTAGACGACCCTGACCGTCAAACGGCAGGGGTGGCCGTTGCCGCGACCAATCGCTCCAGCACGTTCGCCGCCGCGCCCGAATCGATCGCCGCGGCGGCTTTCGCGACGCCCCCCTCGAGGTCTGGAGATAGGCCGCCGACGTAGATCGCCGCGGCGGCGTTGAGCACGACCAGGTCCCGATGCGGTCCCGACTCCCCCGCCAGCACCGCGCGGCTGACGGCGGCGTTCTCCTCGGGAGCGCCGCCGGCGACGCTGTCCAGCTCCGCCGGCGCGAGGCCGAACTGACCTGGCTCGACGAACCACTCGGCGGTGCGGCCGTCGGCGACCTCGATCACCCGGGTCCGAGCCGCCAGCGAGAGCTCGTCGAGCCCGTCCTCGGCGGAGACGACCAGCGCCCGGACGCTGCCGAGGGCAACCAACGCCTCGGCGATCGTCTCCTGGTAGTGGCGGTCGGCGACCCCGAGCAGCTGGCGGCTGGCGCCGGCCGGGTTGGTCAGCGGGCCGAGGAAGTTGAAGATCGTCCGCACCCCGAGCGCCTGGCGGGCGGGAACGACGTGCTTCATCGCCGCGTGATGACGGGGCGCGAACATGAAGCCGAAGCCGACCTCGTCGATGCAGCGCCCGACCTGCTCGGGCTCGATTTCGATGTTGACGCCGAGCGCCTCCAGCACGTCCGCGGAGCCGGACCTGGTGGTTTTGGACCGATTGCCGTGCTTGGCGACCGCGCAGCCGGCGCCGGCGGCGACCAGCGCCGCGGTGGTCGAAACGTTGAAGGTCGTGGGGCCGCCGCCGGTGCCGCAGGTGTCGACCAGGTCGTCGCGCCTGGTCGGGACCGGGACCGCCAGGCTTCGCATCGTCCGCGCCAGGCCGACCAGCTCCGGCACCGTCTCCCCCTTCGCCCGCAGGGCGATCAGGAAGGCGCCGGTCTGGACCGGGTCGGCCCGCCCCTCCATGATCTCGCTGAGCACCGCCGAGGCGTGGTCGGCGGTGAGGTGGTCGCCGGCGCAGACGGCGTCGATCGCGCGGCTGACCACGTCGTTCGGCATCTCAGCCCTCTCCGATGAAGTTGGCGAGCAGGCGCTTGCCCTGCGGGGTGAGGACCGACTCGGGGTGGAACTGGACCCCCTCGACCGGCAGCTCGCGGTGCCGGGCGCCCATCACCACGTCGCCCAGCGTCGCGCTCAGCTCCAGCTCCTCGGGCAGGTCGGGGTCGGCGACGAGCGAGTGGTAGCGGCCCGCCACCATCGGGCTCGGCAGACCGGCGTAGACCGTCTTGCCGTCGTGCTCGACTTCGCCCTCCTTGCCGTGGATCGGCTCGCCCTGGACGACGCGGCCGCCGAAGGCCTCGACCATCGCCTGGTGGCCGAGGCAGACGCCGAGGACGGGCGTCCCCGCCTCGCCGAAGGCGCGGATCGCCTCGCCGGAGATCCCGGCCTCGGCCGGCGTGCAGGGCCCCGGGGAGACGACGAGGCGGTCCGGCTTGCGGGCCAGCAGCTCCGCGACCGTCGCCTTGTCGTTGCGCACGACTTCGACCTCCGCCCCGAGCTCGCCCAGGTACTGGACGAGGTTGTAGGTGAAGGAGTCGTAGTTGTCGATCACGAGCACCCGCATCGCTAACTCCAGTCCGGTTGTTCGCAGGCGACCTCGACCGCCCGGAAGACCGCGCGCGCCTTGTTGACCGACTCGGTGTACTCGTAGCTCGGCTTGGCGTCGGCGACGGTGCCGCCGCCGGCCTGGACGTGCAGCTGCCCGTCCTTGCAGACGACGGTGCGGATGTGAATCGCGGTGTCGAGGTCGCCGTTCCAGGAGAGGTAGCCGACGGCGCCGCCGTAGCCGCCGCGCTTGACCTTCTCCAGCTCGTCGATGATCTGCATCGCCCGCACCTTCGGCGCCCCGGAGAGGGTGCCCACCGGCAGGCAGGAGCGCATCACGTCCATCGCCGTCACCCCCTCGCGCAACCGGCCCGAGACCTGGCTGACGATGTGGAGGACGTGCGAGTAGGTCTCGACCACCATCAGCTCGTCGACCGTGACCGAGCCGTACTCGCAGACGCGGCCGAGGTCGTTGCGGCCGAGGTCGACCAGCATCACGTGCTCGGCCCGCTCCTTGGGGTCGTTGATCAGGCGCTCGGCGAGGCGCCGATCATCCTCCTCGCTGCGACCGCGCGGCGAGGTGCCGGCGATCGGCCTGCTCGAGACCCGACGTCCCTCGACCTTGACCAGCGGCTCGGGAGAGGCGCCGGCGATCTGGAAATCGCCGAACTCGAGGAAGTACATGTAAGGGGACGGGTTGACCGCGCGCAGGCCCCGGTAGACGGAGAAGGCCTCGACCGGTGCCGGGGCCGAGAAGCGCTGCGAGGGGACGACCTGGAAGGCGTCGCCCGCGTGGACGTACTCGATGATCCGGGCGACCATCGCTTCGAACTCCTCCCGCTCCATGTTCGACTCGAACCGCGGCGGCTCGGATACGACCGGACCCTCGGGCACCGGCACCGCCGCCCGCAGCCGCTCGCGCATCTCGGCGATTGTCGCCGCGGCGCGTTCGTAGGCGGCGTCGACGCTGCCGTCGTCTTCGACGAAAGCACAGGCGAGAAGCGTCAGCTCGTGGCGGAGGTGGTCGAAGACCACCATCGCGTCGGTCACCATCAGGGCCAGGTCCGGGAGCCCGAGCAGGTCCGGGTTCGGCTCTCCCAGCGGCTCCACCGTTCGCACCAGGTCGTAGGCGAAGAAGCCGACGGCGCCGCCGGCAAAGGGCGGCAGCCCCTCGACCGGCGCCGGCCGGTACTCCGCCATCCGCGCCGCCACCGCCGCGTAGGGATCGGGGGCGGCCTCGCTGCGACTGGGCGGCTCACCGGCGGCGGCCTCCTCGCCGGTCCACTCAGAGAGCGTCCCCTCCCTCCAGCGCAGCAGCGCCCGCGGCCGCAGGCCGACGAAGGAGTAGCGGCCGACCTGCCCTTGCTCGGCCGACTCCAGCAGGAAGCAGGGCGCTCCCTCGGGCTCTCCCGCCCGCAGCTTGAGGAA
>JBIOWB010000096.1:0-7363 GCA_044868125.1 Solirubrobacterales bacterium
GCGATGCGCTTGCCGATGACTTCAATACGCCCAGGGCTCTCGCTGAGGTGTTCGAGCTGGTCGGGGAAGCTAATCGGGGCGAGGTAGATAGGGGGGAGGCAGCTGGGGCGCTTGCGGAGATGCTCGACGTAGTCGGCCTCGGCACCCTTACTCAGCCAGATGAGGGTGTCGAGGCCGACGGCGAGGCGGCGCAGCTGATGCAGGAGCGCGAGGAGGCTCGGGCGGCTAAGGACTTTGCGAAGGCGGACGAGATTCGGGATCGGTTGGCTGAGTTGGGCTGGGAGGTTCGGGACTCGGCAGAGGGTCCGAGTCTCGTGCCGAAAGCCTGATGGCGAACCAAGTCATCTACGGGCGACGGCCGGTTGCCGAGGCGGAGCGGGGGAGGCGGCGGGTTCATCGGGTCTGGCGGGCGCCGGAGACTTCGACGGAGGAGCTGGAGCGGCTTTGCGGGTCGCCGGACCACCAGGGGGTGGTGGCGGAGGTCGATCCCTATCCCTACGGAGATGCGCGGGGGATGCTGCGGGAGGGGGCGCTGTTGGTCGCGCTCGATCAGGTGCAGGACCCGCGCAACCTCGGGGCCGTCTGCCGCTCGGCCGAGTTCGCCGGCGCCGCCGGAGTCGTGATCCCCGATCGGCGCTCGGCGGCGATCACGGCGGCCACCTGCAAGGCCTCCGCGGGCGCCGTCGAGCACATCGAGGTCGCCCACGTCCGTAACCTTGCCGACTGGCTGGCCGAGGCGAAGGCGGCCGGCTTCTGGATCTGGGGCGCTGACGCCGAGGCTGAGCAGACCCCCTGGTCGACCGACCTGACCGGCTCCACGGTGATCGTCCTAGGTGGCGAGGGCAAAGGCCTCCGCCCTCGAGTAGCCGACTCATGCGACGGCTTGGTGGCGCTTCCCCAGCGTGGCAAAGTCGAGTCCCTCAACGTCTCAGCCGCCGCAACGGCGCTGCTGTTCGAGGCTCTCCGCCAACGCACCTGAAGCGCCCGCGGCAATCCTGCAAATGCAACGGCATTTGCATTTCTGCAAATTGGGGGTTGACAGAACTCTGCAGGGCAGTAAGAATGCGCGCCAACATAAGGGTGAACCTCAAGTTGAGGCTCACTTGTAGAAGGCGCCTGCCAGGGGAGGTAAGCGGCGCCACGACCCTTCAGTCAAGGAGAAGGATCTGTGGCTCTATCTACGCCTACGCAGGAATCGCCAGTGCCGGCCGCCGCCACGCGTGTGCCCAGCACTAACCCTCAAGCTGAGCTTGATGATCATTACCTCGTCGCCCTCGCCAAGGAGGGACGACCAGACGCCTACGACGCGATCGTCCGGCGCTATCGCGGCTTCGTCCGCCTCAAGGCTTCGTCCTACTTCCTCCTCGGAGGAGAGGCAGACGATCTGATCCAGGAGGGCCTGCTCGGCCTCTACAAGGCGATCCGCGACTACCGCACGGACCGCGAGTCGAGCTTCCGAAACTTCGCCGAGCTCTGCATCACCCGCCAGATCATCACCGCGGTCAAGACCGCGACCCGCAACAAGCACACCCCCCTCAACCAGTACGTCTCCTTCAGCCAGACCCCGGCCGCGGCGGGCGGCTCGGAAACGACGTTGGACGAGATCCTGCCCGGGCCAAGCGTCCACGACCCGGTCAACCAGGTGATCGCCACCGAAGAGCTGGAGAGCCTCGTCTCCTGTCTCTCGGGCGTCTCCGGCGTGCTCTCGGATCTCGAGAGCCGGGTGCTATCGCTCTACCTCGACGGCCACTCCTACGAGTCGATCGCCGAGCGGCTGGAGTGCGACACCAAGACCGTCGACAACGCCCTGCAGCGCGTCAAGCGCAAGGTGGGAAGTCACCTCGAATCACGAAACGTCCCGCTCTAGTCCGGCCGCGCCGCCTGCGGCAGATCCGACAGCACGTAATCCAGTAGCTCGCGGCCATGGTCCGAGGCGACGGCGACGTCGTCGACCTTGACCCGGACCCGGTGCAGCGACTGCATCCGCAGCACGTCGCCGTCGCAACGGTGGTTGGGGAAGATCCCCGCGTAGGAGACCCCGAGACGCTCGAGATGGTCGGCGACGAGGGCGGTCGCCGGCCGCTCCAGGGGCAGATCGATGTAGACGGCGTCGAGATCCCCGTGATGGAAGAGATGGTGGCGCTCGGCGCCGATCGCCTCCTCGAGGTCGGCGCCAGGCACGCGAACCGTGATCAGCGCCAGGTTGTGATCGGGGTCGATCTCGCAGTGGAGCTCTGAGCGCCGCTCCAGCTCGCACCGCGGCGGTGGCTCGGCCAGCTTCCCCCGCAGCTCGCAGCGCTCGATCGTCTGGGCGACGATCCCGCGGTGCCGCTCGGGCGCGTAGACCGGGCGCTCGCGCCCGTCGTTCAGCTTCGTGTAGAAGAGCGCCGCCGATTGGCGCCCGCGGCGCCCCCGGGCGGCGTCGTTGCTGACCGTGGCGGGGATCCAGCCGAGCAGGAAGCCGGTCTCGTGCGCGCCGAGCTCGATGTTCGCCCGCTGGCTGTAGGGATGCGCGGCGGTCGCCTCGCTGTACATGCCGGCCAATCCGCGCTCCCGCGCCCAGTCCATCAGCCAGCGCTTGGTGCGGGTGAAGAGGTGCTGCCCGCGGGCCGCAGGCATCGTCACCGCCTGACCCGAATGGGCCACCGCATCGCCCGCAGCCGCTAAGCTCATGCCCATGTGGCAAAGAAGCTCACCTGCAGCGCTTTCGGCGATGCAGGAGACATAGGTGCCGGCGGCGATCCGACGTCCGACCTCGTCCGGGTCGTAAACCCACCGCAGGTCATAGCTTTGACCATAAGCGGCCTCGATCGCCCGCGTTAGCTCGGTACCCTCGTCAGCCCTCAAGAACCTGAACGTCACGTCCATTACGGACATCATCGCCACCACGCCCGCCTAGCTCAACCTGGGAGAGCACCGCACTTGTAATGCGGAGGTTGTCGGTTCGAACCCGACGGCGGGCTTGCTTCATCGGCGAGTGCTCCTGTCACCAACATCTTCATCATCGCCGCAACTTTCTCTTTACTCGCCGTTTAGCCCAGCAAACGGCGCCTGGCGCCGATGGCAAGGGAACCGACAGAAAGGGAAAGCAGATGCGACAGCAGGGAAATGGAAGCTCGCAACGGAGGGCGGGGGGCCGGCTGGCGATGGTGATGGCGGTCGTGGCCGCGGTCTGCGCGCTTTTCGCAAGTGCGACGCAGGCGTCCGTGATCAGCATCGGCAGCGTCCTGCCCAAAGAACCGACTCCGACCAAATTCGACCGGGTGCAGACTCTCTTCAACACGGCTCTGCCCGAGCCTGGCGCGACGCTCGCCTCGCCCGTCAACGGCGCGATCGTGCGCTGGCGCGTACAGGGTGCGAAAGGCGGCCCGTTCTACCTGCGGGTGCTCCATCCCAACGGCAAAGGCGGGTACGAAGCGGCGGGCACCAGCCAGGGGGCATCGCCCGCGGACGAAGGTCTGCAGACCTTCAACACCAACCTCAAGGTCAGGGCCGGGGACCTGATCGGAATCGACCCGACCAGCGGTGAAGACCTGATTGGCGTGGTCGACGTCTCCGGTGGCAGCTACGCGTCGATCTTTCCGACCCCGTTCGAAGGCTCGGTCGTCCCGTCCAGCGAATCGATCAGCGGCAAAGAGATCGAGCTTGCCGCCGAAATCCAGCCAGAGCCGGAAATCGCCGCCATTTCGCCCCCCTTCGGCACGATCGCCGGGGGCACCGTGGTGACGATCACCGGGACCAACTTCAACCAGGCGAGCGAAGTCAAGTTCGGCGGCGCCACGGCCGGTTTCACCGTCGACTCCGACACCGAAATCACCGTCACGACGCCGAAGGCGCAGCGGCCGGGCAAGGTCGACGTGTCGGTGACGACCTTCGCCGGGACGAACCCCGACACCAGGTTCGACGACTACGTCTACCTGGCCTGCGTGGTCCCGAAGCTCGAGAACCGCCCGCTCGAGCTGGCGAAGAGGCTGCTGAAGCGCCGCGGCTGCAAGCTCGGTCACGTCAAGAAGGTCGACGCGCCGAGCGCCAAGAAGGTCGGCAGGGTCCTGGGGCAGCAGCCGAGGCCCGGCAGGATCCTGCCGCCTGGCGCGCGGGTCCGCATCCAGGTCGGCCGGTAGCCGTGGACGGGGCGGGAGCCCCCGTCGCTCCCGCCCCGTCTTCGATCGACAGCCGACGGTAATGGGTGTAGGGTCGAAGCGGCAGGGTCACTAGGAAAGGAGGCCCTGATGGCCGCGGAAGTAAAGACCTTCGACTCACCTGACGAAACCCGTCCGTTCGAAGGCAAGGGCGAGGCGAAGGTGGTGGAGCTGGCGGGTCACACCGTTGGTCGTGGCACCTTCGAGCCCGGCTGGAAATGGTCTGAGAACGTGAAGCCGATCGCCGGCACCGATTCGTGCGAGGTGTCCCACTTCGGTTACGTGCTCTCGGGCGGCATGCGCATCCACATGGACGACGGCCAGGTGGTCGAGGTGGGCGCGGGCGACGTGGTCGCGATCCCACCCGGCCATGACGCCGAGGTCGTCGGGCAGGAGGCCTGCGTGATGGTCGACTTCGGCGAGATCGGCGATTACGCCAAACGCTGAGGGCGCTGGGAGATCCTAGGAGTTCGAAGCGCCGCCGAGGAGCCGTGCCTTCTCGGCGGCGAACTCCTCCTCGGTGAGGATGCCCCTGTCGCGCAGCTCGCCGATCTTTTCCAGGCGCTGCAAGCGGGCGTCCTCCTCGCTGACCGGCATCGTCGCGGTAGGCGTCTCGCTCGCCGCTCCCGCTGCGTCGGGCTCGTCGGCTCCGCGCCGTCTCTCCGGCAGGCGCAGCTTCGAGGCCTGCTCCCCCACCCGCTCGGGGATGTTCGCCTCTTTGACCGCGGTGACGACTTTGTCGCGGGTGCGGCCGAAGGCGTCGTCGTAGCTCGCGTCGGGGAATTCCTCGGCGGTCTGCTTGCGCAGCTCGTGGATGCCGAAGGCGGCCATGCCGGCGACGATCAGCGTCGTCACGAAGGCGCGCAGCCCCTGGGTCGGCCCGGTGAGGAAGTAGATGCCGACCAGGATCGCCAGGCCGGTGTAGACGTAGGCGGCGTGGAGGCGCAGGGTCGGCGCCATGTAGCGGCGCGTGGTGCGGGCGGCGCCGGTCGGCGAGGCGAGCCAGCCGGCGGCGGCGAAGAGGGCGCCGACGACGATCACCGTGGTCGCGATGCTGACCATCAGCGAGGTGCCGATCGACCAGGCGGCTTCGCCCGCCGGCTGGACACTGTCGTTCTTCACCAGCTGGTCGACGACGATGCCGCCGACGATGTGGCGGAAGACGATTGCCGCGAACCCTGCCGCGATCAGGCCGATGCCGCTGTAGAGGACGGTCACCCAGCGCCCGTCGCGGGAGAGGTAGATCGCCCCCCCGAAGGCGACGAAGGTGAGGATCGAGAGCAGCAGCGCCAGGCCCTTGACCGCGATCGCGATGTTCTGCGCGGTCTTCAGCTGGTCGGACTTGAGGATCGTGATCTGGCCGGCGTCGGGCGGCAGCTTTTCCGCCAGGCTTTCGCCGATCCCGACCTGCTGGGCGAGGTTGGTGAGGAGGCTGCCGAGGTTGAGGGTGACTTCCCCGTTTTCGGTTTCGACGGCTTCTTTCTTGTTTTCCAGCACCGCCAGCAGCTGTTCGTGCGTGGCCCGGTTCGCGTCTTCCCAGAGTTCCTGGGCGGTCGTCGTTTCCAGCACCTTTTCGGCGCCGCTGCCGGCGACCTGGCGCAGACCGCCGGCCGCGGGCCCGGCGAGTTCGCTCGCTTCGCCGGGAAGGATGTCTTCCAGTTCCTTCTTGACGTCGACGTTTTCGTAGAGCTGGTCGACCAGGTAGTTGCCGACCGCTTCGCGGATCTTCTGGTTGTGGATCAGCCTGCCGCTGGTCGAGACCCAGTCGTCGGTGTTGAGCGCCTGGCGCTCGATCCAGATCGCGAAGACGCTGAGGAAGGCAAGGATCGAGCCGAGGACGATCAGGCCCCTCACAGTACGTCGCCGTCCGCGGCTCATGCCCGAATGCTATACGTGAACAATGAAGCTGGAGGGAATCCATCACATCACCGCGATCACCGAGAACGCCCAGCGCAACGTCGACTTCTACGCCGGCGTCCTGGGGCTCCGCTTGGTCAAGAAAACCGTCAACCAGGACAACCCGACCGTCTACCACCTCTTCTTCGCCGACGAGGACGGGGATCCCGGCTCCGACCTGACCTTCTTCGAGTACCCCGGCGCCGCCCAGGGTCGGCCCGGGGCGGGGATGGTGCACCGGATCGTCTGGCGCGTCGCTTCGACCGAGGCGTTCGACTTCTGGGAGGAGCGGCTGCGCGCCAACGACACCGAGTCCGAGCGCGACGGGGAGGGGCTGACCTTCTCCGACCCGGAGGGCCTCGACCACGAGCTGGTGGTGGTCGACGTGCCAGACGCGCCGCTGATCGCCGACCATCCCGAGATTCCCTCCGAGGTGGCGCTGCAGGGCTTCCACGCGGTGCGCGCCTTCGCGACCTCGCCGGGGGCGAGCGAGGATCTGTTGGGGGCACTCGAGTTCGAGCGGGTCGACGGGGGCTGGGAAGCGCGGGGTGAGAACCGCGGCGGCCTCTACGTCTACGACGAGGCGCCGAGCGAGCGCGGGCTGCAGGGTGCCGGCAGCGTCCACCACGTCGCCTGGGCCTCGACTCCCGAGGAGTTGCTCGACTGGCGCGAGAAGGCAGTCTCGGGCGGCGCCCAGCCGACGCCGGAAATCGATCGCTTCTACTTCCGCTCGATCTACTTCCGCGAGCCGAGCGGGGTGCTGTTCGAGATCGCGACCATCGGTCCTGGCTTCACCGTCGACGAGCCGCTCGAGCACCTCGGCGAGAAGCTCTCGCTGCCGCCCGACTTCGAGCACCTGCGCGACGAGGTCGAACCGCGCCTGCGGCCGGTGCAGAACCCGCGCGTCCAAGCACGCGGTTGAGCGCCGACTTCACCTGGCGCGACGCCGGCCGCACCGTCGTCTTCCGGCGGGGCGGGGTCGATGTGGCTGTCGAAGTCCTGCGCGAGCAGGGGGTAGGCGAGTTCGAGCTGCTGAGCACGGAGCGGGCGCTGGCGGGGGCGGAGGAGCTGGCCGCCGCGGCAAGCGACGTGCACGAGGTGGCGTCGGGGCAGGTCCCGGCCGCCGCCGCGGCGCTGGTGGGCGCACTCGCCGACGACCTCGACGACGTGCGAAGCGGGGCGAAAGCCGTGACGGCGGGAAGCCCGCGCGATCAGCTCCGCTCCGCGCAGCGCGGTCATCTCCGAGACCGGGTTCGAGAGCGGCAGGTAGAGCGTGTCCGCCCCGTGCGCCAACGCGTTCATCGAGCTCGCCCGCAGCTGCGCCTCCG
>JBIOWB010000097.1:0-43018 GCA_044868125.1 Solirubrobacterales bacterium
GCGCGCCAGGGCGTCGAACGATGGCGACACCCGAAAGGAACCACGGCGAGCACAGCCGTATTGCGTAGCCGATTTCGAACACAGCAGGGTGTGCTCAAAATCGGATGCGGTTGTCCCATCCCCGCCGATAAGGAACGGAAAGAGGCAGCCTCGTCAGTCTTCGCTGACGCCGCTGAGCTTGGCGCGCTTGCGGTAGGAGAGCGACGGGGGGGTGAGCTCGCGGATCTCGGCGAGGAGCCGGGCCGAGAGCTCGCTCGGATCCTCGTCGGGACGAGGCTGGCCGCCGACCGGGTCGAAGAAGCGGATGCGGATGCGGGGACGGCGGGGGAAGCCGGTGAGGTCGGAGGTCCCCTCGATCGCAACGAGAGTGACGTGCGCCTCGGGCACTTCCAGGGCGAGGCGGCCGACGCCGCTGCGGGCGCGCAGGACTTTGCCCTTGGAGCGGGTGCCCTCGGGGAAGACGCCGATGCAGATGCCCGAGCGCAGCGCCTCGATCGCCCGGGCCAGCGCCTGCGCGTCGCCCTTGCCGCGTTCGATCGGGATCTGTCCCATGCCGTTGAGGATCGGGCCGAGGCCGCGGACCTTCCAGAGGTCGGATTTGGCGAGGGCGCGGATCTGGCGCCGCTCCAGGGCCGCAATCCCCACCATCACCGGGTCCCAGTGGCTGTCGTGGTTGCCGACGATCAGCAGCGGCCCTTCCTCCGGCACCGTCTCCAGTCCCTCGACCTGCATTCGCCCCCACCAGGCGACGGGCTTGTTGACGTTCATCGCCAGGCGGTAGGTGCGGGTGCGCTCGTACATGGGGACGGAGTTCTATGACTTTGCTCCGTCGAAGGTCGGCCGGCCTCCGTAGTCTCAGACCGTGAGAGACCGATAGCGAATTGGAGACCAGTCATGGCTGACAGCAGCGCGCCGATCGGCGGTATCGAGGTGGAAGGGCTCGTCCGTGAGTTCAAGAACGGGCCGCGCGCGGTCGACGGCATCGACCTCGAGGTCGCCCAGGGCGAGATCTACGGCTTCCTCGGCCCCAACGGCGCCGGCAAGTCGACCACGGTGCTGATGCTGACCACCCTCCTCCCGCCCACCGCCGGCAGCGCCCGGGTCGCCGGCTTCGACGTGGTCGAGGATGGCCCGCGGGTGCGCGGCGCGATCGGCGCCGCCCTGCAGGAGGCTGCCCTCGACCCGCTGCTGACCGGGCGCGAGCACATGCGCCTGCAGACCTCCCTCCACGGCCTCGGCAAGCCCGAGCGCGAAGAGCGCGGCGGCGAACTGCTCGAGCGGGTCGGCCTCGCCCACGCCGCCGACCGCAAGGTGGGCGGCTACTCGGGCGGGATGAAGCGCCGGCTAGACCTGGCGCTGGCGCTCGCCCACCGGCCCCGCATCCTCTTCCTCGACGAGCCGACGACCGGGCTCGACATCCAGAGCCGCACCGCCCTCTGGGACGAGGTCGCCCGCCTCGCCGCCGAGGACGGCGTCACCGTCTTCCTCACCACCCAGTACCTGGAGGAGGCGGACGCCCTCGCCAACCGGGTCGGGATCATCGACCACGGCCGCATCGTCGCCGAGGGCACCCCGGCCGAACTGAAGGCCGAAATCGGTCGCCCCACGGTCGAGGCGATCCCCCGCGACGAAGGCGACCGCGAGCGCATGGCCGCCGTGCTCGGCCGCTTCGGCGAGCCCGCCGGCGCCCACCCCCGCGCCGTCGCCGTTCGCCTCGACGGCGGCGAGTCGCAGCTGGCCGAGGTCGTCCGCGCTCTCGACTCCGAGAACATCGCGATCGAGCACCTGCAGCTGCACGCCCCCTCGCTCGACGACGTCTTCCTCGCCAAGACCGGGCGCTCGCTCGAGGGCGCCGGCGACGAGGACGAGGCGGAGGCCGCCGAGCCGGAGGCCCTCGCCCCGGCATGAGCGGCTCCCCCACCTCCCACTCGCTCGCCACCCAGGTCGGGCAGCTCGCCCACCGCTCGGTCCTGCGCACCCTGCGCCAGCCGGCGCAGATCGTCCCCGCCCTGATCTTCCCGCTCTTCCTTCTCGCCGTGAACTCGGGCGGGCTCAAAGACGCGACCAACCTCCCCGGCTTCCCGACCGACTCCTACCTCACCTTCGCCCTCGCCGTCCCCTTCATGCAGGGGGCGCTGTTCTCGGTGATGAACGCCGGCACCGACCTCGCCCGCGACATCGAAACCGGCTTCCTCAACCGCCTCGCCCTCACCCCGCTGCGCGGCGCCGCCCTGCTCAGCGGCCTCCTCGCCGGCGCGGTCATCCTCGGCCTGATCCAGGCGGTGACCTACCTCCTCGTCGGCCTCACCGCCGGCGCCGAGCTCGCCGCCGGCCCGGCCGGCGCCCTGGTCATCGTCGTCCTCTCGGTGACGATCACCGTCGCCTTCGGCACCCTCGGCCTCTTCGCCGCCCTGCGCACCGGCACCGGCGAGGCGGTCCAGAGCCTCTTCCCCGTCTTCTTCGTCTTCCTCTTCCTCTCCTCGATGGCGCTGCCGCTCGACCTCCTGCAGACCCAGTGGTTCCACGACGTCGCCTCGGCCAACCCGGTCTCCTACCTGCTGAACGCGTTCCGCTCGCTGCTGATCGAAGGCTGGGAGCTCGGCCCGCTCCTGCTGGGCTTCGGAATCGCCCTGGCGATCCTCGTGCTCGGGATGTACGCGGCCAGCTCGGCCCTGAAGACGAGGCTGGTGCGGACGTGAGCGCCACCACCGCCCAGGCCGCGCCCGGAGGGAGCTTCCGCGCCGTCAGCCGCGCGGTCGCCTGGCGCAGCATCCACAACTTCCTCACCAACCCCGCCTTCCTCGTCCCGGCGCTGGTCTTCCCGCTCTTCTTCTTCGTCTCCTTCGCGGGCGGGCTCTCGGCCGTCGCCAACGTCCCCGGCTTCGACTTCCCGACCGGCTACACCGCCTTCCAGTTCGTCTTCGTGCTGCTGCAGTCGGCGGCCTTCGGCGGCGTCTTCACCGGCTTCGCGATCGCCCGCGACTTCGAGACCGGCTTCGCCCGCCGCTACCTGCTCGCGGCCGGCAACCGCAGCGGCATCGTCGCCGGCTACGCGGCCGCGGCCCTGGTCCGCGCCTTCATCACCTGGACCGTGCTGACCGCGATCGCCCTGGTCGCCGGGATGCAGGTCGACGGCGCCGGGGTCGAACTGGTCGGCCTCTACGGCCTCGCCGTCTTCGTCAACGTCGCCGCGACGTTGTGGGCGGCGGGGGTGGCGATGCGGGTGCGCTCGATCCAGGGCGGGCCGCTGATGCAGTTCCCGGTCTTCCTGATCCTCTTCCTCGCCCCGGTCTACGTCCCGCTCAGCCTGCTCAGCGGCTGGATCCACGCCGTCGCCTCGGTCAACCCGGTGACGGCGCTGCTCGAGGCCGGCCGCGGCTTCATCTCCGGCGACCCCACCGTAGTCGCCCTGGCCTTCACCGTCGCCGTAGCCCTCCCCATTCTGTTCGCGCTATGGGCCCGAGGCGGCCTCCGCCGCGCCGAAGCTGCCGGCTAAACAGAGCGCTTGGTTGGCCCTGCCCTAACCGCTTCGAAGAAGCTAAGTGACGAAAGTCACGCCTTGGTAACGGCCGTCACGGGAAGGTGAGGAACCTTGGCTCCTGCAGCGCAAATCCCGGCATTTCCCTGAGCGATTAGGACGGGGATTTAAAGTGTCGTTTGTGACGCAGAGGCCGTTGGAGCTGATCCTTGCCAGGAACCTGATGTCGGCTCTCTCGACCCCTGCCTTCCTCGTCGACGAGGGCGGGCTGCTCGTCTTCTACAACGAGGCCGCGGGGCTGCTCCTGGGCAAGCGCTTCGAGGAGCTGGGGACGGTCGGCCCGCAGGAGTGGGGCTCGCTCTTCGGCCCCTTCGACGAGAGCGGCGAGCCGATCCCCTACGACGACCTGCCGCTCGTCAGGGCGGTCCGCGCCGGCCGCCCCGCCCACGCCGAGCTGACCGTGCGCTCGACCGACGGCACCCAGCACGACGTCGAGGTCTCCGCCTTCCCGATCCTCACCCCGCACGGCTCTCAGGGCGCGATCGCCGTCTTCTGGCCCGCGCTGGCCAACGGCAACGGAGCGCTGCCGGCATGAAGGTCAAGCTCTGGGGGACGCGCGGCTCGATCCCGGCCCCGGGGCCCGAAACGATCCGCTACGGCGGCAACACCTCCTGCGTCGGGGTGGCCCTCGCCGACGGCTCGGTCCTCGCCCTCGACGCCGGCACCGGCATCCGCTGCCTCGGCCTCGCCCTGCCCAACGAGCCGACCCGCCTCCACATCCTCCTCACCCACCTCCACCTCGACCACATCCAGGGGCTCGTCTTCTTCGCCCCCGCCTTCCGGCCGCAGACCGAGATCGTGATCTGGGGGCCCGCCTCGCCGGAGGCCTCGCTGCGCGACCGCATCGCCCGCTACATCTCCGCCCCCCTCTCCCCGGTCGAGGTCCGCGAGCTGCCCTGCGACGTCTCCTTCCGCCACTGCCCGGAGAGCGAGTGGGAGATCGGCTCCGCCCGCATCCGCTCCGCCTCGGTCTCCCACCGCGGGCCGACGCTCGGCTACCGGATCGACGACGGCGACTCCTCACTCGCCTACATCCCGGACCACGAGCCGGCCCTCGGCGCCGACCTCGACGAGCTCGAGGAGGACTGGATCTCCGGCTTCGCCCTCGCCAAGGACGCCTCGCTGCTGGTCCACGACGGCCAGTACACCGACGCCGAGTACCCCTGTCACGTCGGCTGGGGCCACTCGGCGACGAGCCATGCGCTCAGCTTCGCCCGCCGCACCGGCGCCGAGCGCACCGTCCTCTTCCACCACGACCCGCTCCACTCCGACGACTTCCTCGACGGCCTGGCGGCGGAAGCGCGGCGGGGCTGGACCGAGCTCGGCGGCAATCCCACCGCGGTCGATGTGGCGCAGGAGCGCAGCGAGTACGAGCTTCCGGTGCGTTCGCCGAAAGCCACCTCGGCTTCGGCCGCGGCGACGACGGCCGCCACCGCCTGAGCGTTTAGATCGCCTTCCCGGAGGAATCAATCATCTAGGCTGCGGGCGTGTCCCCGGCCGATCGAATCGAGGCCGTCGCCGAGCGCTCGCCGCTGGTGCACGCGGCGCTGGAGCAGGCGCGCTCGGATCACGAGGGGCAGATCCGCAACGGCAGCGGCGGCATGCCCTACGTCGAGCACCCGATCCGGGTGACGGCGCTTCTCGACGAGCACGGCTACGGCGAGGAGGTGCTGGCGGCGGCGCTGCTGCACGACGTGGTCGAGGACTCGGAAACGACCCTGGACGAGCTGCGCGAGAAGTTCGGCGGCACGGTCGCCGGGCTGGTCGGGGCGATGACCGACGACGAATCGATCGACGACTACCGCGAGCGCAAGGCCGAGCACCGCGAACGCCTGGCCGCCGCCCCCACCGAGGCGATGGCGATCTACGGCGCCGACAAGCTGACCAACGTCAGCACCCTCGCCGCCGCCTACGCCGAGGAAGGCGAGGCGGTCCGCGACGAATTCAGGGTGCCGATCGAGCTCAAGCTCCAGATCTGGGAAGAAGACCTGCGGTTGCTGCGCGAGAAGGCGCCAGAGGTGCCCTTCCTCGACCGACTCGAGGAGGAGCTCAGCTCTTTTCGGGCTTCCCTAGGGGCTCCTGCCCCGCGCTGAGCTTGAGCCGCCGCCGCAGCGGCAGCACGAACCAGAAGAAGCCGAAGACGCAGAGGGCGAGACCCGCCGTGACGACCGCCGCGGCGGTGGAGAAGAGCACGTCGGAGATCAGCAGGATCGCGCCGGTCATCGCCAGGGCAAGCAAGAGGAGGCCGACGATCGCGAAGCGGTTCGCGTAGTAGACGAGCCGGCGCTTCTGCTGGTAGCGGAAGGTGACCCGGTGGTAGGCCGAGGGGGAGATCAGCATCGTCGCCGAGAGCGAGGCGAGGATCAGGGTCGCGAAGTAGACGTCCTTCTGGAACTCGGTGACTTCCTGGAAGCCCTGCTGGAACGGGACGGCGAGCAGGAAGGCGAAGAGGACCTGGACGCCGGGCAGGGCGACGCGCAGCTCCTGCAGCAGCTCGCCGAGGTTGCGATCGAGGCGTTCCTCCTCGGTCTCGTCGCGTCCGGAGTCGCGTTCTTCCCTCTCGTCGTTCCCCGACACCTCTCGCTCCATTTCCCGCACCCTAGGGGAATCGAAACTAGGATCGGCCGATGGGACGACTGGCGGTGATCCTCGGCAGCAACGCGCTGGGGCCGGGCGGCGAGGAGATCGCGGCCGCGGCCGCCGAGCAGGGGGCGGCGATCGTCCAGCGCCATGACGCCAACGGCGGTTTCGTCCTTCCCCACGCGATCGACCACGAGGCGAACCTGCGGCCCCTGCTGGAGCAGGGCTGCGACCGGGTGCTGGCGATCGGATCGGTCGGGTCGCTTCACCCCGAGCTCGCAGTCGGCAGCCTCGTCTGCCCCGACGACTTCATCGCCCTCAACCTCGGCAGCTCCATATATGAGGACGGGCGCGCCCACTCGGCGCCCGGCTTCGCCCCGCGCTGGCGGGCGGAACTGATTGCCGCCTGGAGCGAAGGCGGGCAAGCGCCGAAGGACGGCGGGGTCTACTGGCAGGCGCGCGGGCCGCGCTTCGAGACGCCGGCCGAGATTCGGCTGATGGCGGCGCACGCCGACGTGGTGGGGATGACGCTCGCCTCCGAGTGCGTCGTCGCCAAGGAGCTCGGCCTCGACTACGCGGCGCTCTGCGTCGTCGACAACCTCGCCAACGGACTCGCGGCGGAGCCGGTCGGCGTAGAGGCGATGGAAGCCGACCGCCTGATCAACGCCGAGCGTCTGCGCGAGGGGCTGGCGGCGGTGCTGCCGCGACTCGGGGCCGTGGGCCGATGAGACTGGCGGTGCTCGATGCCCGGCTCGACGGCGAGCTGGTGGGGGTTCGATGCGAGGGCGAGACGATCGTCGCGCTCGGACCCGACGTCGAAGCGCATCCCGGCGACGAGATGATCGAAGCGGCGGGCGCGCACCTGGTTCCCCCTCTCGTCAACGGCCACACCCACGCGGCGATGACGTTGTTCCGCGGCTCCGGTGGCGACCTGCCGCTGATGCCGTGGCTGGAAGGGCGGATCTGGCCGGTCGAGGCGAAGCTCGACGAAGAAGACGTCTACTGGGGTGCCCGCCTCGCCTGCGCGGAGATGACCCGCAGCGGCACCGCCCGCTTCTGGGACATGTACTGGCGGCCGGAGGCGACCGCGCGGGCGGTCGAGGACGCCGGCATCCGGGCCGCGATCGGGGTGCCGCTGTTCGACCTGAACGGCAGCTTCGAGCAGCTGCAGGACTCCGCCAACCGCAGCCTCGAAACGCTCGCGCGCTTCGGCCCGCTCGTCACCCCCGCCCTCGCCCCGCACGCGATCTACACCGTCGGCGAAAGGTCGCTCCGCTGGATCGGCGAGCTCAGCGCCGAGCGCGACCTGCCGGTCCAGATCCACCTCTCGGAGACCGAGAAGGAGGTCCAGGACTGCCTCTCCGAGCATGGCGAACGGCCGGCGCACTACCTGGACCGGCTGGGGCTGCTGAGCGAGCGGACGATCCTCGCCCACGGGGTCTGGCTCGACCCCGGGGAGCTGGCGCTGATCGCCGAGCGCGGCGCCACCGTCGTCACCAACCCGGCGGCGAACATGAAGCTCGCGGTCGGTGGCGTCTTCCCCCACCCCGCCGCCGAGGCCGCGGGGGTCAGGGTCGGCCTCGGCACCGACGGCGCCGGCTCCAACGACTCGCTCGACCTGCTCGCCGACCTCAAGCTCTTCGCCCTCGCCCAGAAGCACGCCGCGGGAGATCCGACCGCGATCGACGCCGCCGAGGCCTGGGCCGTCGCCACCGGCGCCCGCGCGCCGCTGCTCGGCGCCACCCCGCTCGAGGTCGGCGCCCCCGCCGACTTTCTCCTCCTGCGCCCCAATGCCCCCGAGCTGGGGATCGGCGACCTCGCCTCCGACCTGGTCTATGCCGCCTCCGGCGCCAGCGTCGACACCACCGTCGTCGCCGGCAAGGTCCTCATGCGAGGCGGCGAAGTGCCGGACATCGACGAGATCGTCGCCAAGGCCGCCGAGCGCGCCCACCGCCTCGGCCTCTAAGCCTGAGCCCCTGCGAAATAGCAGGATAAGTTGCTGCGAAATGGAAGGATATATACCTGCGAAATGGAAGGGTAAACTACTGCGAAATAGAAGGGTAGTGAGCCACGATTGGGAGGTGGTCCCATGCTCTATCAACACCGGATTCTCGACGAAGAGCTAGACGAGCTTTTGGAGTCCCTCCCCGCCCTGTCCATCGAGGGCGCTAAAGGCGTGGGAAAGACGGAGAGCGCCTCTCGCCGAGCAGCCACTGTTCATCGTTTCGACGATCCGAGCCAGCTGACGCTTGCCGAAGCCGATCCCAAGCGTTTGCTTGCCGACGAAAGGCCGATCCTGATCGACGAGTGGCAGCGCCTGCCCGAGACGTGGGACCTGGTTCGGCGCGCTGTCGACGACGGAGCGGGCGCAGAAAGCTTTCTTCTGACTGGTTCTGCATCGCCCGATGGTGGCGGTCGACATTCCGGTGCCGGGCGAATTCCAACGATTCGCCTGCGACCCCTCACCCTTGCCGAGCGCCTCAACCGCCCCACCACCGTCAGCCTCTCAGAGCTGCTCGAGGGCACGCGGCCGGCGATCAAGGGGGAGACCTCGATAACTCTTGAGGACTATGTCGACGAGATCCTTGCCTCTGGCTTCCCAGGTCTCCGCGGCCTCGGCGATCGCGCCCTGCGCCTGCAGCTCGAGAGCTATGCCGCTCGCATCGTCGACCGCGACTTCGCCGAGCTCGGGCACCAGGTGCGCAATCCCGTGGGATTGCGCCGATGGATGGCTGCCTACGCAGCCGCAACGTCGACGACCACCTCGTTCGAGAAGATCCGCGCGGCGGCGACCGGAGATGATGGCGAGCAGCTGTCGAAGGACGCGGCCCTTCCCTACCGCACCATCCTCGAGCGCCTCTGGATTCTCGACCCGGTCCCGGCCTGGCAACCGACCCGACGGCACCTCTCGAGACTTTCCGCTGCCTCGAAGCAACATCTCGTAGACCCGGCACTTGCTGCACGACTGCTGGGGGCAACCCGTCAAGCCCTGCTTGGGAACAAGGAATTGGGACCGCCGATCCCCCGTGATGGGACGCTGTTGGGAGCGCTCTTCGAGTCCCTGGTCACCCTTTGCGTCCGCGTCTATGCGCAGAACGCCGAGGCGACCGTTGGACACCTGAGGACGTTCAGCGGCGACAGGGAGGTCGACCTCATCGTCGAGGACCTGACGAGACAGGTGGTGGCGATCGAGGTGAAGCTGAAACGAACCATCAGGGATGAAGACGTCGCAAGCCTGCGGTGGCTCCAAGAGAGGATCGGCGATGAATTGCTCGACGCTGTCGTCGTCAATACGGGCGAAGTCGCTTACCGTCGCTCCGATGGCATCGCCGTGGTGCCAGCGGCTTTGCTTGGTCCTTAGATACCCCCTAGGGGTATCTGCTACAGTCCTCGCATGGTCGGATACCAGGAGGACAAGGAGAAACTGCTGAAAAGGCTGGCGCGGGTCGAGGGACAGGTCCGCGGGGTCTCGAGGATGGTCGAGGAGGAGCGCTACTGCATCGACGTGCTGACGCAGATCGGGGCGATCCAGGCGGCGCTGGACAAGGTCGCGCTGGGTCTGCTCGACGAGCACACGCGCCACTGCGTGGTCGAAGCCGACGAGGGCGAGCGGGTGGAGAAAGTCGATGAGCTGATGGCCGCGGTGGGAAGGCTGGTGAGGCGATGAGCGACGTGCTCGCGAAGATCTGGGAGGGATTCGAAATGTCCTTCCTGATGGCGTATGAGGTCTGGTGGGCGCTGGTGCTGGGCTTCGCGATCTCGGGCGTAGTCCAGGCCTGGGTGCCGCGGGCGCGAATCGAAGGGGCGCTCTCGGGCGAAGGCCTCGCCCCGGTCGCCAAGGCGACGGGACTCGGCGCCGCCTCCTCCTCCTGCTCCTATGCGGCGATCGCGATCGCCAAGTCGCTGTTTCAGAAGGGCGCCTCGGCGGTCACCGCGCTCGCCTTCCAGTTCGCCTCGACCAACCTGGTCTGGGAGCTCGGGCTGGTCCTCTGGGTGCTGATGGGCTGGCAGTTCACCCTCGCCGAGTTCGTCGGCGGCATCGTCCTGATCGCGCTGATGGCGGTGCTGCTGCGGGTCTTCGTCTCGCCGCGGCTGGAGGAGCGGGCGCGGCGCCACGCGCAGGAGGCGCAGGTCGGTCATCACCACGGCGACGACGCAGAAGAGTCGCTCTCCTGGCGGGAGCGGCTCACCACCCGTGCCGCCTGGGCCGGCGTCGGCGGCAACTTCCGCGGCGACGTGCAGATGCTCTGGAAGGAGATCTCGATCGGCTTCCTGCTCGCCGGCTTCATCGGCCTGCTCGGCGACGACTTCTTCAACTTCTTGTTTGTCGCCGACGCGCCGCCGCTGGTGCAGACGATCGAGAACGCGATCGTCGGCCCGATCATCGCCATCCTCAGCTTCGTCTGCTCAATCGGCAACGTGCCGCTGGCGGCGGTGCTCTGGTCGGGTGGGATCAGCTTCGGCGGGGTCGTCGCCTTCCTCTTCGCCGACCTGATCGTGATCCCGATCGTGCTCGCCTACCGCAAGTACTACGGGACCCCGTTCGCCCTGCGGATCACGGCGCTGATGTTCGTCACGATCGTGATTGCGGCACTGGTCGTCGACGGCCTCTTCGGCCTCTTCAACCTGATCCCGACCGGCCCTCGCCCCACCCGTGAGGACGTCTTCGGCTCGATCGAGGTCGACTACAAGCTCTTCCTCAACATCCTCGGGCTGTTCGTCTTCGCGGCGCTGTTCTGGGTCAGCCGCGGACGGAACGGCGTGCACGGTTGCGAGCACCACGGCCACGATCGCCAGATGAGTGGGCGGGAGGCAGCCGGGGTATAGGCTCGCGGCAATGCCGTCCGGGGAGTCGAGCGACGCGCAGTCCCGATCCGGGGCCTCCTCCGTCCGTTACGAGGAAACGACGAAGCTGTACCCGGGCGCCTCCGAGCCCGCTGTCGACCATCTGAGTCTCGAGGTGCCGGCCGGGGAGATCTGCGTCCTCGTCGGCCCCTCCGGCTGCGGCAAGACGACGGCGATGCGGATGGTCAACCGCACGGTCGAGATCACCTCCGGCGACGTCCTGGTCGGCGACCGCTCGGTGCGCGAGCGCGAGCCGGCGCAGCTGCGGCGGGAGATCGGCTACGTGATCCAGCAGATCGGCCTCTTCCCCCACCGCACGATCAGCGAGAACATCGGCGCCGTCCCCGAGCTGCTGGGCTGGAAGAAGGAGCGGATCCGCCAGCGCAGCGCCGAGCTGCTGGCGCTGATCGGGCTCGACCCCGAGCTCGGCGACCGCTACCCCGCCCAGCTCCCCGGCGGCCAGCAGCAGCGGGTCGGGGTGGCGCGGGCGCTGGCGGCGGACCCGCTGGTGATGCTGATGGACGAGCCCTTCGGCGCGATCGACCCGATCAACCGCGAGCGCCTGCAGAACGAGTTCCTGCGCCTGCAGACGGAGATCCAGAAGACCGTCCTCTTCGTCACCCACGACATCGACGAGGCGATCAAGATGGGCGACCGGGTCGCGGTGCTGCGCGAAGGCGGCCGGGTCGAGCAGTACGCCACCCCGGCGGAGCTGCTGATGGCGCCGGCGAACGAGTTCGTCGAGGACTTCGTCGGCGCCGACCGGGCGCTGAAGCGGCTGGCGCTGATGCGGGTCGCCGACATCAACCTCTGGGAAGCCCCGCTCGCGCACGTCGGCCAATCGACCGCCGAGGTGCGGGCGAAGCTGGCGGCACCCGACGTCGAAATCCCCTACTCCCTGCTGGTCGACGGCGAGCGGCGGCCGTTGGGCTGGCTCAGCGAGCGCGACCTCGGCGGCGAGGTGGTGCCGCAACAGCCGGACTCACCGCTGGGACCGGTGCTCGAGCGCGACGACGTGATGCGCGACGCTCTCGCCGACCTCCTGCAGGGCGAGGCGCAGTACGCGCCGGTGGTCGACCACCAGGGCCGGATCGCGGGCGTCCTCTCGGTCGAGATCATCTCCGAGTTCCTCGCCTCGCCGGAGGCCAAGAGCGACGAGCACAGCGCCGTGGAGAGACCGCATGAATAGCCCGTTCCCGATCGCAGCGGGCGAAGTGGGCGGCGACTTCTTCCGCGAACGCAGCTCGGAGACGCTGCCGTGCCAGGCACAGTCGAGCCATCTTTTCTGCTGGGACTGGGCAAAGGAAAACATCGACCGGTACGAGACGCCGACCGCGCAGCACCTGGAAATCGTGCTGCTCTCGGTAGTGATCGGCTTCGCCATCGCCTTCGCGCTTGCGCTGCTCGCCCATCGCAGGCGCCGGCTGCAGTCGCCGATGCTTGTCGCCACCGGCGTCCTCTACACGATCCCCAGCATCGCCTTCTTCTTCCTGCTGCTGCCCGTCACCGGCTTCGGCCGAGATACGGCGATCGTCGTGCTGTCTGCCTACACGCTGCAGATCATCTACCGCAACACGATGCTCGGCCTCGCCAATGTTCCCGAGTCGGCCAAAGATGCTGCCCAGGGAATGGGATTCACCGATCGCCAGATCCTCTGGCGCGTGGAGCTGCCGCTGGCGATTCCCGAGATCATCGCCGGCCTCCGCGTCGCGGTGGTCAGCACGATCGCAATTGCGACGCTTGTCGTCTTCATCAACGCCGGCGGGCTCGGGACGCAGATATACGGCAGCGGCAACCTGACCTTCCCGACCAGCATCGTCATTGCCGGCGCGATCGTGATGGCAATGGCGCTTGTCTTCGATCTCGTGCTGCTGACGGTGCAGCGGCTGACCACTCCGTGGCGAAGGGTGAGCTTACGGTGATTACGCACCTCCCCTTTGCCTCGTTCGGCGGTGCGATCGAATTCATCTTCACGCCGCAGGTCTCGAACGTGACCGGTGGCAACAAGGTCGGCGGATTCGACAAGTCGATCGAACTGCTGTTCAAGCACCTCGAGGTCACCGCCTTGGCGTTGGCGATCGCCCTCGTCGTCGCCCTGCCGATCGGCCTCTACCTCGGTCATCGCGGGATCGGCGAATTCCTCGCTGTCGGCATCGGCAACGCCGGCCGCGCCATTCCCGAGCTGGCGGTGATCGCGCTGGTCGCCGTCCTGATCGGCGTCGGGCTGAAGACGGTGGCACCGGCCCTTGCCCTCCTCGGCGTCGCCCCGATTCTCGTCAACTCCTATGTCGGAGTACGGCAGGTGGACCCTGCCGCGGTGGAGGCCGCCCGCGGCATGGGCATGAGTGAGCTGGCCATCATCCGCAAGGTCGAGCTGCCGCTGGCGATTCCGACTGTGATGGGCGGGGTGCGGGCAGCCGCGATCGTGATCATCGCCACCGCGACCATCGCGCCGCTGGCGGGAGTGGAAACGCTTGGCGACTTCATCCTCAACCGCAATGTCTACGGCGAAAACGGGCTGCTTGCCGGGGCGATTCTCGTCGCCCTGCTGGCGCTGACGATCGAGGGCCTGCTGGCGCTCCTGCAGAGCCGCCTGACTTCCGACGGGCTGAGGTTAAAGACTGACTGACCCCTACTTACAGACTTATCCGACACATCACCCACCCCAAAGAGGAGGCAACCAGTGAGGACCGACCAGACGAGAGTGCGAGTGCTGCTTGCGGCGCTTGCCGCCCTCGCCTTGACGCTCGGCATCGCCGCGTGCGGCGGTGGCGACGACACCACCAGCGGCGAAACCAGCGAAGGCGGCTCGGGCGCGGCGATTCAGTCGAACCCCGAAAACGGCAGGGTCAGCCTGACGATCGGCTCGAAGAACTTCCCCGAACAGGAAATCCTCGGGGAAATCTACGCGCAGGCCCTGGCCGCGGCGGGCTACAAGGTGAAGAGCGCGCTCAACCTCGGCTCCGAAACGGTCGCCCTGAAAGCGGTGAGGACCGGGCAGATCTCCGGCTACCCGGAGTACGCCTCGACCGCGCTGACCTCGTTCTTCGGCCTCGAACCCGAAGAAGTCCCCTCTGACGCGACCGAAGCATGGGAAAAAGCCAACGAAGAACTCGACACCGAAGGCCTGGAGGCGTTCGAACCGACGCCGTTCGCCAGCGCCAACGCGGTCGGCACGACCACCAAGACCGCCGAAAAGTACGGCTTGCAGACCGTCTCCGATCTCGAAGGCGTCTCGGAAAAACTCTCCCTCTACGGCTCGCCCGAGTGCCGCCAGCGGATCGACTGCCTGGCCGGGTTGGAAAAGCTGTACGGGCTGAAGTTCAAGTCCTTCACCCCGGTCGACATCGGCCTCCGCTACGCGGTGCTGGAAAAGGGCCAAGCCGACCTCTCGATCCTCTTCACCACCGACCCGCAGCTCTCGGCCGAGAAGGACAAGTTCGTGATCCTCGAAGACGACAAGGAAGTCTTCCCGGCCGGCAACATCATTTTCGTGACCACTAATAAGGTCGCCGCAGAGGCCGGGCCCGATTACGAAAAGACGATCCTGCAGGTGCAGGAAGGCCTCGACCTGAAAGTCGTCCAGGAGCTCGACGCTCGGGTCGAACTCGAAAAGGAAACGCCTAAGGCGGCCGCCAAGGCGTACCTCGAATCGGCGGGGTACGTCGAATAGGCAAGTGGGGTTGGAGCGTCCGGCGGGGGACTCGCCGGCAAGAGCGGGGAGTGTCCGGCGAGTCCCCCTCGCCGGACCTCCCATCGCTGCTCGCATTTTGGAACGACTTTGATCAGGCGCGGCAGCCACCCCCTGAGGGGAAGGGTTCAAGCCCAACCGATTCTCGACACAGCGGAGTGTGTCGAGAATCGGGTACGCCTCCGGCACGCGCCGGCGTGGTTCCGCGAGCCTCTTTCTGAACGAAGCTCTAAGGAAGCGCGTGCTCGGCGGTGCGGATCTCGAACCGCTTGAAGGAGGCGCGGGCGGCCCAGGCGGCAAAGAGGCCGGAGGTGCCTGCCAGCATCAGGGCGACCCGAGGGTCGTAGCTCTGCGCCAGCCAGCCGGCGAGTGGGGCGCCGATCGGGGTCGAGCCGAGGAAGACGACGCTGTAGAGGGCCATCACCCGGCCTCGCATCTCGGGCGAGACGGCCAGCTGGAGGGTGGAGTTGATGGTGGCGGCGAAGGTGACCGAGGCGGCGCCGAGGAGCATCAGGGCCGGGACCTCGAAGGCGAGGTTCGGCATCGCCGCCGCTCCCAGGGCCGAGACGCCGAAGGCGAGTGCGCCGCCGGCGATCAGCGTCGGGCCGGTGCGGCCGCGGTGGCCGTTGACGAGGGCGCCGACGATCGAGCCGACCGCCATCGCCGAGACCAGGGTCGCGTAGGTCGTCGCACCGGACTCGAAGCTGAACTTGGCGAGCAGCGGCAGCACCACCTGGAAGTTGAAGCCGAGCGTCCCGACCAGGGCCATCAGCGCCAGCGGCACCATCAGCTCCGGCGTGCGCAGGACGTAGCGCAGCCCGGCGCGGATCGCGCCCGGCTCGTGCCTGGCGGGCGGAGCCGCGTGCAGCCGGGCCGGGTCCATCCGCCGCAGCGCCAGGATCATCGCCACGAAGGTGAGCGCGTTGAGGGCGAAGCAGGGGACGACGCCGACGGTCGCGATCAGGATCCCGGCGAAGGCCGGGCCGACGATTCGCGCCGCCTGGACGATGACGCTGTTGAGGCTGACCGCGTTGACGACACGGTCGGCGCCGACCATCTCGATCACGAAGCTCTGCCGGGTCGGGTTGTCGATCGCGTTGACCGAGCCCATCGCGAAGACCGCGAGGTAGACCATCCAGGGGGTGACGACGCCGGTCGCGGTGACTGCGAAGAGGCCGACCGCGGGGATCGCCATCAGCGCCTGCGTCGTGATCAGCAACCGCCGCTTCGGGATGCGGTCGGCGAGCAGTCCACCCCAGGCGCCGATCAGCAGCATCGGCAGGAACTGCAGAGCGGTGGTGAGGCCGACGGCGACGCCGCTGCCGGTGAGGCTGAGCACGACCCAGACCGCGGCGACCGTCTGCATCCAGGTCCCCGAGAGGGAGATCAGCTGGCCGGTGAAGTAGCGGCGGTAGTTGGCGACCTCGAGCGAGTTGAAGGAGTGGCGGATCGCAGCCGTCAAAGCTGCTCGCCCTCCCGCATCCGCTCGAGCAGCTCCGCCGCCCGCGCCAGCGTCTCGACCTCCTCAGCCGAGAGGTCGCGCATGCGCCGCGCCAAGTAGGCGTTCTTGCGCTTGCGCAGGCGCCGCAGCCGCTCGCGGCCGGCGCCGTTGAGGCTGACCAGAGCGCTGCGGCCGTCGGCCGGGTCGGGGGCCCGGTCGATCAGCCCCTCCCGTTCGAGGCAGCCCAGCGTGCGGGTGATCGTCGGCCGCTTGACCCGCTCGATCGCGGCGATCTCGCTCGGGGTCAGCGGCCCGTGGCGCTCGATCGTCGCCAGCGCCGCGATCGAGGTCGGGGTGAGGCCGGTGGTCTCCGCCGCCGCCTCCTGGCGCAGTCGCCGGGCGGTGCGGACGATTGCCGTGCGGAGCTGCGCGGCGCGCTCGCTCAGGGGGATGTCGGTTTGCAAGGCCATTGATTAGCTTAAGTAATTAGTCTAGCAAACTACCTTCTCCTCTTCGCCGCTTCCGCTTGAAGCTTCAGGCTTCGCGAGCCTGAGCGAGGGCGTCGAGGAGCTCGAGCATCTTCTGGTGGTAGGCGACACCGACCGTCAGGGTCCGCTCCGAGGCCCCGTAGCCGTCGGCCTCCCGCACCTCTTGCAGCATCGCGCTCAGTTCGTCCCGCTTCGCTTCGTGCCAAGCCCGCCTACCAGCGCCGAGCGGCCCGGGGTCGGCGCCGGCGAAGACCTTCAGGATCGCTTCCTCGCGCAGCTGCGGCGGCGTCACCGCGGTGTCGGCGGCCCAGCCGGCCAACGCCTCCTTCCCTTGCTCGGTCAGCGAGTAGATGCGGCGGCGCCGACCGCCCTCCTCCTGGCGCGCCGCGAGATAGCCGGCGGTGGCGAGGCGGGCCGGCTCCTCGTAGGCGGTGGTGTGCGGGACGGGCCAGAAGTTCTGGATCGAGATCTCCATCGCCCCCTTGAGGTCGTAGGAGGTCATCTCCCCGAACTCGTCGAGCACCGCAAGCACCGCGTAGGAGGTGCCGGTGAGCTTGATCTCTTTCGACTTGCTTTTCATAATTCGTGTCGTATAGTACGGGACGAACGGTATACAGGCAACAGGTTGGAGGCCCGAGATGCCCAGCACCGATTCCCCTTCACCCATCATCGGCGACGCCCCGGCGTATGACGCGGTCGTCGTCGGCGGCAGCCTCGCCGGCTGTGCCACCGCGATCCAGCTCGGCCGCGCCGGTCTGCGGGTCGCGCTCGTGGAGAGGCAACCCGATCCGAAGGCGTTCAAGCGGATGTGCTCGCACTTCATCCAGGCCTCGGGCGTCCCAGCGCTCGAACGGCTCGGCCTGCTGGAGCCGATCGAAGCGGCCGGGGGACAGCGGCCGCGGGTGCGGATGTGGACCCGATGGGGATGGATCGAAGCGCCACCGGAGCGCGCCTCGCGGGGCGTCAACCTGCGCCGCGAAGTGCTCGACCCGCTGGTCCGCAGCACCGCCGCGGAAACGCCTGGGGTCGAGATGCTGCTCGGCTGGACCGTCGAGCGGCTGTTGCGGGACAGCGGCAGTTTCGCCGGGGTCACCGCCCGTAATCGCGAGGGCGAGGAGCGCGATCTGCGAGGTCGCCTTACCGTGGGCGCCGACGGTCGCGACTCCCGCATCGCCGAGCTCGCCGAAGTCCCGGTCAAGACCTACCCCCACAACCGCTTCGCCTATGGCGGCTACTTCGAAGGAGGCGCGCCCGCCAACGCCCCCGACGCTACCGCCTGGTTCCTGGACCCGCAGTGGTGCGCCGCCTTCCCCACCGACAACAGCCTCACCTTCTACGCTGCGATGCCGACCAAGGACCGCCTGCCCGAGTTCAAGAAGGAGCCGGAAGCGGCTCTGGTCAGGTTTCTATCGGACGCCCCCGAGCCGCCGCCGATCCGCGACTCCCGCGCGATCGAACCGGTGATCGGCAAGATCGACATGACCAACCGGATGCGCAGGCCGGTGGCGCCGGGGCTGGCGCTGATCGGCGACGCGGCGCTGGCGACCGATCCGCTGTTCGGCGTCGGCTGCGGCTGGGCCTTCCAGTCCGCCGAGTGGCTGGCGGACAGCGTCAAGCCGGCGCTGCAGGGAAACGAATCGCTCGAGCAGGGGCTGAAGCGCTACCGTCGCCGTCACCGGCGCGAACTGGGCGCCCACGCCTTCCTGATCCACGATTACGCGACCGGACGCAAGCTCAACCCTGGCGAGCGGCTGTTGTTCTCCGCCGCCGCGCGCGATCCCAAGGCAGCCGAGCTCTTCGACACCTTCGGAACCCGGCAAATCCGCCCGCAGCAGGCGATGTCGCGGATGATCCCTCGCGCGATCGCTGTCAACACCCGGCACGCCCTCGCCCGATGAGCGCCCCGGCGACGGAAACCCAGGTCCGGCGCAGCAGCCTCCTCGCCGGCGGCACCAGGACCCGCCTCCTGCAGGCGGGTCCGGCCGAGGCGAGCGAGGCGGTCGTCTTCGTCCACGGCAACCCGGGATCGGCCGACGACTGGGAGGGGCTGATCGGCGCCGCGGCGGGAACCGGACGACGGGCGCTCTCGCTCGACCTGCCCGACTTCGGCGAGACGATCGCCCCGGACGGGTTCGAACACACGGTCCTCGGCTACGCGACCTTCCTCGACGAAGCCCTGAAGGAGCTCGGCGTCGAGCGTGCCCACCTCGTCCTCCACGACTTCGGCGGCCCGATCGGGCTCGTCTGGGTGGCGATGAACCCCGACGCGCTGGCCAGCATCGCCCTGATCGACACCGGCATCCTGCCCGGCTACCGCTGGCACAAACTGGCGCGGATCTGGCGCACGCCAATCGTCGGCGAGCTCCTCCAGGCCACCGCGACCCGCCCCGCCTTCCGCTTCCTGCTCAATCGCAACGAGCCGCGCGGGCTGCCGCGCGACTTCGTCGAAGCGATGTACGACCACTACGACCGCCGTACCCGCAGGGCGGTGCTGGCGCTCTACCGCGACACCGACGATCCCGGCTCGGCGGCGCCGGAGCTGACCAAGCTACTGGCGCCGCGCGACGTCCCGGCGCTGGTCGTCTGGGGCGAGCACGACGCCTATCTCTCCGCCTCCTACGCGGAGAAGCAGCGCGATGCGTTCCCCTCGGCCGACGTCCATGTCCTCCCCGCCAGCGGCCACTGGCCGTTTGCGGACGCGCCGGAGACGGTCGAACGGCTGCTGACCGAATTCCTCGTCCAGCAGAAGTGACGCGGAAGTTCATTTCTTTGAGCGAATCTGGATTGAGGGGCAGCGTGCTGGCCTTGAGGGCACAGGCGTCAGCTGTCTGCGGGGTGGTTCCCCGCTTCACCAGACCCGACCCGCCTTGCGGCGGGTCTTGTCGTTTCTAGGGGTCCCGCCCTCTACGTCGAATCAGTCGCGGTGGCCGTGGACACCGCGAAGACGACCGCCGGCGACAACGGCGGAGCCATGGACGCCCGCGCGATCAAGTGGCGGGAACGACTGAACACGCCGATGCTGATCGCGGCGGCGCTGACGTTGCCGACCGTGGCGATCTACGAGTCGAAACCGGGCGGGACGCTGGAGGACGTGGCGATCGTCCTCAACTGGGTCACCTGGATCGCCTTCGTGGTCGAGCTGGTGGTGATGCTCTGGGTGGTGCCGAATCGGTGGGCCTGGATCCGCCGACACCCGCTCGACGTGATCATCGTGGTGCTGACGCCACCGGTGCTGCCGGCCGGGCTGCAGAGCCTGCGGGTCCTGAGGCTGCTGCGTTTGCTCCGCCTGCTGCGGTTGGCGCAGCTCTCGCGCGAGGTCTTCTCGCTCGAGGGGCTCCGCTACTCGTTGCTGCTGGCGGTGCTGACGATCATCGGCGGCGGCAGCATCTTCGTGGCTTTCGAGCACAAGCAGAACCTGACCCCCTGGGACGGGATCTACTGGGCGGCGACGACGATGACCACCCTCGGGTCGAATATCTATCCGGAGACGACGGGCGGCGAGATCGTCACCGTCGTCGTCCTGATCGTCGGGATCGGCTTCGTCGCCCTCCTCACCGGCGCCTTCGCCCAGCGCTTCCTCGCCCCCGAAATCGCCGAGATCGAGGAGGAGCTGGAGGAGGAGAAGCTCAGCGCCGAGGCGCTCGCCCTGCGCGAACTGCACAGCGTCCAGGAACAGATGCAGGCGCTCTCGGTCGCGATCGAGCGCATAGCTGCAAACTCTCAGCGCTGACCCCTAATCGGCCTTCGCCTGCTCCTCGGCGATCTTCGTCTCGAGCTCCTTCATGACGTCGGGGTCTTTAAGCGTGGTGACGTCGCCCAGCGCCCGACCCTCGGCGATGTCGCGGAGGAGGCGGCGCATGATCTTGCCGGAGCGGGTCTTCGGCAGGTCGTCGGCCCAGACGATCCGCTTCGGCCGGGCGAATTTGCCGATCCGCGCGGCGACGGTTTCGCGGATGCCGCCCTCCAGCTCCTCGCTCTCATCGATGCCGCCGCGCAGGGTGACGAAGGCGCAGATCGCCTGACCGGTGTCCTCGTCGGACTGACCGATCACGGCCGCCTCGGCGACGTCGGGATGAGCGACGATCGCCGACTCGACCTCGGCGGTCGAGAGGCGGTGGCCGGAGACGTTGACGACGTCGTCGATCCGCCCGATCACCCAGAAGTAGCCGTCGGAGTCCCTGCGGGCGGCGTCGCCGACCAGGTAGCGCTCCCTGCCGAAACGCGCGAAATAGGTCTCGACGAAGCGGTCGTCCTCTTTGTAGAGGCCGCGCAGCATCGAGGGCCAGGGGCGCTCGAGCACGAGCAGGCCCTGCCCCTCCTCGACCGGCTCGCCCTCGGACTCGTCGACCACCCGGGCCTCGACCCCCGGGAACGGCGTCGTCGCCGAGCCCGGCTTGGTCGCGGTGATCCCCGGCAGCGGCGTGACCATGATCGCGCCGGTCTCGGTCTGCCACCAGGTGTCGACGATCGGACAGCGGCCGCCGCCGATCACCTGCCGATACCAGAGCCAGGCCTTGGGGTTGATCGGCTCCCCTACCGAGCCGAGCAGCCGCAGCGAGGAGAGGTCGTGCTCGGCCGGGATGTCGGCGCCCCACTTGATGAAGGTGCGGATCGCGGTCGGCGCCGCGTAGAGGATCGTCGCCCCATAACGCTCGACAAGCTCCCACCAGATCCCCCTGTGCGGGTAGTCGGGCGCCCCCTCCCACATCACGCTCGTCGCCCCGTTCGAGAGCGGGCCGTAGACGATGTAGGAGTGGCCGGTGACCCAGCCGACGTCGGCCGCGCACCAGTAGACGTCGGACTCCGGCTTCAGGTCGAAGACGTAGCGGTGGGTGGCGGTGACGCCGGTCATGTAGCCCCCGGTGGTGTGGAGGATCCCCTTCGGCTTCGCGGTGGAGCCGGAGGTGTAGAGGATGTAGAGCGGGTGCTCGGCCTCCATCGGCTCGGCCGGGCACTCGGGGTCGGCGGCGTCCATCGCCTCGTCGTAGAAGACGTCGCGCCCCTCGGTCATCGGCACGTCGATCCCGGTGTGGCGGACGACGACGATCTTCTCCAGCGAGTCGATCCCACCGAGGTGCTCGTCCACCTGCGGCTTGATCGGCGCCGTCTTGCCCTTGCGGCGGGCGCCGTCGACGGTGACCAGCACCTTCGCCTGCGAGAACTCCATCCGCTCGGCCACCGACTCGGCCGAGAAGCCGCCGAAGACGACGTTGTGGGGGGCGCCGATGCGGGCGCAGGCGAGCATCGCGACGACGACCTCGGGGATCATCGGCAGGTAGATCCCGACCACGTCGCCCTTCTCCACGCCGAGGTTCTTGAGCGCGTTGGCGAAGCGCTGGACGTCGCGGTGCAGGTCGGCGTAGGTGACCTCGCGCTCCTCCCCCTCCTCGCCGCGCCAGTGGTAGGCGACGCGGCCCCCGTCGCCGGCCTCGACGTGGCGGTCGAGGCAGTTGTAGCTGGCGTTGAGCCGACCGTCGGCGAACCACCTGTAGAAGGGCGGGTTAGAGTCGTCGAGCCCCTGCGTCGGCTCGGTCTCCCAGTCGAGCAGCTCCCTCGCCTGCCGCATCCACCAACCCTCGGGGTCGGCCGCGGCCTCCTCGTAGACCTTCGGGTCGCTCCAGAGCGCCTGCCTCCGAAACTCCTCCGACGGCTCGAACTTCTCGATCTCCAGCATCGAGTCGAGCTCGCGCTCCAGGCTCTCCTTCTCCGCCTCCGTCCCCATCGCTCGGGAATTTTTACAGGGCGAAGACGAGTACGCAGAAAAGGCCCATGAGGACGCAGTAGATTCCGAACGGGTTGAGGCGGTTGGTCTCGAAGAAGCGCAGCAGGAACCTGACCGCGAACCAGGTGGTGACGGCGGCGGCGATCGCGCCGACCAGCGCCTGGCCGCGCACGCCGTCGCCGGCGGAGCCGAGCAGGTCGGGGAGCTTCAGCAGGCCGGCCGCGCCGATGATCGGCGTCGCCAGGAGGAAGGCGTAGCGGGCGGCGTCCTCGTTCGAGAGGCCGGTCATCAGGCCGCCGCCCATCGTGACCCCCGAGCGCGAGATGCCGGGGACCAGCGCCGCCGCCTGGGCGGTGCCGATCGCGACCGCCTGCTTGAAGCTCATCCGCGCGATCCTCGGGTCCGAGTCGCCCTCGTAATCGCCGGGCTGCGGCGGCCGCCGCCGCAGGCGCTCGAAGAGGAGCAGCAGCACCCCGTTGACCATGAGGAAGACCGCCGCCGAGGTCGGCGAGGCGAACAGGGTGCGGAGCTTGTGCTCGAGCGCGAGGCCGAGGATGCCGGCCGGGATCGTGCCGACGACGATCACCCAGCCGAGGCGGGCGTCGGCGTCCTCGGTCGCCGCCCTCCCCCGCACGGAGCGCCAGAGGCCGGAGAGGATCCGCTTCCAGTCCTCCCAGAAGAAGGCGAAGAGGACGGCGGCGGTGGCGCAGTGGGTTGCGACCAGGAAGGAGAGGAAGAATTCGTCGTTCTGGTGGATGTCCCAGCCGAACAGGGACGGCGCGATCACCGCGTGGCCGAGGCTGGAGATCGGGAACGGCTCGGCGATCCCCTGCAGGGCACCCAGCACCAGCGCCTGAAAGTAGGAGATCGGTTCCAAACGCGGTGACCCTATGGTCAGTTCCTAAAGAACCTCTTTAGGGAGAGCGGGCCGCTCAGTACCCAGTCGGATGGCGGGCCACGAAACCTTCGGGCGAGTCGACCCAGGGGTCGTGCCAGCGCGGGCCGGGGCCGCCGACCGTGTCGAAGGCGATGCCGGCGACGACCATCCAGGCGTGACCGGCGTTGGCGTAGACGGTGATCCACTGGCCTGGGCCCGGTTCGCCCCAGGTCTCGAGGCCGGTCGAGTCGAGCGGGCTTTCGAGGAAGCCGCCGCCGTGCAGGGCGTAGCTGACCGCGCCGGAGCAGTCGTAGCCGGAGGATTCGAAGAAGCCGTGGCCGCCGCCCCAGATGTAGGGCGTGGTGGCGATCGCGTTGCCGGCGGCGATAACTTCCTGTACCGCCTGCGGCGCCGAGGCCGGGGCGCTGGCTTCGCTTTCGCTCAGCACCTGCGCTTCCTGGCCGGGGTTGAGCGGCGCCGGCATCAGGCCGGTGGTCGCATCGCCTCCTTCGGAGGCAACCTGTTCGGAGATCGAGGCGAGGTTGTTGCTGAGCGCTTCTTCGCGGGACTCCAGCGCTTCCAGCGCTTCCTGCCGTTCGGCCTGCGCGTCCTTCAGCTCGGCGAAGCGCGCCTCGGCTTCCTGGCGGGCGGCGGCGACTTCGCGCTCCATCGCCGCGACCTCGTCGCGCGCCGCTTCGATTTCGGCGCGCTTGTCGGCAAGCCGCTCGACCGCCGAGCGGACTTCGTCGCGCAGCGTCTTCACCCGGTCGACGACCGCGTCGTCGTAGCTCTGGATCCGGTTCAGGTATTCGGTCTGGGCCGCCATGTCGGACCAGCTTTCGGATTCGAGGATCGCGTTGACGACGTCCGGCGAGCCGGCCTCGTAGATCGCGACGAGGCGGTCGCGGAGGACACCGAGCGCCCGCTGCAGCTTTTCGCGGACCTCTTCGAGGTGCGCTTCTTCCTTTTCCAGCGCCGCCGTCGCCCGGTCGAGCTCGGCTTCCTTTTCTTCCAGTTCGGCCTCGACCGCGGCCTGCTTCTGGCGCAGCGCCGAGACTTCGCCGATCATCGAGTCGATCGCCCGGTTCTGTTCGGCGATCGTTTCCGCCAGCGCGCTCGAGTCTTCGCGCACTCCCTCCAGCTTGTCGCGCGTCGCTTCCAGCTTTTCCTGCGGCGTCTCCGCCGGGGCGCTCCCCGCCCACGAGGAGGCAAGCACGCAGAGCCCTGCCAGGAGCAGCGCGGCGAATATCAGGGCACGGCGCCCAGCCGTGCGCGTGGAGGGAGCAAACAGCACGGCGGCGCAGGCTAGCGAAGCGGCCGCGCCGCCTTAGAAGTGGTCGATAATCCGCAACTTCCCTTGCAAATTGCAGGTTTTGCAGGAGTTCCGGGATGAAGACCGCGTCCGACTCTGAACCCACTCGGGTGTGCTCGAAGTCGGATGCGCGATGCCAACCAGCGGCGCAGGCTTATTTTGCGGTGGGACTTATGTCCGGAAAGCGGAAATAAGTCCCACCGCACGGAGCTCAGGCGAGCAGCTTGGCCTTGGCCTGGTCGAACTCCGCTTGGCTGAGGGCGCCTTTGTCTTTGAGCTCGGCGAGCTTGTGCAGTTCGTCGGCGGGCGAGGCGGCGCCGGCCTGCTCGCGGACGTATTCGTCGAAGTGCTTTTTCGCGTCCGCCTGGGCTTTGATCGTGCGGTCGCGCATCCCCTCGCCGCGGGCGATCAGGTAGATCAATGCCGTCAGGAACGGGATGAAGACGAGGAAGAGCACCCACGCCGCCTTTGCCCATCCGGAGAGCTCGTGGTCGCGGAACAGGTCGGAGAGGATCGTGATCAGGATCCAGATCCAGATCACGAAGAAGAAGATCTCAAGCGCTACGAGGAGGATTTCCCCGAAGCTGATGTCGGCGAGCGGCATGTAGGTCCTTTCGGTGACAGGGACTGGGTAAGGGGCGTTGCGCCCGGGTGACTATTCGTGAAATTAAACCGCGCCCCTGCCTGCGGCGTCCGTGGTCAGCCTCATGAAGAAGAGGACGATCGCCACCGAGGTGGCGAGGTTGAGGCTGGAGACGTTCTCGCGCATCGGGATCGAGACGCGGGTTTCGGCGCGCTCCAAGACCTCGCCGCCGAGCCCGTGGCGCTCGGTGCCGAAGGCGAGGATCGCCCGCGGGGGCACCAGGTCCGGCGCCAGTTCCTCCCCCTCGGGATCGATCGCCAGCAGCGGCCTGTCGCTTCGCGGCAGCGACTTCACCGCAGCGACGGGGAGAGCGAACTGCAGGCCGGCGGCGCCGCGCACAGCGTCGGGGTGCCAGGGGTCGTTGGCGCCGGTGGTGATCACGGCCGCCGCGCCGGCGGCGGCGGCGACGCGGATGCAGGCGCCGATGTTGCCCATGTTGCGGGGGTCCTCGAGCAGGACGGCGGGGGCCGGGGCAGGGTCGGCGAGAGCGGCGTCGAGGTCGACCGCGGGGCGGCGGGCGATCGCGGCAACGCCGGTGTGCGGGACCAGCGGCACCAGATCGGCGAGCGTCTCCTCGTCGACCTGCTCGACCCGCCCGGTCAGCTGCCCCGCCAGGTCCGGCGCCAGTTCGCCGGCCATCGCGTCGAGCGCGGCCGGCTCGACCGCCACCGCCTCGACCAGCTCGGCGCCGAACCGCAGCGCGTGCTTGAGCGCGTGGAAACCCTCGACTACCGTCAGCTCGGGGTCGCGGCGCGCGGTCCGGAAGCGCACCGCGCGTTCGTGCTCGTCGCGGCCCATCGCCGAATCATTACCGGCCGGAGGGATCCAGGCGCGTCCGAGCGCCTCAGGCGGGAGCCGCGGCCTGCGCCAGCCGATCCCGGCCGCCCGCCTTCGCCAGGTAGAGCGCCTCGTCGGCGCGACCGAGCAGGTCGTCGACGCTCTCGACGAAGTTCCAGCAGGCGATCCCGGCCGAGCAGGTCTGCTCCAACGGCGTTCTCGCGCGCAGCCGCTCGACGACCTGCGCCGCCTCCTCGAGCCTCGTGTTCGGCAAGAGAACGAGGAACTCCTCGCCGCCGAAGCGGACGATCGTGTCTTCCCCGCGCAGCGATTCGTCCCAGACGCGGGCGCAGGCGCGCAGGACTTCGTCGCCGGCGAGATGGCCGTGTGTGTCGTTGTAGACCTTGAAGTGATCGATGTCGACGATCGCCACGCAGAGCGACGAGCGGGTGCGGCGAGCACGGGCCATGTCCCGCGGCAGCTGCTCCTCCAGCGCCCGCCGATTCGGAAGGCCGGTGAGCGAATCGTGGGTGGCCATGTCCCGCACCTTGCCGAGCAGTTCCTCGCGTTCGGCCTCGATCCGCTTGACCGCGGTCACGTCGGCGGCGCGGCCGTAGATCAGCGACTCGTCCGGCGCGAGCTGCGCGCTCCAGCGCAGCCAGTGCCAGGAACCGTCCTTGGCCAGGTAGCGATTCTCGAAGCTGAGGGTCTCGGCGCCTTCGAAGAGCGCGGCCGCCTCGGTTTCGGTGCGCTCGCGGTCGTCCGGGTGGACGAGCTCGATGAAGGGAATCGCTCGCACCTCGTCGAGGCTGTAGCCAAGGTGATTCGTCCAGGCGTCGTTCAGCTCGACGAAATAACCGTCCAGGTTGGAGGTGCAGAGCATGTCGCGAGAGAGGTCGAAGAAACGGCGGGCGCGCTCGTCGGCGTGGGCGCGGCGGGCGACGATGGCGGTGATCAGCAGCATCACTCCGCTGAGCGAGACCAGGGTGAAGAGCCAGCGGGTCAGCGGCGAGTAGCCGGCGGTGCTTTCCACCAGCAGCAGGGTCACGCCATAGGTCAGGAGCAGCCAGGCGAGGTGGACGGCCGCAATCTTGCGCGGGAAGTAGCAGGAGGCGATCAGGGTGCTCCAGACGAAGATCGTCCCGTACTGCCCGACCGCGATCCCGCTCTCGTATATGAGCAGGCAGGTGACGACGGCTACCGTGGCGAGAAGCGCGTGCACCACCGGCCTCGGGATCCGTCCCGAGAGAGCCCAGACGACGACGCCGGCGACCGTCATCCCAAGCGCGGTGAAGGAGAGCGCGACGTTATCGGCACCGCTCGGGTGCGGCAGGACCAGGGATATCGTGACCAGCGCCGCGCCGGCGACGAAGAGTGCGGCGGTCGCTCGCGCCCGGCTCCGATCAGCCGGCCTGATGCTTACCCGGTTTTGAGGAGCCGTCACGCGGGAGGCATCGGCAAACGCGGATGTTTACTTGAACCCCGAGCCGGAGAGCTCTCACCCTCGGACCACCTGGAATTGGCTCATCAGGCCGTGGTCCTCGTGGTCGAGCATGTGACAGTGGACGACGAACTTGCCGGGGTGATCGGAGAGGTGGCCGGCGACGAGGATACGTTCGTTGGGATAGACGAAGAAGGTCTCCTTGAGGCAGTCTTCCCAGGGCGGCGGCGCCTTGCCGTTGCGCTCGAGCAGATACCAGTCGGTGTGGTGCAGGTGCATGACGTGGGCGACGTTGGTCCTGTTGACGAGCTCCCAGGTGACCGTGCTGCCCAGCTTCGGCTTCGTCTCCACGTAGGCGGGGTCGAAGGTGCGGCCGTTGATCCGCCAAGTCGTCTTGAAGAAGCCGCCGATCGTGATCTCCCAGCGATGGTCGGGTTTGCGGCTGACCTTGCGCGTCCACTCCGGCAGGGGGCGCAGGCGGCGGGGGACCCGGGTCCGATCGGCAATGCTGTCGGCGCCGACCCGGAACTGCATCAGCGCGCCGCCGTAGGTGTGGGCACCGGCCGGGTTGCGGCCGGCGTGGCGCTTGCTGCTGCGCAGCTCGACCGCCTCCCCCGCCGCGTCGGCGAAGTCGACGATCGCCTCGACCCGCTCGGCCGGGCCGAGGAGGATCTCGCGGCGGCGGATCGGCTTCGGCATCAGCCCGCTCTCGGTCGCGATCTGGACCATCGGCGCGCCGTTGGAGAGCTGCAGGTTGTAGCTGCGGAAGGAGGAGACGTTGAGGATGCGCAGCCGGTAGCGGCAGGGACCGACGCGGTGGTGCGGCATGCAGGAGCCGTTGACGAGGACGGTCTCGCCGAGGATGCCGTCGGCGGGCGGGCGGCGGTTGGTGAAGGGGTCGGTGAGCTGGTTGTGGCGGTCGAAGCTGCGGTCGGCGATCATCAGCGGCAGATCGCGCTCACCGCGAGGGAGGGGCAGCCCCTCGTCGAACTCGTCGTCGACGATGAACATCCCGGCAAGGCCCTTCCAGCTGTGCGGGGCGGTGCGGTCGAGGCGGTGGTCGTGGTACCACTGGAAGGCGGCGCGCTCGGGGCGCCCGTCCTCGACCAGGTCGTAGACGTAGGTTTTGCGCGCGCCCGGCTCGAGCAGGAGGTCGTTGCCTGACTCGCGGACGGAGAGGTCGCTGGATATCTGGCAGAAGTCGGAGACCGGCTGGCGCTTGGTGAGCCCGCCGGGATAGCCGTCGAACTGGGTGCGGTTGTGGCCGCCGTGGAGGTGGATCGAGAGCTCCCCCACCTTCTCCGGCAGCTGGTGGTGGAAGGTGACGCGCGTGCGCTGGCCGGCGCGGCGGCGGATCGTCGGCCCCGGGAAGCTGCCGCCGAAGGTCCATAGCCTGGTCTTGCGGCCGGGGAGGATCTGCTGCTCGGCCTCCCGGATCGGGATCCGGATGTGGTCTTCGTCGAGGACCGCCGGGATCGACAGCCGCGCGCGGAAGGGGGCGGCGGCGAGCGCCGGTGGCGGCTCGGTCGAGATCGGCAGCAGCCCGCCGCCCCTGCCCCTCAGGGGCAGGAGGACGGCGAGCGCGCCGCCGCCGAGGGCGCCGAGGAAGGCCCGGCGCCCGAGGCGGTGTGCGTCTGAGGGCTGTCCAGCCGTCGGCGCTTAGGCGGTCGGGACGGGCGCGGACTCGACCGTCACTTTGCCGTGCATCCACGGGTGGACGGCGCAGATGTAGTAGAGCGTGGTGCCCGGTTCGGCGGTCACTTCCTGGGAGAAGTGCCCACCCTTCTTTTCGCCGGTGAACCAGGAGTCGCCCTTCTTGCCGGTCGCGTTACCCGCCGTGCTCCAGCCTTCGGGGCCCGCTTTCGCCGGGTTGATCGTGATCTCTTCCGTTTTCTGGTTGAAGCCGTGCCATTTGGCGACTGCCAGGCAGATGTGCTTCGGGGTGAAGCAGCTCTTGCGCTGAGCGGCGGTCTTCGGCACCGAGCCCTTGGTGACCAGCGAGAAGGTGTGCGGGCCGACCTGGTGCGGGTTCGTCTTGTTGACGATTTCCAGCTGGTCGCCGACGGTGACCGTTTCCGGGCCGACGAACTTGAGCTTGCCTTTGGTCAGCTCGATGTCGATCACGTCGGTCTTGCCGGTGGCCACGGAGGTTTCGGCGGCGCCGGCGAGGCTCGAGCCTCCGACTACGGTGATCGCGGCCGCGGAGACCGCCAGAGCCAGTGCCCGCAAACGGGCGCGGCGTGAAAGCTTGCTGTGCAAAGCGTGCCTTTCTCTCAATCAGGTTGATCCATCGACGGCAAGCCCCAGCCTTGCCGAGCGCTGGACGCTAGTACGAGCGCCGGTCGGCTTCAAGGGAAGCTCAGGGCTTATCGAAGCTCCTACCTAATTTTTGCTCTTTTGCGGCCCCGGTACCCTCTAGCGAGCCCGGTGACCAGCTTTCTACATACCTGCTACCGGATCGGCGACATCGATCGCTCGGTCGCCTTCTACGAGAAGCTCGGCTTCGAGGAGGTGCGGCGGATGCCGATCGGCGACGAGGCGATCAACGTCTTCATGGCCCTTCCCGGCGAAGACCCCCGCCTCGAGCTCACCTACAACCACGGCGTCACCGACTACGACCACGGAACCGGCTACAACCACATCGCCCTGCTGATGGACGGCAACCTCGACGACACCCTCGCGCGGCTGGCGGAGCTGGGCGTCGAGCCCGAAAAGCCTCCCTACCGTCCCGGCGGCCGCACCGAAGGCCACCGCATCGTGTTCGTGAGAGATCCCGACGGCTACAGGGTCGAGCTGATCGGGGAGTAGACGGCTCAACCGGCGCCGACGCCGCCGCTGGGGGCGGGGGGCGGTGAGGGCGTGGGGGCAGGGGCGGGTTCGGGCTCCGGTGCCGGGGCTTCTTCTTCGGCGGCTTCTTCGCCTTCGGGGTTGTCTTTGCCCTTGCCTTCTTTTTCTTCTTCTTCGCCTTCTTCGTAGCTTTCTTCTTCTTCGTAGCCGCTTTCGTAGCCCGCGGATGAGGTGTGTTCGCTGTCGAGGCCTTCGAGCTCGGGCAGCGAGCTGGGCTGTTCGAATTCGGGGCAGTCGCCTTCCTGCGCCGCCGACATGTAGGACTGCCAGATCGGGCCGGCGGTGGGACCGCCGAAGCCGGTGTATTCGCGCGAGGTCGGGTGACCGACCCAGACGGCGGTCGAGTACTTCGGCGTGTAGCCGACGAACCAGGCGTCGGAGAGCCCCTCCGAGGTGCCGGTCTTGCCGGCCTCCGAGCTGCAGCCCATGTAGGTGTAACCGGCGCCCGTCCCTTCGGTGATCACGCCCTCGAGGATGCGGGTGACCTCCCATGCCTCGCCCGGGGTGAGGACGCGTTCGCCGGAGTCCTTTTCGAAGTCGTCGACCTTGCCGTTGGGGAATTCGACCCGGCTGATCGCCGTCGGGTCGTGGTGGACGCCGCCGTTGGCGAGGGTCGCGTAAGCGTCGGCCATTTCCAGCGGCGTGACCCCGATCGCGAGCCCGCCGATCGCCTCCGCGGGCACCGACTGCAACGGCGATTCGATCCCCAGTTCATGCGCGGTTTCGGTGACGCTTTCGGGGCCGACGTCGAGGTCGAGCTGGGCGAAGATGACGTTCACCGACTCATGCGTGGCGCTGACCAGGTCCATCGTTCCGCCGCCCGGCTCGGCGTTGTTCACCGTCCAGGTGCCGCCGCCGGGGATCTCCAGCGTCATCGGCGAGGTGCCGTTGTAGTAGGTGCTCGACGGATCGATCCCCTCCTTGATCGCCGTCGTCAGCACGAAGGTCTTGAATGAGGACCCCGGCTGGCGGTGCGCCTGCCAGGCGTAGTTGAACTGGCTTTCGTCGGCTGAGCCTTCGGTCGAGGCGAGGGCGACGACGGCGCCCGTGTTCGGATCGACCGAGGCCAGCCCGGCCGCCGGCCCACCTTCGGAGTAGCAGACGTAGCAGGACCCGTCGACCGCTTCTTCGGCCTTCTGCTGCAGGTCGGGATCGATCGTCGTGTAGGCCTTGAGGCCGCCGTTGCGGACGGTGTTTATCCCGTACCGTTCGATCAATTCGTTCTGGACCAGGTCGAAGAGGAACGGGTCCTTGATCACCTGGTACTTGTCGCCGGGTTCGAGGCCGAGGCCGTGGGTGCGGGCGGTCCGGTATTCGTCGCCGTCGATGTAGCCCTGTTCGTGCATCACCTTCAGCACCTCGTTGCGCCGCTTCAGCGCCGCCTTGGGATCGAGGAAGGGGTTGTATTCGGAGGGCGCCTGCGGCAGGCCGGCGAGCAGCGCCGACTCGGTCAGGTTGAGGTCCTTGGCCGGTTTGCTGAAGTAGGTCTGCGCCGCCGCCTCGGCCCCCACCGCGGTCTGCCCTTCGACCGTCCCGTAGGGGGCGGTGTTGAGGTATTCCTTGAGGATCCATTGCTTGCTGTGCTTGTCCTCGAGTTCGACCGCGAGGTGGGCTTCGACCAGCTTTCGCTTGATCGTCTCTTCCCGGTTCTGGATGTAGAGGTTGCGGACCAGCTGCTGGGTGATCGTCGAAGCGCCCTGGACCGGCTTGCCGCCTGCGAGCGCGTCCTTCCAGGCGGCGCGGGCGATGCCTTCGTAGTCGAGGGCGCCATGGTTGTAGAAGTTCTTGTCCTCGATCGCGACCGTGGCCTCGTTCAGCACCTTCGGCAGCGCCTTGGCCGGTACCGGCTGGCGGATGTTTTCCGAGCGGATGAAGCCGATCAGGCTGCCGTCGGCGGCGTAGATCGCCGACGAGCGGCCCTTCTGCACCGGCTTCAGGCTCGAGAGCGGCGGCGCCGAGTTGTAGACGTTGAGCGCCCAGGCGGCCGCGATCCCACCGGCGATCAGCACAAGCGCAGCCAGGATCCCGAGGGGGATCGCGAACTTGTGCCAGAGGGGATGATGCGGCTTGCGTCGCCGCCTGCGGACCCGCGAGGCCATGCGCAGCGGATTGTAGGGAGGCGGGGGTATCGGCACTCCCGCTCTCTTGACCGCGCAAGGCCGGTTGCCGTCGCGATAGGCTCGCGCCCGCAGCGGCACCCACCGGGGGAGGAGAGAAAGTGAAACTTGTAATCGGGATCGTTCGCCCGGAGCAGGCGAACCAGGTTCTGGAGGCACTGCACCGGGCCGAGGTCCGGGGCTTCTCGATCAGTCGCGTCCAGGGCCATGGCGGTGAGGTCGAGCGGGTCGAGACCTACCGCGGCACGACCGTGCAGATGGGACTCTCGGAGAAGGTCCGGTTCGAGGTCGCCGTCTCCGACTCGTTCGTTGACAAGACCGTGGAAGCGATCTGCGAGGGCGGCCGCACCGGCGAAGTCGGCGACGGCAAGATCTTCGTCGTGCCGCTGGACCACGCGGTGCGGATCCGCACCGGAGACCGGGACGAGGGCGCCGTGACGCCGGTGAGCCGATGATCGCCGCGGTCGACACGGGCGACACCGCCTGGATGCTCGTCGCCACCGCGCTGGTGCTGCTGATGACGCCGGCGCTGGGACTCTTCTACGCGGGGCTGGTGCGCTCGAAGAACACGCTCAACACCTTCATGATGAGCATCGCCGCGATCGCGGTCGCGACGGTGACCTGGGCCGCGGTCGGCTACTCGCTCGCCTTCGACGGCGGCGGCGACCTGATCGGCGGCCTCGGCAACGCCTTCATGCAGGGCGTCGACTTCGCCCCGCGCGAAGGGACGACGATCCCCGAGCTCGTCTTCTTCGCCTTCCAGGCGACCTTCTGCATCATCACCGTGGCGCTGATCTCCGGCGCCGTGGTCGAGCGGATGCGCTTCGGCGCCTTCCTCGTCTTCGCGGCGCTGTGGTCGGTCGTGGTCTACGCCGTGATGGCGCACTGGGCCTTCGGCGGCGGCTGGCTGCTCTCCGGCGGCACCCTGGACTTCGCCGGCGGCGTGCCGGTCGAGATGGCCTCCGGCTTCTCGGCACTGGCGGCGGCGCTGGTCGTCGGCGCGCGCAAGGAGTGGGGCAGGCAGGCGCTCCTCCCCCACAACGCGGTCTACGTCCTGCTCGGGGCGGGGCTGCTGTGGTTCGGCTGGTTCGGCTTCAACGGCGGCAGCGGCTTCTCGACCGGCCAGAACAGCGTGCTCGCCTTCACCAACACGCTGCTCTGCCCGGCGGCGACGCTGGTCGTCTGGTTTGCCCTCGACCTGATCCGCGGCCGCAAGGTGACCGCGATCGGCGCCGCCACCGCGATCATCGTCGGCTGCGTGCTGATCACCCCGGCGGGCGGCTACGTCAGCCCTGGCTGGGCGATGCTGCTCGGCGCGCTGGGGGCTCTCCCCAGCTACGGGATCATCGTCTGGCGCACGCGGACCCGGGTCGACGAGACGCTCGACGTCCTCGCCGCCCACGGCACGGCCGGGTTCTTCGGGATCCTCTTCATCGGCTTCTTCGCCCAGGCGAGCTGGAACGGCGTCTCCGACGGGCTCCTCTACGGCAACTTCGACCAGCTGGTCGATCAGGTCTGGGCGGCGCTCGCCGCCCCCGCCTACGCCTTCACGGCGACCTTCGTCCTGCTGAAGCTGATCGGCGCGGTGATGCCGCTGCGGGCCAGCGACCGCGAGGAGGCGATGGGCATGGACGTCGTCCAGCACGGCGAGGAGGCCTACGTGACGGGCGAGGGGGCGATCCTGCTGCTGCCTGACGACGTCGGCAAAGCCGCCGTTCCGGTCGCCGACCCGGGGTAGGGGTTGGGGCGGTGAGCGAGTACGTCCAGGTCACGACGACCGTCAGCTCCGAGGCAGAAGCTGACTCCATCGCTTCGATGCTGGTCGAGCGGCGACTGGCGGCCTGCGTCCAGGTGGTCGGGCCGGTCGTCAGCCGCTATCGGTGGCAGGGCGAGGTCGAGGAGGAGCGGGAGTGGCGTGCCTGGCGAAGACGACGCGGGGCGCCTACGAGGCGGTCGAGGCGGCGATCCGCAAGGTCCACTCCTACGACGAGCCGGAGATCGTCGCCACCCCGATCGTCGCCGGATCCGCCGGCTACCTCGCCTGGATCGACGAAAGCGTCGATACGTAGATCGCTGCATCGAATTCTGGTTCTGGGACAACCAAATTCGATGCAGTTCGGGACAGTTAGGAGCGCAGGCGGTAGCCGCGGCTGAAGAGGCGGAGGTTGAAGAGGAAGAGCGCGGCGGTGGCGGCGGTCAGGGCCAGCAGCGAGAGGGCGATGCTGACTTCGGTGAAGCCGACGAAGCCGTAGCGGACCAGGTTGATCATGTAGAAGATCGGGTCGAAGCGGGTCAGGGTCTCGAATGGCTGGGGCAGCAGCGCGGCGGAATAGAAGACGCCGCCGAGGAAGATCAGCGGCTGCAGGACGAAGGTCTGGGCGAAGGCGACGTCGTCGAACTGTTCGGCGCGGACGCCGATCAGCACCCCGAGCTGGGAGAAGAAGAAGCCGACCAGGGCCAGCGAGGGGATCAGGACGAGGACGTTTTCGACCGGGAGGCCGACGAGGATCACCGAGACGAGGAAGGTGAGGAACGCCACCGTCAGCCCGCGCATGAAGCCGCCGAGCGAGAAGGCGAGCAGCAGCTCGGCGGGAGAGGCGGGCGAGGAGAGCTGGTCCTGGATCGCCCCCTGGAACTTCTGCTGGAGGATCGAGGAGGAGTTGTTGGAGAAGGCGTTGGTCGAGAAGGCCATCATGATCAGGCCGGGGATGACGAAGAGGACGTAGTCGATCCCGTGCAGGTGCTTGATCCGCGAGCCGAGCGCCGCCCCGAAGACGGTGATGTAGAGGAACGTTTCCAGCATCGGCGCGCCGATCGTCTGCTTCTTGATCTTCAGGAAGCGGTTGCACTCGCGGCGCCAGAGCGTCGCGAAGCGGATCTGCGCGGCGCTCATCCGCGAGCCGGTCACGCCTCGACCTCAAGCTCGATGTGCGAGCGCGAGAGCTCTTTGCGCCCGACCAGGGCCAGGTAGGCGTCCTCGAGGTTCGGCACGTCGAAGCGCTCGGCCAGGGCCTCGCTGGTGCCCTCGGCGACGATCTGCCCCGCGGCGATGAATGCGATCCGGTCGCAGAGCTGCTCGGCCTCCTCCAGGTAGTGCGTGGTGAGGAGGATCGTCGTCCCCTCCTGGTTGATTTTCTGGACGTAGTGCCAGAGCTCGAGGCGGAGCTCGACGTCGACGCCGGCGGTCGGCTCGTCGAGGATCAGCAGGCGGGGGCGGTGCATCATCGCCCGGGCCAGGATCAGCCGCCGTTTCATCCCGCCCGAGAGGGTGCGGGTGCGCTCGTCGCGCTTGTCGGTCAGCGAGAAGGTCTCCAGCAGCTCCCTGGTCCGCTCGCGGCGCTCCTTGCGCGGCATCCCGAAGTAGCCGGCGTGGTAGTCGAGCGTCTCGGCGACGGTGAGGAACCAGTCAAGATTTGGCTCCTGGGGCGCCAACCCGACCGCCTGCCGCGCCTCGGCGTAGTGTTCGATCGCGTCGTTGCCGAAAACCTCGATCGAGCCGCCGGTCGGCTGCACAAGCCCGGTCGTGCAGTGGATCAGGGTCGACTTGCCGGCGCCGTTGGGGCCGAGCAGGCCGAAGAACTCGCCCTCCTTGATGTCGAGCGAGACGCCGCGCAGCGCCTCGACCCCGTTCGGGTATCGCTTCTCCAGGTCGTCGATGTGGAGCGCCTCCATACGGGCCCCAATCTAGTGAGCCGCGACTGTCGACTCGGCCGAGCCGCCCCGACGTGGCCTATTCCAACGCCGCCATGGAGGGCTCGACCAAACTCTCGGCGATCTGTTCGAGATCCTTGGAGCGGGCTTTGTCCCCACTCATCACGCGTCGAAGCGACGCAGTGTTGGAACGCCAGCATGGCATCGCGAAGCGCCGAAGGTAGCGCGCGTATTTCGGCTCGTAGAGAGCGAAGTCATGGAGAACGTCCGGCGTACCGGCGTCCCAGTAGTACTCGCCCACCAGCGGAAGCTCGGGGAGGGACACCGCCGCCGTTCCGAGCGGAAGGTCTGGCTTTGGACCGTCCGTTTGCAGGCTCACTTCGATCTCGAACAGATAGAGGGACGTTGGCCCCCTCGCTGGAAGCTTCGTGCTCAGCTCGATCCTGAATCGATCGGCTTCGTCCGGCCCAACCTGCTGATGCAACGACGTTTCGAAGGCCTGACCCGGGTGGGCACTCGTCGGAAGCACCAGGCCATAGACGTGTGAGAGCGGTATGTCGTCCTGTGAGGCGCATCGACGGAGCTCGTAGACATGGCGGATCTCGACTCGGGCGCCATCGATCACGACGAGACGCCTGCCCCTGTTGTGGAGGATCGCTTCCAGGTAGGCGCGCTCGTCGCTGAAGCGGGGCACATCGTGAACGTCCAGGTCAACGGCAACCAGCCTCCCCTGGTCGCCGGTCAGTGGCGCATTCGATCTCCTTCCGCCACCTGAACCAGATCCGACAAGCGCCACGATCGTGACCACGACGCCTGCGGCAGCCACGGCCAGGCCGGCTTTTTCCACCCAATTCGGACGTCCAGAGTCCCCGCCCTTTGCTCTCCGCCTGCGCCGCATCCCTAAAAGTGACAGTACATAGTCTGTTCCAATGCCCGCCCCGCTGCTTGCCGTCGACGCGCCCTCGATGCTGTTCCGTGCCTTCTACGCGCTGCCGAGCAAGATCGTCGGGCCGGACGGGCGGCCGGTGAACGCGTTGCTGGGTACGGCGAACATGGTCCTGCGGGAGGTCGAACTGCACGAACCGCGAGCGGTGGTGCTCTGCTTCGGGCCCGACGCGGCCGCATACCGGACCGAGCTCTACCCCGCCTACCACGCCGAGCGGCAGGAGGCGATGCCGAACGAGCTGCCTCACCAGCTCGCCGACTCGCGCGAGTTCTTCGAAGCCTTCGGCTGGACCGTGACGACGGCCGGGGACCTCGAGGCTGACGACCTGCTCGGCACCTACGCGCGGCTCGAGGCCGAGGCCGGCGGGCGCGCGCTGCTGCTGACCGGCGACCGCGACATGTACCAGTGCGCGAGCGAGAACGTGACCGTGCTCTACGTGCGGACCGGCGGCAGAGGCGCCGAAGAGGTCGGCCCGGCGGAGGTGCGCGAGCGTTACGGGATCGACCCCGAGCTGGTCCCCGACTTCATCGCCCTGCGCGGCGATCCCTCCGACGGGCTGCCCGGAGCCAGGGGCGTCGGTCCGAAGACGGCGGCGGAGCTGCTGCAGAAGCACGGCTCGCTGGAGGCGATCCTCGACGGCGCGATCCGCGAGCGGCGCCCGGCCCTGCGCGGCGCGCTGATCGAGGGACGCGAGGAGCTGCTCGTCTTCAAGGACATCGCGACGCTGCGCGACGCGGGGGTGAAGCGGCCGCCGGACGCGCCGACCGATTGGCCGGGCGCGGCCGCCGCGGCGCGGGAGCGTGGGATGAAAAAACTGGCGGCGAGGCTGGAGGCGAAGGCGAGTTAGGGGCGTTTCGAGCTTGTTCGGGATAGCGAACAAGCTCCGCATCGCGCGGCGATTTCCACAGCTGCTCACACTATGGGTCCCGATGGACCAGACCCCGATGCCCCTCTTCGCCCATGGTCAGCTGCGCAAGCGCTGGCGCTACGTCGCCCTCTTCGCCGAGGAGCTGATGCTCTGCGCCGCGCGAGCCGAGATCGGGCCGGCGCGCCAGTCCTTCTGGGTGCTCTGGGATCGGGAGACGCGGCGGCAGTCGGCGCACACGGCGCTGCGGCCCGGCAGCCGCGAGGTGACGTTCGACGGGCCGCGCGTGGAGATCGACGGGCCGGGGCTGCGCGCGAGCCTCGACCTCGGCGACGCGGAGCCGATCGAGGTCACCTGCCCCAACGGCAAGAGCTGGGCCTGGACCAGGAAGCGGGCCGGGATGCCGGTCGAGGGCACGGTCGAGATGCCGGGGCGGCGCCTACGGGTTTCCGGCCGCGGCGTCGACGACGAATCGGCCGGCTACCACCAGCGCCGCACCAGCTGGCTCTGGTCGGCGGGCATCGGCACCTCGGTCGAGGGACGCAACCTCGCCTGGAACCTGGTCGCGGGGATCAACGACCCGCCGCAGGGCAGCGAGCGGGCGATCTGGGTCGACGGTGAGCCGTCCGAGCCGCCGCCCGTCCGCTTCCGCGGCCTGGAGGGGGTCGAGCTCGGCGACGCCGGCTCTCTCGACTTCACCTCCGAGTCAGCGCATGCTCGAGACGACAACTACCTGTTGATTCGCTCCCGCTATGGCCACCGCTTCGGCAGCTTCGCCGGCACGCTGGGCGGCCTCACCCTTGCCGAAGGGTTCGGCGTGATGGAGGAGCACAACGCGCTCTGGTGAGCGCATCCGATTTTCAGCACACTCGGCTGTGTCAAAAGTCGGATACGCGTTAGGCCCGGTGCTCCGGGTTTGGCAGGTCGAACCGGCAACCGGCTTCCCACTCCTTCGGCTGGTTGCCGTGGGCGGGGATGCCGCCGGCGTCCTTCAGCATCCGCGCCAGGTGCATCAGGTTCCAGGCGGCGAAGGTCGTGTTGCGGTTGGTGAAGTCGTTGTCGGGGCCGCCTGAGCCCTCGTCGAGGTAGGAGGGGCCGGGGCCGGCCTCGCCGATCCAGCCGGAGTCGGCCTGCGGCGGGATCGTGTAGCCGAGGTGCTGCAGCGAGTAGAGGACGTTCATCGCGCAGTGCTTGATCCCGTCCTCGTTGCCGGTGACGATGCAGCCGCCGACGCGGCCGTAGTAGGCCCACTGGCCCTGGTCGTTGAGCAGGTGCGAGTTGCCGTAGAGGCGCTCGATCACGTGGGTGGCGACCGAGGACTTCTCCCCCAGCCAGATCGGCATCCCCAGCACGAGAATGTCCGCGGCCAGCACCCGCTCGTAGATCTGCGGCCACTCGTCGCGCTCCCAGCCGTGCTCGGTCATGTCGGGCCAGACGCCGATCGCGATGTCGTGGTCGATCGCGCGGATGCACTCGACCTCGACTCCGTTGGCGCGCATGACCTCCATCGACTTGTCCATCAGCCCCTGCGTGTTCGAGATCTCGGGGCTGCGCTTCAGCGTGCAGTTGATGAACAACGCGCGCAGGTCGGAGTAGTCGGTCACGTCATCTCCCTTCGTCGGCCGGGTTGGCTGCGGCGAGTCTCCCATGCGGGCTACCAGACGTCGACGAAGCGGTGGGCGCCGGGCGGGCGGGCGTCGCCGGCCGCAACCAGGGTCGAGGCGACCAGGCCGCGGGTCTGGGCCGGGTCGATCACGTCGTCGAGCTCGAACAGGGCCGCCGCGTTCAGCGCCTTCGCGTTCTCTTCCGCCTGGGCGGTGAGGTCCCGGACCCGCTGCTCGCGCTCGGCCTCGTCTGGAATCGCCTCCAGCTCCTTGCGCAGAGCCAGCCGCACCGCCCCCTCCAGCCCCATCGGGCCGAGATGGGCGCCCGGCCAGGCGACCGTCAGCAACGGCTCGTGCAGGCTGCCGCCGACCATCGCCTGGGCGCCGAGGCCGTAGCCGCGGCGGAGGATCACCGCGATCAGCGGCACCCGCAGCGCCGCCCCGGCGACCAGCAGCCGCGAGGCGTGGCGGACGAGGCCGGTCGCCTCGGCGTCGGGGCCGACCATGTAGCCGGGGGTGTCGACGAGGGAGAGGACCGGCAGCCCGAAGGCGTCGCAGAGCTGCAGCAGCCGCGCCGCCTTGTCGGAGGCGTCGGAGGTGACGGCGCCGGCGGTGTGGCGGGTGTCATTGGCCACGATCCCCAGCGGGCGACCCTCGATCCGGGCCAGCGCGGTCATCATCTCCGGCGCGAAGCGCTCGCGCAGGAAGGTGACCGAGCCCTCGTCGCAGAGGGTCTCGACGATCGGCCGCGGATCGTAGGCGCGGCGGCGGCGCTCGGGGACGAGGTCGCGCAGGCGCTCCTGCTCGGGTTCGGCCCCTGGCGCGATCGCCCCCTGGAAGTAGGCGAGCAGCTTCTTGGCCGCCGCGGTCGCCTCCGCCTCGTCGGCGCAGACGACGTCGACGACCCCGTTCGGCGCCTGCATCTCGATCGGGCCGACCTCGTCGGCCGGCACGTCGCCGAGGCCGCCGCCGGCGATCATCGCCGGGCCGCCCATGCCCAGCGAGCTCCGCTCGGTGGCGACGATCAGGTCGGCGCAGCCGGCGATCACCGCGTTGCCGGCGAAGCAACGGCCGTGGACGACCGCGATCCGCGGCACCAGGCCGGAGAGCTTCGCCCAGAGCGCGAAGGCGCGGGTGTCGAGGGCGGAGACGACGGGGTAGTCGGTGTCGCCGGGCCGCCCTCCCCCGCCCTCGGCGTAGAAGACGACCGGCAGCCGCATCCGCTCGATCAGCTCGAAGAGGCGGTCCTTCTTGCGGTGGCCGAGGGCGCCCTGGGTCCCCGCCAGCACCGTGTAGTCGTAGGAGAGGACCGCGCAGGCGGCGCGCTCGGGCTCGAAGAGGTCGCCGTTGACGCGGGCGGTGCCGCCGAGGAGGCCGTCGGCGGGGGTGCGGGCGATCAGGTCGGCGAGCTCGCGACGTCCGCGCTGGGCGGCGATCGCGTAGCGCCCGTACTCGACGAAGGAACCGGGATCGACGAGGTCGGCGACGTTCTCCCGCGCGGTGCGCCCGCCAGCGGCGTGCCGCTTCTCGACCGCGTCGGCCCGCGCCGCGTCCTCGGTCAGCGCCCGCCGCGCCAGCAGCTCCGCCAGATCCTCTCGCTCCCCCTCGGGCACGCCGGGATCTTTCCACTACTTGCGCCGACGGGACGAAAACGGTCCCATATACACCGTTTTCGTCCCGTCGGCGGGAATTTGGGGGTCAGCCGCGGATCGCCTTGCCGACGATGTGCTTGACGCGGGTGCGGTCGCGCTCGGTGAGGTTGCCCGGGCGGCCCTTCGACTTCTTCGCCAGGTTCCAGAGCTCGGTCTGTTCCCTCTGGGTCAGGTTGTGCTCGACCCGCCCACGACCCTGCTCGAGGAGCCAGAGGGTCGCCACCCAGACGGTCTTCCAGGGGACCCGCTTCCAGACGTGGGGGGCGGCTTTGCGCGCGAGCCAGAAGGGCATCCGGCCCTCCGGCTATTCGACCACTTCGACGGTGCCGTGCATCGTCGGGTGGACTTCGCAGAAGTAGGTGAAGGTGCCCGGTTCCTTGAAGGTGGCCGCGCCGAGCTTGCCTTTTTCGATGATGCCGGTGTCGAAGCTGCCGTCGTCGGCGGTCGCGGTGTGCGGGGCGGTGTCCTCGTTCTGCCAGATCACCTTGCCGCCGGCCTGGACCACGACCGAATCCGGTTCGTAGGTGAATTCGACGATCTGGACTTTTTCCGACTTCTGGGCCTCGCCGCTCGGCGCCGGTTCGCTTTCTTCGCCGGATTCTTCGGTGGTCGATTCTTCCGTCGTCGGAGGCGTCGATTCAGCTTCTGAAGAAGTCGAGTCGGAGCCGCCACCCCCGCAGGCGACAAGGCCGAGGGAGAGGGCGACCAGGGCAGCGGTGAGCAGCGGCTTCGAACTCATTGCTTGCGTTTACCCACTCGCCTGCAAGGCAAATCAGTCTTCGCCCATATTTAGTCTCAGCCCGTGATCACCGGCCCCCGCGGACGCTGGGTGGCGGTCGCGGTCTGGCTCCTGCTCGGGGTCGCCGGCCTGCTCGCCCACGCCCACATCGACGACGTCACCGCCGCCGGGCAGAGCAGCTTCCTGCCCGGCGATTCGGAATCGACCCGGGCCCTGGAGGCGCTCCAGAACGTCAGCGGACAGGGCGAAGAGGTGCCGGTCGCGATCGTCTTCGAACGGCGGGGCGGGTTGACGAAGCGGGACCTGAAGGCAATCGGGCGGATCGGCGACGGCCTCGACGGGTTGGCGCTGACCGGGGCGACGCCGATCCTCGATCCGTTCTCCGGAGCGCCGCGCTACCGGCGCGATCTGGCCGAGGTCGCGAGGATCGCCAACGGCATCGGCCCGATCTCCGCGGACGGCGAAGCGGCGCTGCTCTTCCTCGCGATCGACGCCGACGACCGCGGCGCGGTCGTCTCCGGGGTCGGGAAGATCCGCGCCTACCTGCGGGCGCACGCGGAGCCGGAACTGCGCGCCTTCGTCACCGGCCCGGGCGGGATCGCCGCCGACCTCGAGCGGGTCGCCTCCGAAGCCGCACACACGCTGCTGTTCGCGACCGTCGGCCTCGTCCTCCTCCTCCTGCTCCTCGTCTACCGCGCGCCGGTCCTGGCGCTTCTGCCCCTTGCCGCAGTCGCCGCGGCGTACCTGGTGGCCGTGGGCCTCGCCTATCTCCTCATAGACGCAGGCTGGATCACCGTCAACTCCGAGGGCACCATGCTCCTCCTCGTCCTGATCTTCGGCGCGGGAACGGACTATTCCCTACTCCTCGTCCACCGCTACCGAGAAGAGTTGACGCTCGCGAGGGACCAGGGGGACCCCCGCAGGAGCCTCCCCAATTTCGCGACGGAGGGGGTCCCCCTGGTCCCCCACCACCGCCAAGCCCTCGACAAAGCAGTCCGAGAGAGCCGCCCCGCCCTGCTCGCTTCGGCCGGCACCGTAATCGCCGCAATGCTGGTCCTGCTGGTGGCCGACCTGGAGTCGACCCACTGGCTCGGCCCGATCCTCGCGCTCGGGATCGCCGTCATGCTCGCCGCCGCCTTCACTCTTCTCCCAGCCCTGCTCTCGATCCTCGGCGACCGGGCCTTCTGGCCCGCAATCCCGGCCCACGGCGCGGGGCAGGGGGGTCCCCGGAGGAGCCTCCCC
>JBIOWB010000098.1:0-28783 GCA_044868125.1 Solirubrobacterales bacterium
TCTTGCAGAGGTATTCGCCTTTGGAGTTGAGCTTCTGGACCCGGTTGTTGGCGGAGTCGGCGACCCAGACGTTGCCCGAGGGGTCGACCGCCACCCCCAGCGGTTGGTTGAACTGGCCGTTGCCCGAGCCTTTGGAGCCGAAGGAGGAGGCGTAGGTGGGCGTCGTTAAGGTCCGCGGCGTCGTGAAGGTCTGGTCTTCGCCGTAGCTGACGGTGTCTATGTTCCAAGCAGCAAGACGGACATGATAGGTGGTGTGTGGTTCAAGGCTTGAACTTTTCTGAGTGACGGAGATCGCGGTTTTTCCAAAGCCGACTTCTTCGCCGGGGACCGGCACCCGTTTGGCTCCGCTGAAGCCGCCAACACTGTAGTGGGCGGCCGTGACGTATTCAAAACGATAGGATGCCGCGGCTCCGTTGGGGTTGACCGTACCGTGAAACGTGGCACCCCCAGGACCATTGCCGATATCGGTCGTGGCGCCGGTAGTCACCGTGGGCGGCGTGGCTAGCGTCCTGAAATCAGTGTTCATTCCCCCGAGTTTGAAGTAGCGTTCGAAGTAAGGGGCCTGGGGTGCTTCCTTCGTTTGTACGAAAAGCTTGAAGTGATAGGAGGTGAACGGTTCCAGGCCTGAAATTGCTGCGCTCAGCGGATTTCCAGTGAACTGTCCATGGGGCGTTGCGTGGCCGTAACTCTGCGTTGGTCCCCACTCGAAGTCGTAGTGGTCTATTTCTAGACCGTTAGCGTGAAATTCCCCGTTTAGGGTCGCCGCGGTCTGGGTGATCGCGCTGGCCGCTTTCGTCACGATTTCCGGTGAGAGCTGCGGCGGACTTGAGTCAGAGGAGCTGCAACCACCATTGTGATTGTCCCAAAGCTTCGGTACTACCGCGCCTCCTGCCAGCGTAGTCGTTCCCGCGCCGCCACAGAGGTCCGCGATCTCTCCATCGCCTTCGGCCACTTTCCAGTCTTTCCAGCCGTTGAGTCGAGGATCAGTTGCTGCCTCAGCGAACTCGTGCGCGGCTACATAGGTGTGATTGCACTCGCCGGATTTTGATTCTTCCTGCCAGTTCCAACTCAGGAATGAGTAGACCACAAAAGTTTTGAATCCGTAGCTGTGGTAGCCGCAGTGCGCCGGGTCCTCACTATTCAAGACTCCTGGCGGCGTGAAGACTGCAAACTGGTCGTTGACGGTCGGGGACTGGGGCCACCCGTTCGCTTTGTTCGCTTCGATTGCCTGGGCGATCTCAGTTTCGATGGCGTAGTCGGTGACTGTGGAGAGAGCGCCATCGTGCTGGGTATCGACATATGAGCTAAGCGATAGTTTGTTAGAGGGAAACCCCTGGGGACTCCAGTACTGAGTCAGTATGCCCTCCCAGCCTGACCCCGATATCTGCTGGTAGAGCGATTCCATTTCAGTGCGCGGGCCGCTTCCGCTGCCGCCCCAGTAGGAGCCCCAAAAAATCGCGTAGACGTGCGGCTGGGTCTCGACAGGGCCGCCCCGCGTGCCCATGTTTGCCGAGGCAAGCGAAGGGATAGTCAGGGCCATCAAGAGGCCAACGGCAGTCAGGATGATGGCTCGGATTCGACGCGGCATTCCGCTTTGCATGTGTTTCCCCCTTGGTGGGCGCAGGTTGGTTGCTGAAGGGTCGTCGAATCAGCAATCCCCAAACATGCCAATGTGGCAAGCGGTGACCAGTACGAGCTTGTCAGATGACAACCGGGACGTCGGGTTCGACGAAGGCTTCCATGTGCAGTGTTGTCTCCAGCTCCGTGGCGCAGGCCGCCAAAGGCTTCCCAAGTATCTCTTCGACCGCCCTCAGGCGGCCGTTGACAGCTTGGCGGCTGATCCCGAGCATTGCCGCGGCAGAGGAGGCGTTCCTCCCGCAGGCGAAGTAGGCCCTCAGGGTCTCCCGCAGCACCTCCCCCCCGTCGCGCTCACGCTCCAGCGGCTTCAGGTACAGCTCGCGCAGCGAGGTCGTGAGCAGGTCGTCCTGCAGGTTCGAGGCGAGCAGGGCCACGTCGGAGTAGCGAACCAAAGGCTCGTCCTTGCTGCGGACGGCGACCGGCAGGGCGGCTCGGGCCTGCCGGTGCGTGAGGCGCCAGCCCCCCGCGCCCTCGGCGGGCTCCCCCAGGGCGAGGATGACCTCCGCGGGCCAGCGGTCGGCGGCGAGCTTCACCTCCTCGGGCTGGATCGGGTTCCTGCCCCCGAGCCAGGCCCAGACGACCTCCCCCTCGCGCTCGAGGGCGAGCAGGCGGCGGTCGAGGGAGCGGGCGAGGACCCTGAGGGCGGCGAGGGCCTCGGGGCCCTTGGCGATCGCGCCGAGGTGGCAGGCGGCGAAGTCGTATCCGAGCTCTGCGGCATCGAGCGGCTCGCCGCCGATCAGCCGCTCGATCAGCTCGGCGCGGCGGGCTTCGCTTGTGCGGGCCGCAAGCTGCTCGGCCTCGCGACCGTACTCCTCGCTGACCGCGATGATCAGGCGGTCGAAGGTCGCAGCGAGGGAGCGCAGGAGGCGCTTCAGGTCAGAGGTTCGCTTGAGGCCCACCCCTTCTGCCTCCTCGGCCATGAAGTCGCCGAGCAGAACGTAGCCGGCGAAGTAGCGGCGCATGACGACCCCGAGAGGGATCTTGCTGCGCGCCGCCACCCTGGCCTGGAAGAGCAGCCCCGTTGGCAGCGGGGGCGGGCTCGCGCCCCCTCTTTCGAGCCCTTCCAGGCAGTAGTCGATCGCCAGGGGGACGGCGGCGCGGAGTCCCGAGGCGTACTCGGGGTCGGCCGCCTCGACGGGGGCGTCGTCGGCCTCTATGCGCGCCCGGATCGCCGCTTCCAGCCCGCCACGACGCTCGCGGAGCGCGGCCAACAGCGCCGCCTGAGACTGGGAAGGGCGCTGGGGCACCGCCCGGCTAGCGGCGCCCCTTGTGGCGCTTGTGCTTCTTGTGGCCCCGACACTTGACGGCGATCTTGGAGGTGAAGTGTTTGACCCGTCCGTTCTGCCCGACGAAGAGGACGCTCGCCTTCTGCGGCTTGGCGCAGAGGGATTCGGAGTTTTCGATCAGGCTGTATTTCTTGCCGCCTTTCATCGAAAGGGTGAACCTGCTCACCGGGGCGTCGGGGACGACTTCGAAGGTGTTGCGGATGCCGGCCTGCCTGGTGGTGTCGACTTTGCCGTGCAGGAGGATGCGGATCTGGCCGTTCAAGTCGGCGACCAGGTCGGGGAGCTTGTGTCCGTAGCCGACGCCGAGGTAGACGGGGCCTTCCAGGGGAGCGTCGAGGAGCGGGCTGATCGCGCGGGCGTGGCCGTAGACCGAGGAGGCCGGGCAGGTGCGCGAGCGCAGCTCGGGCTGGGTGCAGACCTTGTTGAGGTTGCCCTGGTCGATGAACAGGGCGTGCGGCAGCCCGACCTGGGCGCGGGCGACGTTGGCGCCGCCTCTGGGCATGGTCAAGACGGCCTTCAGGGCGGGGTGGCCGGAGCGCTTGGTCCCTCCCTTGAGGGAGATCCGCAGACGGGGCTTGAAACCGAGGCTCCGGCAGCCGCCGACCTGGAAGGGGCTGGAGAGCGAGGCGGCGTTGCCGAGCGCGGAGGTCGCCGTGGCGAGGACGCTCATCGGGCTGCAGTTGGTCGGGTTCAGGGTGAAGCTCGGGCGGCCCATTTCGAGGACGACGGTGCGCAGATCGAGCGGGATGCCCTGCAGGATCGTCGGGAAGGGGTCGCTGACCGCGTGGATCTGGGCGGTTTCCAGGTCGACCTGGAGGGCGACGCGGCTGACGACGGCGCCGAGGTCGAACGGTCCGGCCACGGCGGGGACGATCACGGCCAAGGAGAGCGGGGCGCCCTTGTAGGGGCCGGCGAGGTAGGCGTGGCCCTGGGTCCAGAAGGGGCTCGGGCCGGCGCCGGCTGCGACCTTGACGATGCCGACTTCGCTGGAGGAGGGGCAGCTGGGGGCCTCCTTCTCGGCCTGGCCCAGGTTCGGCGCTTCGCGGCTCCTGGCCTGGGCGATCTGGGCCTCGGAGCACTGGGCGATCCCCGCCAGCTTGCCGGAGAGGCCCGGGGGCAGGGTGGTGTCGATGCCGGTCAGCCTCTGGCTGCCGTCTTCGCGGTGCAGCTTGAGGACGAAGGGCGAGAAGGCGCCGGCCTGGGGGTCGAGCGTGCCGGCTTCGAAGCTCGGGGCATTCGAGGCAGCGGCTTCGGAGGACGGGCATGCCCCTCCCCCGGGCGCTCCGCTCACCTGAAAGGAGTCGGAGGGGTGGGCGTCGGCGCCTTCGGGGGCAGACCAGGGGGTGAGCGTCGTCGTGGTGGTGTGGGTGCCGCAGGCGATCGGCGTGATCAGCGGCGCGCGGGCGCCCTTGAAGAGCGAGAGGTGGATGTCCGACAGCGGCAGCTCGGGGTTTTCCTCGAAGACCGTGGTCAGCTGACCGGTCACCGGCTCGGGTTCTACCGTGCCGGCGAGCTTGGCGACGATGCCCGAGCGGGGGTCTTCGACCGCCAGGTAGATCGCCAGCAGCGTGCCGAAGGGGTTCTCGTAAGGCTTCGCGAGGTAGACCGACCCCTTCAGCGGCCGCGGAACCGGGGCGCCGGTTTCGGGGTCGGTTACGAGCTTGGTCTCTTCTTCGGTGTATTCGGCGAGCAGCGGACTGCTCACCTCCATCGTGCCGAGCTTCGAGCCGTCCGGACAGCTCTGCGGGTCGTCGGAGAAGTGGATGCCCGGTTCTCCGCTTTCGCTCAGGTAGCCGATCTCCGCCTCCGTGCAAGCGGCGAGGCCGTCGGCCTGGGACGGGTTGGTGACGAGCCCCTCGGGCAGGGTGACGCGGGCGTCCTTGAGCGGCGCCGAGGCGCTACCCTGCAGCGGGTCCTCGCCTTTGACGACGGGCGGCTGCTGGGGCTGGCGCAGGTCGACCTCGAGGCCCGTCGGGCTGTCGGCCTGGTTCGTGGTCGGCCGGGCTTCGATCGTCGGTTCGAAGGGCTCGGCGTTGCAGCCCGAGGCGGAGACCGGGTTGCCTTCGAGGTCGGCGCTTCCATATTCAGCGGTCTTGAGGACCCCCATCTTCTCCCAGCTGTCGACGCTCGCTTCAAAGCGCGACGGCTGCCCCGGGCAGTCTGCGGGCGTCGTCAGGAAGGGGATGCGCCCCGCTTCGAGCGGGCATTCGCCGGAGGTGAAGAGGAAGCAGTCGCCGCGCGCCCAGCGGTGCTCTTTCCCGCTGGGGTCGCCCCAGATCTGGGTCTTGACCCCGAAAAACGGATGGTTGCCCAGCGCCAACAGGTCGTCAGACATGGTGTAGGCGCCATAGTCGCTTTCGGTGCGCACGCCGGCGACGAGGTGGACGAAGAGGCCGACCGAGACCGCGTCGAAGGCGAGCTCGGCCGCCATGCCGGGCGGCGGCACCATGTTGTAGAGAGGAGAGGTGGCGACTTCGGTGGAGCCGAGCGCGCCCGTGGTGCTGGACGTCACCCCGATCGTGCCGATCTGGCTCGCGTCGGGGCAGCCGGGGTTCCCGTAACTCTCAAGCTGCGCCTCGGTGCAGCGCACCGGGGTGGCGGCGGGATTGCCGATCAGGCCGCGGGGCAGGTCGACGCGCAAGTCGTGCGGATGTTCGACGTTGACGAGTTCGGTTTCCCCTCCTTTGCCGGCGCTCGCGAACCTCTGAGTGGGGAAGTTGAGATCGACGGTGAGCTGGTAGGGGTGGGAGCCGGCAAGCGTGTCCGGGGAGCCGTCGGGTTCGTCGACGGGGGCGGCGAAGGGGCCCAGGAAGTCAAAGGGGACCGGTTCCGCGATGATCGGAGTCGGTGATTCGGCGCTTGCGACCGCGGCGGCGCCACCGCCCTGTACGCTCGCCTGAGCGGTGAGCTCTTCGCCCTCTGCCGCCAGCACTTCGACTGCGACCGAGATGCGGAGATGGTGGCCGGGGTGCAGCGCTTCTGCGGTCTCGCAGCTGACGCTCTGCCCGATAGGCGCTTCGCAGCTCGGCTGCGTGGCAAAGCGTTTGTTGTCGCTCGTCAACGCGAAGGCCTGCAGCGGTTTCAGACCGTTGGGCAGGACGGCTTCAACCCTCACCTGGCTGCCGTCGGTTGGGGCGCCCCCGACGTTGGTCGCGACCAACAGGTATTCGGCCTTTGCGCCTGGGCCGAAGTTGGCCGGCAGCGGGCTCATGCTGAGCATCCAGGCGGGCTGCGGCGCGGCAGCCGGGGCCGGGGCGACGGCGGCGGCGAGGAGGCCGAGGGAAGCGGCCAGGGCGGCGAGGGCACGGGTTCTCATCGGTGGCCTCCTCGGTTGTGGCGGTGTGGTCGGTGGTGCTTTCGGTGGTGGCGCTTGTGCTTCTTGACGCACCTGCCGTGGCGGCGGACCTTGCCCTTCGGGCAGGGCCGCGGCGCCTTTGCTTTGACGTTGCCGGTGCCCTGGAAGCCCGGCGTCGCCGGGGAGGCGCCGGCGGGCGGCGCCGTGGCGCCGGGCCTGCAGGCTTCGCCTTCGCATTCCCCGCGCGGCGAGGGGCTCTGGGAGGCAATGCCGCCTCCAACGCGGGCGTCGTAGACGTCGAAGAGCTGGTCGGCGTCCTGGCCGACGAGCTGGGAGCGGGTGGCGAAGAAGACGTCATCGCCCGAGGCGGAGGCATCGAGGAAGAGGGAAGCCCGATCGTTGGTTCCGCTCGAGATCAGGTAGAGGCAGCCCTGGTTTGGAGGGCTATAGCCAGGGGACGCTTCGTTGCAGCCACCCGTGCCCGGCGCCTCCCACTCGTAGACGTCGAGGCAGCTGGGATAGCTCTGATCCAGGGAGCCGACCACCGGGCAGCCTTCCTCGCCGTTGGTATCGGTGGCGACGAGTGGATCGGGGCTCTCGAAGAAGGCCCTGCCCCCCTCGGCGGAGAGGTTGCGCGAGGCGAGCGCCGCCATGCTGAGCGAGTTCGGCACCAGGAAGGGATAGGAGATCTGGCCGAGCGTTGCCGCGCCGCCGGGCGGCGCCTCGGTCGGATCGCAGGAGACGCAGGCGATGCCCTCCCCGAGGCGGTAGAGGTAGAGCTCGGCGAGGCCCGCGTTTTCGTAGGGGGTGAGCTTTTCCCGGGAGCGGAAGAGCAGCGTCGCGCCGTCGGCGCTGGCGAAGGCGGTCTTCTGCGGCCCTCCGTTGATCACACCGTTGTCGGTGGTCGGCAGCCAGTTCTTCGAGTCCCCCGCGGAGCCCAATCCAAGTTCGGGGGACGCGTTCAGCCGGGCGATGAAGCTGATCTCCCCCCCTTCCCAGAGGTAGAGGTTGCAGCGCCCGACCGTGTTAACGAACCGCCTGTCACAGGTTCCAGGTTCCGCCACCTCCCCCGCCTCGTTGGGGGCTTCGCTCAGCACTCCGTTGGCGACGAAGTAGGCGCGCGAGGCATCCGCCGAGGCATCCGCCACCCCCAGCACCTGGGCGCCGTTTGCGTCTGCGGCGTCGACGGTCAGGTCCTCGAGGCACCCGCCCGCCTCTTCGCAGCCGCCGCTGCCCTCTCGCTGGTAGCGGTAGAGGTCGTTGCCGGGGTGGGGCGGGACCTCGCCGTTGGCGGTCCAGTAGAGGTGGGAGCCCGAGGCATCGGCGGCGAGGCCCAGCACGGCGCCGTCGGGTTCGATGAATTCGGGCTCGCAACGGGCGATCTCGCTGCATTTGAAGGTCGCAGCAGAGGATTCTTCGAGCGGCAGTTCCACCCGCCCGATCGTCCCCGTGGCCTGATCGGTCCAGTAGAGGTGGTCGCCGGCCAAGGCCACGCCCCTGGTCTGGAGGAACTGGCCCGCGACGATGCTCTGCTCGCCGCTGCCGTCGAGCAGGATGCTGTCGAGGACGTTGAATTCGCTCAGAGATTCGCCCGCCCAGTATAGGCGCGTCGCGCTCAGCGCCAGTCCGAAGGCTCGGCCAGATTTGAAGAAGCGCTGCTCGACTTCGTCGCCTTCGATCCCGGCGCGGGCGATGAACTGCTCCCTCGCGGTGGTGACCCTGTTTTCCCACGAGTTCGCCCAGTAGATGTGTTCGGAGTCGACCGCGATCCCCTGCGGGTCCGAGGCGCCGGTGATGAACTCGGGTTCGACGCTGCCGGGGACGAGGTCGCCCGAGCCGTCGAGCTTGGCGCGGCCGATCGTGCCGGCGTGTTCTGCCGCTTCTTCGGTGGGATCGCCGCCGTTGCCTTCGCCGCCGAGCGGGCCGGTGTTGGTCCAGTAGAGGTATTCGCCTCCCACCGCGAGGTAGCGGGGGATCGAGGGCCCGCACTGCTCCACCCCCGGTTCGAGGAAGGGGCGGGTTTCGAAGCAGGTCTCCTCGGCGGCGAGGTCGATGAAGCTCTCGTCGACTTCGATCGGGGGCCCCGAGGGGGTCAGCGTGGCGCGGGCGATCGTGCCCTCGAGGGGTTCGACCCAGTAGATGTGCTCGCCCGCCACGGCGACGCCCACCCCGTGGGCGCCGGGGAAGTAGGAGTCGAGCTCGTCTTCGGGTTCTTCGGAGCCGTTCAGGGTGAGGCGGCCGATCGCCGGCGGCGGCACTTCGGGGCCGGTGGTGGCGTCGTCGGTGAGCTTCTCGGAGCTGGTGAAGAGCGCGGTGTCGCCGTCGGCGGAGGCGAAATGGAAGGCGGCGGGCTGGGGGCCGCCGGCGTCGGGGGTGGCGCGGCGGGAGGCCGAGACGTCGATCGTGCAGGCCCTGGCCGCTTCGGTGCAATCGCCGGCGAGGTCGAGGGCGCTCTGGGGCTCGGTCGGGTTGAGGCGCTGGTAGAGGTGGCCGGTGCCGGCGGCGGTGAAGAAGACCGAGCCGTCCGCGGCGACGGCGTTGGTGTCGTGGGTGTAGTAGAAACTTCTGGCGCCACCCAGGCCGGTGTTGGCGTTGGCCCAGTGATATGGGCCGGCGAAGGCGCCGACAGAGAGCTTTTCGGCGTCTTCTGCGCTGGTGTTCATCCGGCTGACCAGGCTGAGCGTTTTGCCGTCCGCGTCCCAGGCGTAGACGTTGGAGCGCCCTTCGACCCCGACGGGGGTGGTGCCGAGCTGGGCGGAGCCGGATTCGAAGACCGCCACCGAGCCGTCGGCCGAGGCGCCGGCGAAGGCGTAGGCGGCACCCTCGACGAAGGGGGTGACCTGGGTCGGCGTCGCGCTCCCGGGCCGGCTTTCGAGGATGGCCGCGGTCACCTCGACGCCGAAGCGGACCGCCAGCTGGTAGACCCGGGAGAAGTCGGGGGTCCAGCCGAGGATGTTCCCGTTCTGGCCGCTATCGGCCGGGGGCAGGAGGCCCTGGGTCGCCCAGCTCGCCCCCGCGCCTTCGCCCGTACGGGTGGCGAGGTAGGTGGGCAGCTGCTGGGTGCCGAGGCCGCCGGGGAGGCTGGAGGTGGCGCCGAAGCTGATCCCGTTCCCCGAGGAGGAGGCTTTGACGAACGGGGTGGAGCCGGTCACGTCGTTGCCGCCCTTGTCGGGGGGCGAGGCCTGCTCGTAGGCGCGGCCGTCGGGCAGGCCTGCGAGGGCGGGGGCGTGGGTGGAGAAGCCGACGGGCGGGCTTTCGGTTTTTTCGCCTTTGGAGTTTGCGGCGAGGACGCGGAAGCGGTAGGCGGTGGCGGGCTGCAGGCCGGCGATCTGGGCTGAGAAGGCGGTCGGTTCTGCGTCGAAGCCGATCGCCGGCCCGTCGGCGGTTTCGGTTGCGCCGGCGAAGCCCGATTCTTCGAATTTGGCGAGGGTGGTGTATTGGAAGTGGTAGACGGTGGTTTTGGCGCCATTGGGGTCGACCGTGGCCTCCAGGGTGGCGCCGGTCTCGCCGACGTGGGAGAAGGAGACCGATTTGACGATCGGGGGGGCGGCGAGGGCCGGGCCGGCGGCGAGGAGGGCGAGGGCAGAGACGGCGAGCAGGGTGGCGAGGGTGAGCTTGGCCGGGCGGCGGCGGTGAGATTGTTCTGCGGGGCGTGCCATTTGTCGCTCTGCCTCCTCGGTTGCTTGGTCGTGGTCGTGGTTGGCGTGTGGGGGTCTCGGCTGCCGTCGGGAACCGAGCCACTGACACGGAAGCGCCCGTAGCTCGGTTCCACTCGGATCAGATCCGGTACCTACCCGCGGCTTGTAGGTAACGGGTCATGGTTTGCATTCGCCCGTGCCCGGTTCTTCTTCGCAGCCAGTGACGGCGTAGCTGCCGATCCCTTCGTTGGGTTTTTCGGTGAGGTTCGGGGTGAATTGGATGATTGCTCCGACCGCGGTCGCCCCGACACCAGCGCCAGTTTTGTGTATCCCCTCGAAGGTCGATAAAGGAACGCTGCCTTGATACACGCAGAGCTCCCCCGGCTCAGCTTCGGGTTTGAAGGCGCTTTCGCCAGGACAGACTCCGGTTGCCGAGAAGGGTTCGCCTTCTTCACCCGACAGTGCTCCTCCGTAATGGACGTGGGCTGCTTTGAGTTCGAACGGGAGTTTGATCGGGAAGGAGATCGGCACGATGATTCCGCGGGGGCCAAGCATCGTGATTTCCTGCGTGGCCCCTTCCACGTCGACTTTGACCTTCGCCGGGGGGGCCGAGAAGGACCAGTAACCCGTCTCGGTGGCTCCTGGCGGCAGGACGCCGCCAGCGGTCCACGGTTCGCCGTCTTTGCCGTCTTTGCCGTTGCAGATTTCAGCTTCGTCTCCGGAGCCTTCGACTTCGTAGACGACTCCGCCGTTGCCGCCGCAGAGGCCGGCGCCGGAGAGGACGATCTCGGGGCTCTTGCCGGCGGCGCCGGCCGGGCCCTGGGAACCGGCGGGGCCGGCAGCGCCGGTGGCGCCCGTTTCGCCCCGCTGACCTTGAGCGCCGTCCTTGCCGTTGGATCCCGCGGGTCCCTGCGGACCCGTCGCACCCGGCGCGCCCGGTTTGCCGGCGAACTTCTTGGCGATCTTTGCGACTTCCTTCTTCTGCTTGCCGGTGAGCTTGGCGGCGGCGAAGGCCGAGCCGCCGAGGGCGGCGATCAGGGCGATGCAGGCGACGATCAGTCCGGCGGTGCCGAACGGTTCGCGGATCGCGCGAATCGGGTGGCGTAGTCGTTTCATCGGTTCTCCTCCTTGACGCCGGCTTTCCCGACCGGCGCGGTTGGGTGGCTAGGGAGCCGGCCTGGCCGGCTCGATGAGGCCGGGGCTCCCCGGCGGACGATGCGAAGTTGGGTGGAGCGGCCGCGGGCGGAAAGCAGGCCACTGGGGGTACCGATCGCGGTGTGACGGTGACTCTCGTTCCTCACAATCCTCTCCTCCGTGGTCGTGGCCCCTGCCGATCGCCGCTGCGATCCCCGTGAGGGCGTTTCCCTTTCGAAGCTGGTTTGTCCCTATGTCCCGTGTTCCGGAGCCGGCGACCTCGTGTCCCTCGAGGAGGCCGGGTGCGCTGCGGAACGTCACGAAAGATATACGGGTCTACTTATCCATGTCAAGGCCCATGATCGAATATGCTCAGGCCGGGCAGGGTCTGGGCGTAGTTTTGTCGCATCAGACCAAGGAAAACAGCCGATTACGCCAAGACGGACAAAAAAGGCGTCGTACCCGCTCAAGGGTTCTAAACTGTCGCCTATCGATGGGTCGAAGGTCCGCACGACGATGGTCCTGACCCCCTGGGGAGAGTCGGAAGCGCTGCGGGAACGGCGGCTGTCGCCCGGCCCCGGAAAACCGCGCGCCGAGGTCCTCGCCAACCAGCGCGAGCGGCTCTTCGGGGCGATGGTTGCAAGCGTCTCGGCGCGCGGCTACCGGGCGACCACGGTCAACGACCTGGTCGAGATCTCCGGGGTCTCGAGCCGCACCTTCTACGACCTCTTCGACGACAAGGAGGCGTGCTTCCTGGCGACCTTGGAAGCGTTGATCCAGGCGGCGATCGCCTACGCGGCCCGACGGGCGGGCGAGGCCGTCGACGACCCTGCCCCCGGTGGCGTGACCCTCCCAGCGGACGCCGGCGCGGACGGCAGCTGGGAGGAGCGCGCGGCCCGGGGGCTGAGAGCCTTCGCGGAGATGATCGTCGCCCAGCCGGCCGCCGCCAGGCTGGCGCTGGTCGAGGCCTACACCGCCGGCCCGGAGGCGCTGGTGCCGCTGGAACAGGCGATGGCGGGGTTCGAATGGCTTACCCGACAGGTGCTCGAGCGCTCGCCGGAGCGGGCCGGGATGCCAGCCGAGATGGTGATGGCGCTGATGGGAGCCCAGCGGGAGATCGCCCGCAACCGCCTGCGCGAAGGCCGCGAGCGGGAGCTGCCGGGCCTGACCGACGAGCTCTGGGACCTGCTCCTCTCATACCGGCCGCCGCCCGAGCCGCTGCGGCTGACGGGGCGGCCGCCGAAGGCGCGGCCGGAGATGCCGAAGCCCCACGACCACGCCGAGCGGGTGCTGCGGGCGCTGGCGGAGGTCGTGGCGGAGGAGGGGTACGCGAGCGCGACCGTCGAGGCGGTGCTGAAGCGGGCGCAGATGTCGGCGACCACCTTCTACGCCAACTTCGCCGGCAAGGACGACGCGATGCTGGCGGCGATCGACAGCGCCTGCTCGCAGATCGTGGCCGCGGCCATGCCCGCCTTCCGCCGCGCCCCCGACTGGCCGCACGGGATCCGCGCCGCCTTCGGGGGGCTTTTCAACTACCTCGCCTCGCGGCCGGCGCTGGCGAACCTGGCGATGGTCGCGGTCTACGCCGCCGGCCTCGAGGCGATGCAGCGACGGACCGAAGCGCTGCGGCCGCTGCAGGACCTGATCCTCGCCGGCTACGAGCTGGCGCCGGAGACGCCGCGGATCACCGCCGAGGGAATCGTCGGGGGCGTCTACACGCTCGCCTATCGCCGCCTGCACGAAGGGGGGGCCGGGGCGCTTCCCTCCCTCGCCCCGATCTGCGCATACATCACCCTCTCCCCCTTCGTCGGCCCCGACGAGGCCTGCCGGATCGCCAACGGCGACGGGTACGGGCGCGCCTGAGCGACACAGGTGGGCTTATCGCAAGGGCCCGGGAGCTTCGCCCTTGCAGTGAATACGATGGGCGCAGTACCCTGGTATTCCCTATGGGAATGCGGTTTTCCCTTCGCTCCAGGTCGTCGATCAAACATAGTGACCTATCTGAAATCAGGCTCACCTCCACTGCACAAAATCGTGACTAGGGTCCGCGCGACGATGGTCGCGACCCCATGGGGCGATTCGGATGCTCTGCGCGAGAGACGGCTGCGGCCGGGGCCCGGAGTGCCGCGCGAGGAGGTGGTCGCGAACCAGCGCCAGCGGTTCTACGGGGCGATGGTGGCGAGCGTCTCGGAGCGTGGCTACATCTCGACCACGGTCAACGACCTGGTCGAGATCTCCGGGGTCTCGAGCCGCACCTTCTACGACCTCTTCCCCGACAAGAAGGCCTGCTTCCTGGCGACGTTGGAAGCGATCATCGAGGCGGCCGCCGCGTTCGCGATCCAGAGCACCGGGGTGCGGCTCGAGAACACGGCGCCGGCCGGCGTCCGCCTGCCGGCCGGTCCCGACGGCGCCGACGGCGACTGGGAGCAGCAGGCCCGTCACGGCTTCGACGCCTTCGCCCGGATGATCGCCCTGCAGCCGGCCGCGGCCCGGCTCGCGTTCCTCGAGGCCTATCCGGCCGGTCCAGAGGCCGTCCAGCTGATCGAGAACGCCGCCGCGGGCTTCGAATGGCTGGCAGGACAGATGCTCGAGCAGTCGCCGGAGCGGGCGGGGATGCCGGCGGAGATGGTCACCGCCCACGTCGGCGCCCAGCAGGAAATCGCGCGGACCCGGCTGCGCCGCGGGGAAGAGGCCGAGCTGCCCGGGCTCCTGGAGGGGCTCTGGGACCTGCTCCTCTCCTACCGGCCGCCGCCCGAGCCGCTGCGGCTGACGGGGCGCACCCCGCGGTTCGGGCCGGAAACTATCGACGCCCACGATCACGCCGAGCGGGCGCTGCGCGCCTTCGCCGTCGTCGTCGCCGAGGAGGGGTACGTCGACACGACCGTCGAGGCGGTGCTGAAGCGGGCGCAGATGTCGGCGACCACCTTCTACGCCAACTTCGCCGGCAAGGACGACGCGATGCTGGCGGCGATCGACAGCGCCTGCTCGCAGATCGTGGCGGCGATCATGCCGGCGTTTCGCCGCGCCCCCGACTGGGCGACGGGCGTCCGCGCCGGCTACGGAGCGCTCTGCAACTTCCTCGCCTCGCGGCCGGCGATGGCGCGGCTGATCGCGGTCGAGATCCACGCCGCCGGCTCGGCCGCGATGGAACGCCGCCACGAGACGCTGCGCCCGCTGGAAGAGCTGATCGGCGAAGGCTTCGAGCACCAGCCGGGCGCGCCCGCCCTCGCCGCCGAGGCGATCGCCGGCGCCGTCTTCACGTTGATCTACAAACGCCTCCGCGCCTCGGGCCCCGCCTCGCTCCCCGCCCTGGCCCCCCTGCTCGCCTACATCACGCTCTGCCCCTTCCTCGGCGCCGAGGAGGCCTGCCGGGTGGCCAACGGCGACGGACGCGGCCGCTCGGGTTCCTGACCCTCCCCCTCCTCGCTCCGTGACAGCGCGCGCGACAGGCGCCGTATCGGGAGAATCGCCCCCGATGGCGCCCAACCCCGAGTTCGACCTCAGCGCCGAGCAGGCGCGGCGACTTGCCCTTGCCGCTCAGGGGTTCGGCCGCCCGCGGCCGACCGGGCGGGTCGACGCCAGGCACCTGCGGCGAGCGATCGACGACGTCGGCCTGCTCCAGCTCGACTCGGTGAACGTCTTCTGCCGCTCCCACTACATGCCGGTCTTCTCGCGGCTCGGTCCTTATCCGCGACCGGCCCTCGACCGGCTGGCGTGGCACGAGGACGGGAAGGAGAAGACGGTGCGAGCGCGCCGGCGAGACCTGATCGAGTACTGGGGGCACGAGGCCTCGCTGCTGCCGGTCGAGCTGCTGCCGCTGCTGCGCTGGCGGATGGCCCGGGTGGACGCGCTGGCGTGGAAGAGCGTGGCGCGGGTCGCGGCGGAGCAGCCGCAGCTGCTCGAGTTCGTCCTCGGCATGGTGCGGGAGCGCGGGCCGGTCCGGGCCTCGGAGCTGGCGGCGAGGGGGCGCCGGCGCGAGCCGGGAGAGATGTGGAGCTGGAGCGAAGAGAAGACCGCGCTCGAGTACCTGTTCTTCTCCGGGCAGGTCTGCGCGGCGCGGCGGGTCAACTTCGAGCGGCTCTACGACCTGCCCGAGCGGGTGCTGCCGCGGCACGTCCTCGAGGCGCGTACGCCCTCGCAGGAGGAGGCGCAGCGGCAACTCCTCCTGATCGCCGCGAAGCGGCTGGGGGTGGCGACCGAGGCCGACCTCGGCGACTACTTCCGCCTCCCCCGCGCCGAGTCGAAGGCCCGCGTCGCCGAGCTGACCGAGGACGGCGCCCTGGTCCCGGTCGGGGTCGAGGGCTGGCGGCAGCCCGCGTACCTCGCGACCGAGCGGCCCGTGGGCCTGCGCCGGGTCGGCGGGGCGCGGGCGCTGCTGACCCCGTTCGACTCCCTGGTCTGGGCGCGCGAGCGAACCGAGCGCCTCTTCGGCTTCCGCTACCGGATCGAGATCTACGTGCCGGCGCCGAAACGCGTCTATGGCTACTACGTCCTCCCCTTCCTGCTCGGCGATCGCCTGGTCGGGCGGGTCGACCTCAAGAGCGACCGCCCGGCCGGCGTGCTGCGAGTGCGCGGCGCCTTCGCCGAGCGGGACGCCGACCCCGCCCTCGTCGCCGGGGAGTTGGCCGCGGAGCTGCGGCTGCTCGGTGAATGGCTCGGGCTCAGCGCCGTCTCGGTGGCGCGCAAAGGCAACCTCGCCCAACCGCTCCGCCGCGCGCTCGCCTGAGGTAGCGCGGCGCTCAGGTTCCTTCGTCGGTCAGTTGGGCACACCATCCTGTGCTGAAGTGACCAATCGACTCGCCGCCGGCCACTGAGGGGTGGATGACCGGATTCGAACCGGCGACCGCCTGGACCACAACCAGGAGCTCTACCAGCTGAGCTACATCCACCGCGGCTCCTTCAATCTAGCGGGCCAGGCTGGGATGGGATCTCCCCCTCTGGAGGTCAGCCGCTCGGCCCAAGAGCGGCCGCCGAGTTGAGCGCGACTATGCGCTTTCCGTACGAATATTGCACCGATCGGTGTCGTATGCGGATAGACTCAGCTCGGCGGTGCTCATTGGGGCTTTGACTGGTGGCCCGAACCCTCTCACAAGGGCGGTGGGCACCGTCAATCAGATGTCGGTCAAACGACCGCGGCGAACTCGCCGGTGCGGTCGCGCTCGGCGGCAGCGGCCGGCCCGCGCGAGAAGTCGATCTCGTCGTCGATCGGGCCGTGCTTGAAGAGGCGGATGTCCCGCGCGTAGTTCTGGTGCAGCCGCCAGGGGCGCGACCTGCCCTGCTTCGGCAGCTGGTCGAGCGAGCGCAGGACGTAGCCGGATTTGAGGTCGATGAACGGTTCCCGCGGTTGCGAGGGGCCGGGCTCGCGCGGGGTGGCGACGCGGTAGCCGTGCGCGTCCATGTGGTTGAGCAGGCGGCACATGTACTGGGAGACGAGGTCGCACTTGAGGGTGAAGGAGGCGTTGGTGTAGCCGAGGGCGATCGCCAGGTTGGGGATGCCGCCGAACATCGCGCCCTTGTAGCCGACGAGGTCGGAGAAGCGCTTCTTCTCGCCGTCGACCTTGATCTCGATCCCGCCCAGAACCAGCAGGTTGAGCCCGGTGGCGGTGACGATGACGTCGGCCTCGAGCTCGCGTCCGGAGGTCAGCTCGATCCCCTTCTCGGTGAAGGTCTCGATCGTGTCGGTGACCACCTCGGCGCGGCCGGAGCGGACCGCCTCGAAGAGGTTGCCGCCGGGGACGAGGCAGACGCGCTCGTCCCAGGGGTTGTAGCGCGGTTCGAAGTCGCGGTCGACGTCGTAGCCCTGCGGCAGCTGGCGCTCGACCCCGCGCCGGATCAGCCTGCGGGTGAAGCGCGGCGCCCGGCGCGAGAGCTGGTAGAAGGCCATCTGGGTTAGAACGTTCTTCCAGCGGACGACCGCGTAGCGGGCCTTGTCGGGCAGCACCCGGCGCAGCGCCTTGGCGATCGGGTCCTGGGCGGGCAGGGTGACGACGTAGCCGGGCGAGCGCTGCAGCATCGTGATCTGCTCGGTCTCGGGCGCCATCGCCGGGATCAGCGTCACCGCGGTGGCGCCGCTGCCGATCACGACCACGCGCTTGCCCTTGTAGTCGAGGTCCTCGGGCCAGTGCTGCGGGTGGACGATCTCGCCCTGGAAGCGCTCGCTGCCGGGAAACTCCGGCGTGAAGCCCTCGTCGTAGCGGTAGTAGCCGGTGCAGCCGTAGAAGAAGTCGCAGGTCAGCTCGACCGTCTCGCCTCCGTGCTCGGCGCGGACGGTCCACAGGGCGTCGGTGCTCGACCACTCGGCGGAGACGACCTCGTGGCCGAAGCGGATGTGGTTCTCGACCCGGTATTCGCGGGCGGTCTCTTTTATGTAGTTGCGAATCTTCTCGCCGGCCGCGATCGAGTCCTGGTCGGTCCAGGGCTTGAAGGAGTAGCCGAGCGTGTACATGTCGGAGTCGGAGCGGATGCCGGGATAGCGGAAGAGGTCCCAGGTGCCGCCGATCGCCTCGCGCGACTCGAGGATCGCGTAGCTCTTGCCGGGGCAGTTGCGCTGCAGGTGGGCGCCGGCGCCGATGCCGGAGAGGCCGGCGCCGACGATCAGGACGTCGAAGTGCTCGCGGGAGGGGGAATCGCTCATGGCCGAGACCTTATCAACACAGCGTCGAGAGTGTCAACGACTTGTCGAAATTCTCGACGCTATGTAGCATGACTGGTACATGCCCGCGATCTCCAAACCCAAACCAGCCCCCAACGGGCGTGGTCGCCGCGCCACCCGCGCCAGCGGCGACGACCGCGAGCGGGCGATCCTGGAGACGGCCGAGCGGCTGCTCGAGGAGCGGCCGCTGAGCGAGATCTCGGTCGACGACCTCGCCAAGGGCGCCGGCATCTCCCGCCCCACCTTCTACTTCTACTTCCCTGCCAAGGACGCGGTGGTGCTGACGATCATCGACCGCCTCGTGGTCGCCACCGCCGACAGCCGCGAAGAGGCGCTGAGGATGCTGGCCGAAGGCGAGCCCCGGGCCGGGCTGCGCCAGGCCCTCGAGGACCTCTACGGCGCCTTCCGCTCCCGCCGTGCCGTCTCCCTCGCCGCCGCCGAACTGCGGATGACCAACCCCGAGGCGCGCGAGGTCTGGTCGCAGGTGATGGAGGGCTGGGTCGCCGACACCACGGCGGTGATCGAAGCCGAGCGCGCCCGCGGCGCCGCCCCTCCCGGCCAGCCCGCCCGCGACCTCGCGATCGCCCTCGTGCAGATGAACGAGCGCGTCCAGTACGCGTCCTTCGCCGACGAGTCCCCTTCCCTGGAGGAGGACCGCGTCATCGACGTCCTCGTCGACATCTGGTTGCGGGCGATCTACGGCACCGCCGAGCCGACGAGTCCGTCAAGACGGGCGTAGTACAACCGTTTTCATGAGCGCGTGCGCCTGGCCGACGGCACCCTGACGGGCGCCGAACCCGCATCAAGCCTCTAGACCCGCGGAGCAGCCTCCCGGCCCATCGAGGCGACCGTGTCCATCGGCCCTCTCGTTTCGGTTGCTTGGTTCAGGGTACCCAGACGGCGCGGCACCGACCCGGATCTCAGCGGCTTTCTACCGAGCCTGGCTCGGTTCCCGCTTGGGTGAGAAGACCAACCGCGAAAGCGGAGCGGCGTCCGGGTTCGGTGCTGGCTCTTCGTCCCAAAGACAGCCGACTCCGGCAGCTCCCCGCGCTACGGTGCCGTGATGGCGAAGGTGGTTCCAGCCCAAGCCCGCGGTGCCCTGGCGGTCGGCGCGCTTGCCGTGGGAGCCGCGGCGGTCGGGGGCTTCGCGATCGGCCGGCTCAGCGTCGGGCGCCTGGCGATCGGCAAGGCGGCCATCGGAAAGCTCGCGATCAAGCGGCTCGAGGTCGAGGAGCTGGAGATCGGCAAGCTGACGGTGCGCGAGGGCCTGCCGCGATGACGACTCCGAAGTTTGGGCCCCCAGAGGGGACCAAAGTCAGGAGGGCGTGGACTGGAGTCGCTCTGGCGCTTGCGCTGATGATCCTCGCCTGCGCTATCACCTCCTCCACCGGCGCCGTCGGTCCTTACCCCGCCCTCTCCCCCTGCTCGGTCTTCCCGCGGCCGCCCGCGTCGCTCTCGCCACGCGCTCCCTCTCTCCCGACCGAGGCCGCCTGGAACCAGGACGTCTCGAAGGCGCCGCGCGATCCCCGCTCGGCCGCCTACATCGCCTACATCGACTCCCACGGCGGCGACCGCCTGCACCCCGACTTCGGCTCGCCACGGGCCTACGGCTTCCCCTACTCGGTCGTCGGCATCGGGCAGCGGCAGCTGTCCGTCCACTACACCGCCTACGGCGACGAGAGCGACCCGGGGCCGTTCCCGATCCCGGCGAAGGCGCCGGTCGAGGGCGGCAGCCGCAGCGACGGCGACCGCCACGTGCTTGTCGTCGACCGCTCGGCATGCAAGCTGTACGAGCTCTACCGCGCCTTCTACGTGTCCAAGAGCCCGCCCTACAACCCGCGTGTGCGGCTGGCGAGTGCCGGACCGAGCGGGGGTAGGACGCAGGGAGGCCGAAGGGCAGGCTCTCAGCCGCGCCCGCACTGGAACGCCGACTCGGGGACCGAATGGGACCTGCGCTCCGCCGCCCGCCGCCCGGACGGCTGGACCTCGGCCGACGCCGCCGGGCTGCCGGTCTTCCCCGGCCTCGTCCGCTACGACGAGGTCGCCACGGGTCACCTCGACCACGCGATCCGCGTCACCTTCGACAGCACCCGCGACGCCTGGGTCCACCCCGCCTCCCATTGCGCCGGCGACACCTCCAACCCGAGCGCGCCGCCGATGGGCCTGCGGCTGCGGCTGAAGGCGAGCTACGGGCTCGGCAGCTTCAGCGGCCCGGCCAGGACGATCGCCGAAGCGATGAAGCGCTTCGGCCTGATCGTCGCCGACAACGGCTCCAACTGGTTCTTCTCGGGCAGCAGCGACCGCCGCTGGGACGACGAGAGCCTGAACCAGCTGAAGCGGATCCCCGGCAGCGCCTTCGAGGCGGTGAAAAGCGTCGCCGGCGTCCGTTCCTGCTGATTTACCCGCATTGGATTGGGTATCTGAGGCAAAGGGACCCCCGCGAGGAGAGAGGACATGGCCCAGACCAAATCCAAAGCCAAACCCAAATCGAAACCGACTTCGGCGAAATCCAAATCGGCCAAACCGAAAACGTCGAAAGCGAAAAGCCCGAAACCGAAAGTGGCTGCGTCGAAAAGCAGCTCGAATGGAGCACGGCCGAAAAGCGCCGCGAGCAAAGCCAAACTGCCGCTGGTCGCGGGTGGAGCAGCGCTCGCCGGGGCGGCGGGCGGGATGGCCCTGGCGGCGACCAAGCAGGCCCGCAAGAGCGGCGTCGCCAAGGCGCTGGCCCGCCGCCCGAAGGTCAAGATCAAGTCGGGCGACGTGGCGAAGGCAGCCAAAGAGGTGGGGACCTTCAGCGCGCAGATGGGCGAGCTCACCAACGAGCTCCGGCGCGCTCGAGAGTCGGGAAACGGCAAGAAGCACCGCTCGCCGATAGAGGTCGTTCTACAGGGATTGACCGCAAGGCGCTAGCGCCGGCTGGCCCGCCGGCCCTGAGGACATCGGCTGCGACCGCGTGCACGAGACGCGCGGTCGCAGGCCTCACACCTCTTCGTCGTCCGCCGGCTCTTCCTCGTCGGTCGGGTGGACGATCCGCTGCGCCACCGACCAGTCGAGCTTGACGTCGCGGTAGGTGACGCCCTCCTCCGGCTCCTCGGGAATGTTCTCCCGCTCGACCTTGGCGCTGGTTTCGTGATCGGGTTCGCCGTAGTAGGTGGCCTTCCGCCCATCGGAGAGCTTGCCGAACGTCATCTCCTTCGCCTTGACCGAGGCGAAGAAGTCGAGGTCGGGGCGCCCCTTCACTTGGCCGCCGCCTTCTCGACGTCGTGGACGGTGACGCGGCCTTCGGCTCCGGTGCCCTCGACCTCGTCGACGTCGACACCCGCCTCCTCGGCCCTCCGCAGCGCCGCCTCGGTCGCGTTGTGCTTCTGCGCCCGCTTCTGACGGCGCCGCTCGCCCAGCTCCATCGCTTTGTGCGTGGCGGCGAGGCCGAGGTCTTTCGCCTCGTCGCTGGCCGCGGCGCCGATTTCCTTGGCGACGATTTTGGCGATCTGTTTGACGATCTGGCCGCCGGAGACGCCGTTGCCGCCACCGTTCCCTTCGCCGCCATTGCCGCCACCGCCACCAGCGCCGCCACCAGCCAATGCGCCCAGCGCGCCGGCACCCTGGCCGAGCCCACCAACCGCCTGGCCGGCGCCTTCGCCGACCTCGCCGACGGCTTTGCCCGCTCCGCCGCCGACGTCTTCGACTGCTCCACCGGCGCCTTTGCCAACGTCCTTGACCGCGCCCTCGGCACCCTCGCCGACGTCTTCGACCGCACTGCCAGCGCCTTCGCCGATCTGCCCGACGGCTTTGTTCGCCCCTTCGCCGACTTCGCCCACCGCTTTGCCAGCGCCCTTGCCAACCGGTTCCAGGGTGTGCGCGATGCCTTTCAGCACGTCGGGGTTGCGGTCGAGCGTGGTCAGGACCCGGTCGATGATCGCCGTCACGTGGTCGAGCCGCGCCCGCAGCAGCGCCTGCGCTTCGACGCCTTTGATGTTGAGTTCGACCTTGCCGAGCTCGGCATGGACCCCGACGCTCAGCTTGACCAAATCGAGCACCTCGGCGTGCAGCGAGATCCGCGCCTCGAGGTCGTCGAGCTCGAAGTGGATCTCGTCGACCTTGACGACGGGAATGTCGACGACGACGTCGGGCTCGTCGGTGTCGCTGATTTCGCCCGGGTCGATGACGGTGTAGTCCTCGTACATCTGCTCCGGCCGCGTCTTGTCAGAGCCCTGGTTCCGCTTCTTTGGGGTCGGGCTTTTGTTACGCCCGCTGCCATTTGATTTCGATCGTTTGCGATCGCTCTTGCGCTTGGTCTGCTGGGCCATCTCCTGCACCTCTCCTCGACTGGTGTCGATTCCGATTCCTCTTCCCATAGGAAAAGTTCCCGATGCAAAGGAGGACAAACGCCCGGAGACGCCGTTCAGTGCCCGCGGCGGAAGACCAGGCGCCAGGCGCGGCCGAGCACCGCGAGCACCGCGAACGCCACCGCGAAGCCGATCGCTCCGAGGACGAGCAGGAAGAGCAGAAAGGCGAGGACCGCAAAGGGGACCAGGAGGAATTTCACGCCTGCGTAGTCTTTCAGTGACGATGGGAGCGACGGCAGCACTGGCGACCGTCCTGATCGCCTTCGGCCACGTCGGCATCGGGGTCAGCGGCAGCGAACAGAAGCTCGAGGCGGTCAGCGACAGCCTGGCGCTGGTTAGCGTCCGCCACCAGCTCGCCGCGAACGCCTCGCGGCCGGAACCCGACCCGCGGGAAGCGGCGGCACCCGTGCCCACCGCCGAGGAAATCGCCGCCGACCCCTCGAAGCTGCCCCCCGCCTCGGCCGGCAGCAACGGCACCACCGTGCCCCACGCCTCCAACCTCAGCCGCGAAGAGATCTTCGCCCACCGGCGCCCCGGCGACCCGGGTTCGACCGCGCTCCTCCTCACCGGCGTCGCCCTCGCCCCGCCCGAAGCCCCGGAAGCGGTCAAGGGCGCGATCAACGCCGCCAACACGATCATCGGCCGTCCCTACATATGGGGCGGCGGCCACGGCTCCTTCTACTCCCACGGCTACGACTGCTCCGGCTCGGTCAGCTTCGCCCTCTTCGGCGGCGGCCTCATCCCCCGCCCCCTCACCTCCAGCGAGCTGGAGCACTGGGGCGCCCCCGGTCCCGGCCGGTGGATCACGGTCTACGCCAACGCCGGCCACACCTTCGCCGAGATCGCCGGCCTGCGTTGGGACACCGTCGGCGACGAGCAGGGAACCGGCCCGCGCTGGCACCTCGCCACCACCTCCTCCGCCGGCTTCGTGGTCCGGCACCCCCCGGGCCTCTAGGCACGCACCCGGCAACCATCTAGCGCGCCCCGGCGAACGACCACTGAAATCGGCTGGAGTAAAGACGTCCGAGCCTGCACAAATTGTCCAAACGGTGAAATACGATCAATCCCTCAGCAGTAATCAGGCCCCCGATAAGAGAGCGAGAGATGTCAACCAAAGCTGAGCGCCGTAAGGCCACCGAAAACCGGATCAAGGCGATGAGCCATCCGTTGCGGGCGTCGATCCTGCGGATCCTTGCCGACCGCACCGCCAGCCCAGCCGAAATGGCGAGGGAGCTCGACGAAGAGCTCTCCAACGTCAGCTACCACGCCAAACAGCTGGTCGCTTTCGAATGCGCGGAGTTGGTCAGCACGCGACCGGTCCGCGGTGCCCTCGAGCATTTCTACCGGGCGACCGAGCGCCACCTGATCGACACCGAGGACTGGGAAGAGCTCGATCCGGTGATGGCTGAGGACATCATCTGCGAAACCCAGCAGAAGATGCTCGACGACTTCGTCGCCTCGGCCCGGGCCGGATTGATCGGCGGCGACAAGGACTTCCACCAAACCCGCACCCCGCTCGTGCTCGACGCCGAGGGGCTGCAGGAAGCGCTCGAACTGCACGAACGGACGCGCCTGGAGGTGATGGCGATCGAGAGCCGCAGCACCGCCCGCCTCGTCGAGTCCGACGAGGAAGGCGTCAACGTCACCAGCCTGCAGGCCTGCTTCAAGATGCCGAGCCCGGGGGCCAGCTGACGCCGCTCGTCAGAGGACGAGCTCGAGCGTGCCGCGCAGCAGCAGCAGGACGCCGATCGCGAGCGCGACCCTCGCCCCCGCGACCCGGCCCCGCTCGCTCAACCAGCGCCGAAACCTCTCCACCGCGCTTTCGGTCCGCTCCGGCGAGAGCGCGTAGCCGACCAGCGGCAGCTCCAGGAACAGGGCCTGGACCCCGCAGAAGAGGACGACGAGGAAGATGCTGGCGCCGACGCCGGGATCGAGGTGGACCAGCCGGTTGAGCGCGACCAGGTAGGAGGCACCCGGGAAGCTGAGCAGGGCACCGATCGCGAACGCGACCTTGGGCGAGCCACGGCCGAGCATCCGCTCCGGCCAGGACTGCTTTTCGGCCTCCCTCTTCCGCTGCCGCCGCTCCTCGCCGCGATCGCTGCGCAGCGCCAGGCCGACGGCCAGCGCGATCGCGCCGAAGACCAGGTCCTCGGCCGGCGTCAGCGTGGTCCTGGCCGTTTCGACGCTGTCGCTGCCGTGGAAGGAGAAGACGATCAGCAGCCCGACCGAGATGCTGGTCAGGTAACTGCCCAGCAGGTACCCCAGCATCAACCGCTTCGTCTCCGGCAGCAGCATCATCACCGTCGCCGCCGCCAGCAGCGTCGGGTTCAACATCGCCGTGAGCGACAACGCAAGGAAGCTCGCGAGATCGCCCACGGCGATGAGGTTTCACCCGCAGCCGGCTATTCCTCCCAGCGCGCGGTCAGCTGGTAGATGATCGTCACGTCGAGGATGATCATCAGGAACGCCCAGAGCGGCGCGGCGGGGAACCAGACGATCTGCGCCACCGCGTTCACCGAGACGAAGAAGACCGCGGCGATGCGGGCGGCGTTGGCGCCGGCGAAGAGCCCGAGGCCGGTGGCGGCGATGATCGAGCCGAGGATGAAGTGGATCCATCCCCAGGTCGTGACGTCGGCGATGATCACGCCCTGTCCGCCGACGATGACGATTTCGTCGTTGAGGATCGCTGCCAGGCCGTAGAGCGCGTCGAGGGATCCGACGATCAGCAGCAGCGTGCCGGCGAAGACCGTCCAGCCGGTGGGTTGCCGTTCCTCCGCGTAACGCCCGTCGCCTCGTGACTCGGTTTGCTTGCCAGGTGGTGAACTCGCCTCCATTGGGGCTCCTTTCCCTTTGCATTGCTTTTTCGGCATCCCCCGCCGCGCGCAAGCGCGCGTGCACTGAAGAACCTAAGGGGTTCGCAGGCGAAAGTCATCCGCAATCTCCCACGACGGGCAGTGGGCGGACGACGGATCGGGGCGTGCTCGCGTAAAGATCCTCACTGGACAGCCGATCCACCCAGACCGATGAAGCCGCCGCCGCGCCCGCAGATCAAGCTCCGCTGCCCGTCCGAGCCGGCCTCCGTGACCGAGCTGCGGCATAGGGCGGCCGCCTTCGCCGCCGACCAGGGCGCGGACGAGGACCTGGTCGCGGACGTCAACCTGGCCGTCTCCGAGGCGGCGACGAACGCCGTCAAGTACGGCGACGAGGTGGGAAGCCGGGGCAGCGTCGGCCTCTCGGCGCAGGTCAGCGACGGTTGGCTCGAGTTCAGCATCACCGACGAGGGCGAGCGCTTCGGCAAAGGCTCCGCGGACGGCCTCGGCCTCGGTCTCACCATCATCGCCCGCCTCTGCGACGACCTGAAGATCGTCCAGGAAGGCGCCGGCACCACGGTCCTGATGCGCTTCGCGCTGCGCTGATCGCCCTTCGAGGTCGCTCAGGAGCGGCGCTGGGCGTCGTACAGCCGCCAGATCTCGTCATAGAGCTCGTGCGCCGCCGTGAACGGTGCGAGCTCCCGCTTGTCGACCCCGCCATAGGCGTCGAGCGCCCGCTGGACGAAGGCCGAGTCCGCCCCGCGAGCTTCGAGGCTGATCGCGTAGCCCGCCAGGTCCCAGTGCACCGGCCCCCGAAAGGTGTCCTCGAAGTCGTTCCAGAGCAGGCCTCCAGGGGTGCGCAGCAGGTTGCTCAGCGACGCGTCGCCGTGCAGTGCCTGGGTCGGCAACGACGCCCCGAACGTCGTCTCGCCGAGCGCGAGCAGCCTCTCCCCCAGGGAGTCGATTCGCCGAGCGCTCAGCGCAGGCGTGGGCCGCAGCTGCCGGCGCAGGCGCTCGATGTCCAGCTGGAGGTCGACGAGCCCGCCGAGGTCGCCCGCGAACCCCGACAGCGCGTCGTGCAGATCGCGCAGGGCACGGCCAAGCGGCTCGGCGGCGCCGAGCTCGGTCCGACCCCGGTGCTCCACCCGGGCCCAGCAGGTCATCCACAAACCGCCCGCCTGGTAAGGGCCCGGGGCGATCGACGGGCTTGGAACGACCGCCAGACCGGAGGGCGCCAGGAAGCTCAGCACCGAGACCTCGCGGGCCAGCCACAGCTCGGGATCGTCATGCAGAGCCACCGTCCCGATCATCACCCGTGCCACGACCGGCGACGGCCGCAGATGGACGAGCACGTTGCTCCCCGAATGAACAACCTCCGCCTGCTCGCACGGGACGCCATGCTCGTCCGCGACCGAGCGCGCCGCCGCAAGCGCCCGCCCCTCGATCGACCCTGCTTCCATCATGAGGTCAAAGGTCGCAGACCAGCCGGGCCGTGCGTTCTATTCCTTGACACGGCGAGCGTCCTTGGCGTAGGCGATCATCCGATCGCGGCGGCCGATTGCGATGATCGAGCTCGTCGCAGGAGCGCCATCAGTTGGTTCGTTGCAACGATCTGTCAACGCAACAGACGAACCTTGATGCTGAGTCCGGAGACTTTCACCAACTGCTGATCCCCAGTGACGATCAGATCGATGTCGGGGTCCGTCTCCGCGGTGGCAAGGATCAAGGCATCCGGCATTCGCAGTGATTTGAAGCGTGACCTGAGGTCGGCCGCCTTATCGGCGATAGCAGCGTCAACGGGCAATACCCCGGAAAGCAGTCCAGCAAAGAACCCTCTGACATCGTCCTCGTTGTGGTGCCCGAGACGAGCACCCGTCAGCACCTCGGCGTAGGTGACTACGGATGCCAGCAGCCGTTGCCCACGGACCAGGTCCCGAACTGCCGCATCCGCGACGGCGTGGATAGCGTCCTGTCGATCGAGAAAGCCAACGACTACATCTGAGTCGAGGACTACTGCCACTCCCCGCGCAGTCCTTTCACCCGCTCCCGCAGTTTCCCACCAGTCTCCAGGCAGCCGGAATAGCGATTGACCAGCTCATCGATCCGCGTCAAGACCACACGACCAGCCCCCTCGGCCTCGACCTTCAAAGTGTCGCCGGGAGCGAAGCCAGCCGTGCGAAAGGCCCTCGCGGGAATCGTCACCTGATGCTTGCTGGAAACTCTAGTTTGATCCTTTACCTTCTCTGCCATAGGTAAAGCGTAGCATCGGCAACGCCCCCGGCTGGTCGGGGCGCATGACGATCCGCTGGCCCACTTCTCTCGGTGGCTACGGAAGCGTCCCCGCGGGGGCCAGCCAGACCGAATCGAACCCCATAAGGTCCGCAAGCGTGTCGTAGTCCTGGTCATAGTGGATCACCGCCGCGCCGAGCTCGTGCGCCGCGGCGGCGACGAGATAGTCGACGATGGGAAGGCACTGGGCGCCGGCGGATCGATGCGCAAGCGCTCGCATCGCCTGCTCGGCGGAACGAATCACCGAGGTGGTGAGTGGTGCGGCCTGGATGGCTGAAAGGCGTTCCGCAAGGAGGTCGAAGCTCGCACCGTCGCGAGCGCTGAACAGGATCTCGAAGCGCACAGCAGGGGAGAGACGCAGGCGGCGGTCCAAGAGCGCCTGCTTCCATGGCTCACGAACCCGCGGGTGATGCGCGCGAGCCCAGGCGGAGGTATCGATGACAAGGGGGATCTCTCCCCATGCCCGCTCGCTACCGGAGCGGCCAGGCACTGTGCTTGCCGTCGCGCAAGAGGTCCCAATCGATCCCTGCCGTCTCGGGCGCATCGAAATCCTGCGCCAACTGCTCGAGAAGCTCCTGACGCCTGCTCTCCTCGACCAGCTCGCCGCTGAGGTGGCGCGCTCCGACGATCGCCAATTCCCTCACCTGGCGAGAGCGCGGCAGGCCCGCAGGCAGATGCGGCGCAGCGGCGCGGAGCGCCGCGGTCAACTCGCGATCCTCGGTGATTTGAATGCGGGGGTGGGCCGTGGGCATATAGCCGAAGTGTACCACCCATGTACCACCGTCAGATGCGGCCCCATCCCGAACGCCCCCGGCTGGATTCAAACCAGCGACCGTCGGATCAGAAGTTCAGCCGGAAGGTGTCCGAGGGGGCGAATCTGGCCTGATAGAGCCGATCACGTCCAAGGAGCTCGGCTGAGTTCGCTGGAGTTGGGGACCAATTTCGGGACCAAGTTTTCTTAGCCGCCAGAGGACCGTGGTGACGCCGCCGAACGACCGTCATGCATCGACACGATGAAGACCTGATCGGAAGCCTCGTCGTAGCTGTAAAGCAAAAGCATCCACGACCAAGGGCCGAGGACGAATCGGGCCGGCGCCCATCTTCCCCCCAATTCCGGCCCCGAGAGGGGAAAGGCTTCAAGCACACGTAGCGAGCGAGCGATCCGGGTCCAGGCATCAGCCGGAAGACTGAGTCTTCCAATCGCCTCATCCACGTCCCGCTTCGCTCGCGGGCTGACGATTATCTGCGCCACTCAAGCCAGCTCGTCGAGCGGAATGCCTTCCCCACGCTTGGCTTGAGCAAGACCCTCCTGAGTGCGCTCCCAAGCGCCAGGGATTGCGTCGAGAATCTCCGTGATCCGACCGGCATCCGGATCTGCATCGTCCAGCGCAGTCGAGAGCAACGACCGAGCGAGGGTTCCCTCCTGCACGTGGGTCCGCTCAGCAAGCTTTGCAAGCTTGTGGGCGTGATCTTCGTCCAAGGTCACGTTGATTCGCTTCGGGTTGGCAGCCATGGCCAAAGGATTGCACAGGTCTACACGACTCGTGCCTCCAGTGAGTGGAAGCTTTCTAGCTGACCCGCCCACACACCTTGTGAACGCCTGAAAGGCCATCCGGGCCCTCCCAGAAGCTTGGCGGTGTCTACGCCCCAAGCAAGGAGGACCCGGATGAAGGTTCACGGTAACGCCGCTCTCGG
>JBIOWB010000099.1:0-29260 GCA_044868125.1 Solirubrobacterales bacterium
AAGATGCTCTACGCGGTCAGCCGCGCCACCGTGCCGAAGGTGACCGTCGTCGTTCGCAAGGCCTATGGCGCCGGCTACTACGTGATGTGCGGCAAGGCCTACGAGCCCGACCTGATCGTCGCCTGGCCCGGGGCCGAGATCTCGGTGATGGGGGCCGAGGGCGCGGTCAACATCATCGGCCGCTCGGCGATCGAGGCCTCAGACGACCCGGAGGCGACCCGCGAGACGATGCTGAACGCGGTCCGCCAGAACATCGACCCGTACATCGCCGCCGGCAACGCGGTGATCGACGACATCATCGACCCGCGCGAGACGCGGCCGACGATCGCCAGGGCCCTGCGGATGGCGCGCAACAAGCACGTCGAGAAGCCGAAGAAACGCCACGGCGTAATGCCGGTCTAGGAGGCAGAGATGAGCTCGTTCGACGACCCGGTGATCATCAGCTGCTCCATCAGCGGCGTGATCGCCAACCGCGACCAGTGCCCGGCGATCCCCTACACGCCGGAGGAGTACGCGGCGGAGGCGCGGCGCGCGGTCGACGAGGGCGCCTCGCAGATCCACATCCACGCCCGCAAGCCCGACGGCACGCCCTCCTACGAGGTCGAGGACTTCAAGGCGATCACCGAGGCGATCCTGGCCGAGGTCGGCGACGTGATCGTCAACTACTCGACCGGGGCGATCGGGATCCCGATCGAGAAGCGGATCGAGTACCTGCGCGCTTGCCGCCCCGACGTCGCCGCCCTGAACATGAGCTCGATGAACTACGCGAAGTACTCGCGGCGGCGCAAGGACTTCGTCTTCAAGGCCGTCTTCGAGAACAGCTTCGACACGATCATCGAGTTCCTCACCACGATGAAAGAGCTGGGGATCAAGCCCGAGCACGAGTGCTTCGACTCCGGCCACGTCGCCAACCTCGACCCGCTGATCGACATGGGGCTGCTGGAGCCGCCGCTGCAGATCTCGCTGGTGATGGGGGTGACCGGCGGCATTCGCCCGACCCCGCGCAACGTCAACCTGATGTCGGACCAGATCCCCGGCGGTCCGGAGGGGCCGAACCAGTGGCAGGTGATTGGGATCTCGCGCGACCAGTGGAAACTGCTCGCCGCCTCGCTGGTGCTCGGCGGCAACGTCCGCGCCGGGGTCGAGGACAACCTCTACCTGCCGAACGGCGAGATGTGCAGGTCCAACGGCGAGCTGATCGCCAAGGCGCGGCAGATGGCCGAAGACATCGGCCGTCGTCCCGCCAGCGTCGCCGAGGCGCGGGAGCTGCTGGGGGTCCCGAAGCGTGAGCGCTCTCCCGCTTAGCGACGTCAGGGTCCTCGACCTCACCCGCCTGCTGCCGGGCGGCTTCGGCTCGCTGCTGCTGGCCGACCTAGGCGCCCAGGTGCTGAAGGTCGAGGACACCGGCATGGGCGACTACATCCGCTGGGCACCGCCCTACTACGGCTCCGACGAGCAGCAGGCGCTCGGCACCCGATCCTCGCTCTACCTCTCGCTCAACCGCGGCAAGCGCTCTATCCGCCTCGACCTGAAGAGCGAGGCGGGGAGGGAGGCGCTGCTGCGACTGGTCGCCGACCACGACGTCGTCCTCGACGGCTTCCGCCCGGGGGTACTCGACAAGCTCGGGGTCGGCTACGACCAATTGCGCAACGCCAACTCCCGCATCGTCTACTGCGCGATCACCGGCTACGGCCAGGACGGTCCCTACGCACAGCGCGCCGGCCACGATATGAACTACCTCGGCCTGGTCGGGCTGCTGGGTCTGACCGGCGCCAAGAACGGCCCGCCGGTGCAGTCGGCGGGGCAGATCGCCGACCTCGGCGGCGGCGCCCTGATGGCCGCGTTCGGGGTGATGGCGGCGCTGCACGAGCGCAAGCGCTCGGGCCAGGGTCAGCTGGTCGACGTATCGATGGCCGACGGCGCGCTCTCCTGGCTGGCGATGGTCGCCGGCCGCTACTTCTGCGACGAGGAGGTGCCGCGGCGGGGCGAGCAGCAGCTCGCGGGCGGCCTCGTCTGTTACCTGCCCTACGAAGCTTCCGACGGCTGGGTCACCTGCGGCGCCCTGGAGCCGAAGTTCTGGACTGCCTTCTGTAACGGCACCGGTCGTCCCGACCTGATCGGGAAACAGTTCGAGGCGCCGGGGTCGGAGGCGTGGCAGCAGGTCGCCGACGTCTTCCGCTCGCGCACGCGCGACGAGTGGCTCGCCTTCAACGACGAGCACGACTGCTGCATCGAGCCGGTCCTCGACCTCGACGAGGCGCTCGACTCGGAGCTGGTGCGCTCGCGGGAGATGGTCGTCGAGTTAGAGCAGCCGGAGCTGGGGACGGTTCGCCAGCTCGGCAACCCGATGAAGCTCTCCCGCACCCCCGCCGACCCGACCCGACCCGCCCCCGCTTTCGGCGAGCACACCGACGAGGTCTTGGCCGAAGCCGGTTACTCGGCCGAGGAGATCGCGGCGATGAAGGAGTCCGGCGCCGCCGCCGGGCCGGCCGCGGAAGCGCAAGGGGAGTTCCGCGCGTGAGCACCAACGGCGACATCGCCACCGGCAACGGCCTGCTGCGGATGCGCGAGCTGGCCGAGGCCTCGGGCGTGCCCGCCCCGACGATCAAGCACTACCTGCGCGAGGGCCTGCTGCCGGAGCCGGTCAAGACCAGCCGCAACATGGCCTACTACCCGCCCGAGTTCGTCGACCGGATCAAGCTGATCAAGCGCCTGCAGGAGGAGCGCTTCCTGCCGCTGAAGGCGATCAAGACCGTGCTCGACGAGGACCCCGACCGGGCCGAAGCGATGCTCGCGCTCGGCGACCAGATCCTCGACCGGGCGCTCGCCGGCGAGCGCTCCCGCACCAGCGCCGCCGAGGTCCGCAAGCGCTACGGCGTCCCCAAGGAGGTGCTCGACCGCCTTGCCGAGCTCGAGGTCCTGACCCCGAACAGCCGCGGCTACTCGCCCTCCGACGTGACGATCATCGAGGCGATCAGCCGCTTCCGCGCTGGCGGCTACGACGAGCAGATCGGCTTCACCGTCTACGACACCCTCCGCTACAAGGCCGCCCTGGAAGAGCTGGTCCGCCAGGAGGTCGACGTGGTGATGGACCGCCTCGCCGGTGAGGTACCGCCGGAGCGGGTCGTCGAGATGCTCGAAGCCGGCGCCCAGCCGCTGAAGGACCTGATCGCCGCCCTGCATACGAAGCTGATGGTCGCCGAGCTGGAGCGCCGCAGATAGCCGCGCTTTCGGAAGGGCGGTCTTCGCGTGGGGGACAAGCGCCTCGGCAACGCTATTCACCGGCGCATCCGACTTTGAACACACTCCGCTGTGCTCAGAGTCGGATGCGCCCTCTAATCGGCAGTTCTTGAGACCGGGCCTGGGACTCGGAGCGGTCAGCACGCTCGCGTGAGGACGATCACGGGGGCCAGTCCTCGTGCAGCCGCTTGCGCTCGTCTGGCCGATAGGTGCCGGTGAGCGACCCGGCCGTTTCCTCCGCTGCTCCAGCGCTCTCGACCTGCTCCCGCTCGGCGGCGATGTCCATCAGCAGCGTCGTCGCTCCGGTCTCGCGGGCCACGCGCTCGGCCTCGGCGAAGGCCTCGTCGACGCCGTCCTTCCCGACGGCCGCGCGGGCGCGGGCGAGCGTCAGCATCGCCACCGGGTAGCTCCAGAGCATCTCCCGTTCGCGGCAGACGCGGGCGGCTGCCTCCGCCACCTCGAGCGCCTCCTCCTCGCGGCCGACCAAAACCAGGGCGCGGGCGCGCAGCTGGCCGCGCCAACCCTCCATCTCGCCGCCGTTGTCCATCGCCTCTCGGTAGAGCCGCTCGGAGGCTTCGATCGATTCCAGCGCCGCCTCGTTTTCCTCCGCGATCAGCTGCGCCCAGGCGAGGTTGGAGAGGGCGAGGCTGCGCGAGAAGACGTCGCCGAGACGGTCGGTCAGCTCGACGTTGCGGCGGGCGAGCGCCAGCGCCGCCTCCGGATCCCTGCGGATCACCAGGCTGGCCTGGTTGCTGCGGACCCAGCTCGCGGTCTCAGGGTCGTCTTCCTCCAGGGCGGCCTCCAGGGCACGTTCGAAGAGCTCCTCGGCCTCCTCGAATTCCAGCCTCTCGCGCCGGATCATCCCCTTGCCCATCAGCCCCCAGGCGATCGGGCTCCCGAGGACGATGCCGGCCCCGACCGAGCCGTCGCCGTCGACGATCTCCAGCATCTCGTCGAGGATTCGCTCGAAGCCCTCGAAGTCGGCGTTGCAGAGGTAGGCGTAGGCGCCCGCGCCCCGCACCGCTGCCCGCAGGTGCCGGTCGCCTGACCGGTCGGCGAGCTCGACGGTCTCGCGGACAGCCGCGAGCCAGGTCGGACCGTGGTGGGGGAGGCCCGGCCGCACCGCCGTCGCCACCTTCAGCAGCGCCAACGAGTGGAGATCCTCCTGCCGCGTCGCGATCGACTCCGCCTCGCTCGCCAGCCGCTCTTCTTCCTCGCGGCTCATGCCGATGCGCCAGGCGTACTGCAGCTGCAGCAGCCGTGAGTGCACCGCCATCGCCGCCGTCTCCTCGTTCTCCTCCAGCCCGTCGACCAGCTCCGTCGCCTGGTGCCAGAGCCGCAGGGCGTCGCGCGGCCGACTGTGACCGGCCCAGTAGGCGCCGCGGGCCGACCAGCGCGCCGCTTCGAGCGTCTCACCGCCCTGGCGCAGGTGGTCGGCGATCAGCGCCGAGAGCTCGTCGTAGCGGTCCGGCGGGTTGAGCTCGATCAGCGCCCAGGCCGCCTTCGCGTGGGTGGCGGCGCGCTGCTCGGCGAGCTGGGTCCCGTAGGCGACCTCGCGGGTCAGCGGGTGGCGGAAGGCGAGCAGCCGCTGCGGGTAGATCTCGGCTTCGTAGAGGAAGCCGCCGTCGGTCAGCCCGCGCAGGGCGCGGTCAATCTCCTCCTCGTCGAGGCCGGCGGCCATCGCCAGCGCCTCGCCGCTGACCTCCTTGCCGAGCACCGAGGCGACCTGCAGCAGGTGCTTGGCGTCGTGGTCGAGGCGGTCGATCCGTGCCGCCAGCACCGCCTGCACGGTGACCGGGACGCCCGCGTCCTCGATCGGTTTCGCCAGCCGGTAGGCGCCGCGCTCGCCCTCCAGGTAACCGCACTCGGCCAGCTCGCGGACGATCTCCTCGATGAAGAACGGGTTGCCGATGGTGCGCTCGTGGATCGGCTCGTCGAGGCCGTCGAGCGAGGGATCCTCGCCGGCGAGATCGCGCAGCAGCTCGCGCGTGTCCTCCTGGCGCAGCGGCTCCAAAGGGATCGCCTGCCAAGCGGGGTTCTCGCGCCATTGCGGCGTGTACTCGGGCCGGTAGTTGGCGAGGACGAGCGTCCTCGTCCCCTCGAATCCCTCGATCAGCCCGTTCAGCATCGTCTGGCTGCCCTCGTCGACCCAGTGCAGGTCCTCGAACACGAGCATCAGCGGCTTCTTGCGGCTCGGGTTGCTGGTCAGGCGGCAGAGGATGTCGGCGAGGGCGCGCTGCCGCGCCTCGGGGCTCATCTGCGGCACCGGCCGCTCGGGGTCGGGCACACCGAGGAAGTCGAACATCAGCGGCAGGTCCTCGGCGAAGGCGGCGTCGAGCAGCAGCGCCCGCCCGGCGATCTTCTCCCGCGCCAGCTGCTCGGGGTCGCTGTCGCCGATCCCGAAGAAGGCGCGCAGCATCTGCAGGATCGGCATGAAGGGGATCGATTTGCCGTGGGCCTGTCCCTGCGCCTGGAAGACCTCGGTCCCCTCGCTGCGGCAGCGCTCGACGAACTCGTGGTAGAGGCGGCTCTTGCCGACCCCCGCTTCGGCGACGACGCCGATCGCCCTCGCCTCGCCCTCCTTCGCCCGCCCCAGCGCCTCCGTCAGCGTCGCGATCTCCCCCTCGCGGCCGACGAAGCGGGAGAAACCGCGCTCGCGGGCGAGGTCGAGGCGGCTGCGCGCCTGGCCGACGCCGGCCAGCTCGAAGACCTCGACCGGGCGGCTGGCGCCCTTGATCTCGAACTCGCCGAGGTCCCGCAGGTCGAGATATCCGCGCGCCAGCTCGGCGGTGTGCTCGGTCGCGTAGGCCTTGCCCGGCTCGGCCAGCGCCTCCATCCGCTGCGCCAGGCCGACGGTGTGGCCGATCGCGGTGTAGGAGCCCTCGCCGATCGCCCCGGCGACGACCTCACCGGAGTTGATCCCGATCCGGGTCGAGAAGTTGAGCCCCCTGGCGCGGCGCAGCTCGCCCGCGTACTCGGCGACGTCGTCGAGCATCTGCAGGGCCGCGTAACAGGCCCGCCGCGCGTGGTCCTCGTGGGCGATCGGGGCGCCGAAGATCGCCATGATCCCGTCGCCGGTGAACTTGTCGACGGTCCCCTCGAAGCGGGTAACCGTCTCGGCCAGCAGCGAGAAGAAGCGCTGCATGATCTTGCGCCACTCCTCGGGGTCCTCCTGCTCGGCGAGGTCCATCGAGCCGCTGACGTCGGCGAAGAGGACCGTCACCTGCTTACGCTCGGCCTCGTCGTTGCTGGCTTCGTTCACGACGTCACAAGGTTACGCCCCTGCCTCTTTGGCCAAGGGTCGCATCGGATTCTTGCCCCAGCGGGCTGTGGTCAAAACCGGATGCGTTTCTGAAGCATTGCGATCGTCTTGACGGGCGCCGCGCGGACGTGGGCAGGTTCGTAGCGGACCTCGTAGTGCGTAAGCGCAGCGGCGTCGTTCCCGCCATCACGTGCACCCGGTCGCGGCGGGCGTCCCGAAGCTGCGCCGAGGGCGTGCGGTGACAGCGGAGGCCGTTTGTCTCCACTGCGAGCCCGAGTCGGGCCAGAAGAGTCGCTTCTCCGATTCTTGACCACTCTGCTGTGTCAAGAATCGGAAGCGCCCTCTCTCCCCTCACAGTGCCTGAGAAGCTGCGTTTTCCGGAAACGTCAAAGGCGTCCCGGGCGCTCATGTATAGCCTCACCGGATGCGATCGGTTCTCGTCACCGGAGCTTCGACCGGCATCGGCCGCGCCACCGCCCTGCGGCTCGACGCCTCCGGCTGGAAGGTCTTCGCCGGGGTGCGCAAGCCCGAGGACGCGGAGAGCCTGCTCGGGGCTGCCTCATCCCGGCTCGCCCCTGTCTTCCTCGACGTCACCGAGCCCGACCAGATCGCCGCCACGGCCGAGTTGATCGAGAAGGAGAGCGAGGGCGGTCTCGACGGGCTCGTCAACAACGCCGGGGTCGCGATCCCGGGGCCGTTGGAGACGGTCCCGATCGAGGACTTCCGCCGCCAGCTCGAGGTCAACCTGGTCGCCTACGTGGCGGTGACGCAGGCGCTGCTGGAACAGGTTCGCCGAGCGGAAGGTCGGATCGTCTTCGTCAGCTCAATCGGTGGGCGGATCGCCTTTCCCTTCGGCGGGCCGTACCACGCCTCCAAGTTCGGAACCGAGGCGATCGGCGACGTCTTCCGCCAGGAGCTGCGGCCGTGGGGGCTGAAGGTCTCGATCGTCGAGCCGGGCTCGATCGACACGCCGATCTGGGAGCGCGGTCAGCGCAAGGGGGAGGAGATCGAAGCGAAGTCGCCGCGGACGAACCTGCTCTACGGCGCCGCGATCGAGAAGTTCCGCCAGGTGATCGAAGACACCGCCGACCGCGGGATCGCACCGGAGAAGGTGGCGAAGGCGATCTCCCATGCGCTGGAATCGAACCGTCCCCATGCTCGCTACCTGGTCGGGCTCGACGCCAAGCTGCAAGCACGGCTGAAGCCGCTGATCCCCACGTCGGTCTTCGACCGGATCGTCGCCCGTCGGCTGAACCTCTAGCTCGGACTAAACCCAAGTCGACCGGACACCCGCGGGCTCTATAGCGAGGCCTTCATCCAGACGCCCCGGCAATTACCGGGGCGTATGCGCGTCCTCGCACGCTTTGAGGCGCGAAGCCGACCGCCACGGCCTCGAGTCTGCCGGCCCTTGGTCGGTCAGTTGGGCACACCATCCTGTGCTCAAATGGCCAAAGGTGAGGTTGCGCGCCTTTTCATCTAAGCCGTCAAAGCGCCCAGAGCGCTCATATACTGGGTCAGCCGATTGACTGGTCAATCAACCGGAGGACCTGCGCAGTGCGTGTAGCCGCCGTACAGCTGAACTCGAACGGGGACAAGCAGCGGAACCTCGCCGCCGCCGAGCGGCTGGTGCGCGCGGCCGCTGCCGACGGCGCCGAATTCGTCGCCTTGCCGGAGAAGTGGAACCTGCTGGCGGGCGGCGACGAACTCGTCGCCGGCGCCGAGCCGCTCGACGGTCCGAGCCTGACCACGGCCCGTGCCTGGGCCCGCGACCTCGGCATCCACCTTCTCGCCGGGAGCATCTCCGAGTACGGCACCGACGAAGAGAAGGCTTCCAACACCTCGGTCCTGATCGGCCCTGGCGGGAAGGATCTCGCCGTCTACCGCAAGATCCACATGTTCGACGTCAACGCCGGCGGCGTCTCCTACCGCGAGTCCGAGCACGAGCGGCCGGGGACCGAACCGGTAGTCGCGCCGCTTGGGGATATCAGCCTGGGGATGACCGTCTGCTACGACCTCCGCTTCCCGGAGCTGTTCCGGATCCTCGCCCTGCGCGGCGCCCGCGTCATCGCCGTCCCCTCGGCCTTCACCCTCGCCACCGGTCGCGACCACTGGGAAGTGCTGCTGCGGGCCCGGGCGATCGAGGACCAGGTCTTCGTCGTCGCCCCGAACCAGGTCGGTGAGGCGCCGCCGCACTACAGCTCCTTCGGACGCTCGCTGATCGTCGACCCCTGGGGCGTCGTCCTCGCCACCGCCCCCGACGGCGAGGGCTTCGCCGCCGCCGAGCTCGATTTCGCCGCGCAGGACCGAGTGCGCGGGTCGCTGCCCTCGCTCGCCAACCGCCGACCGGCGGCTTACCTCTGGCCGCAGCCGACGGAGGGCGGCAGCTGATGGCGCAGGCGCCGCCCGCCGACAAACGCCGCCTCATCCTCGACGCCGCCGTCCGCGTCTTCGCCCGCCAGGGCTTCCACTCGACCCGCGTCTCCGACATCGCCGACGAGGCGGGGGTCGCCTACGGCCTCGTCTACCACTACTTCAACTCCAAGGACGAGGTCCTGAACGAACTCTTCATCGAGCGCTGGTCGCTGTTGCTGGCGGCGATCGAGGAGGCCGACCGCACCGGCGCCGGCCCACGCGAGAAGCTCGCCGCCGTCGCCGGCTTCATCTTCGACTCCTACCGCCACGACCCGGAGCTGATGAAGGTGATCATCGTCGAGGTGACGCGGGCGGCGAACTCGTTCGGCAAGACGCACCTGGAGGAAATCCGCCGCGCCTACGAGGGGATCGCGAAGATCGTCGCCGACGGGCAGGAGAGTGGCGTCCTCCGCGCCGACGTCGCGCCGATGTTCGCCTCGATGGCCTTCTACGGCGCTGTCGAGCAGCTTCTGTCCGGCTGGATCTTCGAGACGATCCCCGCCTCCGACACCGATTTCGACGAAGCACGCGATCTGTTGGTGACGACGATCTGCGACGGCCTCGAGCCGCGGTGACATAGGCTGGGCACGATCTCCCACCGCCACCGCACGGAGATGGTTTACTGCCCACTTCCCATGGGGAAAGGTTTGAGCTGAGTGGATAACGATCTGGTCAAACGCCTCGTCTGGAGCGGCCTCCTGGCCGCCACCGGCGCCCTGGCGAGCATCGCCGCCGCGCGGGTCGCGGCGATCGTCTTCCGTCGTATTTACAACGAGGACCCGCCGGAGTAGGAGCGACCGATGGCTGAACCCGCCCAGACCCCGCCGCCGATCCCACCTCCGGGGCCGCCGCCCCCGCCCGAGGAGCGCTCGCTCGCAGACCTCGTCGTCGAGGTCTCCGAAAACGCCTCGACCCTCGTCCGCGAGGAGATCGAGCTGGCGAAGGCGGAGATCTCCCAGAAAGTCACCAAGATTCTGCAGGGGTCGGCGATCGGGATCGCCGCCGGCACCTTCGCCTTCCTGGCGCTGATCCTGATCCTGCACGGCATCGCCTGGCTGCTCGGCGAAGAACTCTTCAGCGGCAACATCTGGGCCGGCTACTTCGTCACCGCCGGGATCTTCCTGCTGCTCGCCGCCCTCGCCGGCTTCATCGCTTCCCGCGCGCTGAAGTCGGGCACTCCGCCGCTGCCGGAGCAGGCGATCGAGGAGGCGAAGCTGACCAGGGAGATGCTCGAAAAGGAGGCCTCGTGAGCACCGGTGCGCCAGGACGTTCCCCGGCGGAGATCCGCCGCGACATCGACCTCAAGCGCCACCAGCTCGGCACCTCGGTCGAGGCTCTGCGGGGCCGCGTCAACGAGCTGACCGACTGGCGCCGCCAGGTCGAGGAGCACAAACAGCAGCTGATCATGGGCGCCGCGGCCGTAGGCTTCTTCATCGGCGCGAGGGCGATGCTCCGCCGCCGAAAGCGCAACAGCGGCTAAGCGACCAGCTCGGTCCGGACGCTGCCGACGCCGAGCAGGCCGGGGCCGACGTGGGCGCCGAGGACGGGGCCGACCTCGGAGATGAAGACCGGGTCGCAGTTGAAGATCTCGTAGCAGTCTTCGATCAGAGAGTCGGCGGTCTCTTTGTCCTGGATGTACTGGACGACCCAGCCGTAGGCGCCGGAGTCCTTGCGCTGGCGGGCGTAGCCGCGCAGCCGCTCCAGCGAACGGGCGCGCGTGCGGACTCGCTCGATCGGAGTGATCTCCTCTTCGAGGGTGAGGATCGGCTTGATCTTCAGGGCGCCGCCGATCCAGGCCCGGGCGCCGCCGATGCGACCGCCGCGCCGCAGATACTCGAGGGTGTCGATCGCGAACCACATCTTCAGCGACTCCCGCGTCTCCTCGGCCCGCGCCAGCGTCCCCTGCGCGTCGGCCCCGGCCGCCGCCGCCGAGGCGGCGCCGAGGGCGCAGAGACCCATGCCGCCAGCCGCAGAGCGGGAATCCATCAGGAACAGGCCCTCGCCGCCCTTGTCTTCCTCGATCAGCCGCTCGCGCGCCTGGCCGGCGGCCTCGAAGGTGCCGGAGATGCCGGCGGAGATGTGGATCGAGACGACCTCCCGGCCTTCTGCCAGCAGTGGCTCGTATACCGCGAGGAAGTCGCCGATCGAGGGTTGCGAGGTGGTCGCCCCGGTATCGGAGGCGCGCAGCCGCTCGTAGAACGCCTCGAAGTCGGTGATCTCCGACTCCTTCTCCATCTGCCCGTCGACGGAGACGTAGAGGCTGATCGACTCGATGCCCCGCTCCGCCAACAGCTCGGTCGGCAAATAGGCGGTCGTGTCGCAGACGACCGCAGTCTCGGCAGGCGAGCTCACAAGCGCGATTCTAGACGCGTTGTCTCCCTGGGCCGCCGCCACATGACGCTACACTTTGTGAAGTGAGCGATACGCCACAGGCAGCAATCACCCTCAGCGACAAGGCCGTCGAGAAGATCGGCGAGTTGCTCGGGTCGCAGGCCGAGGGCGCCGAGCAGGCGCTGCGGGTTGCGGTTCGGGGCGGCGGTTGCTCCGGTTTCCAGTACGCGCTCGCCTTCGACAGGGCCAAGGAGGACGACAACGTCTTCGAGGTCGACGGCGTCGCCGTCGTCGTCGACAAGGTCAGCATGCAGTTCGTCTTCGGCTCGGAGGTCGACTACGTCGAAGGCCTCCAGGGCGCCGGCTTCCAGGTCAACAACCCGAACGTGGTTGCGGCCTGCGGTTGCGGCTCAAGCTTCCAGGTCAAAGATGACGCCGCAGAAAAAGCGGCGGCCTTCTAGACGCCAGCCCCCTATTCGATCTGCAAGGGCGGCGACTGCGCCGGGGGTGCGGCTTGTGCCACCTGGGCGTTCTCGGGCTGCTCGGCGCCGAGGGCCGCGGCCAGCTCGCCGCTCTCGAACATCTCCTCGACGATGTCGCAGCCGCCCAGCAGCTCGCCGTTGACGTAGAGCTGGGGGAAGGTCTGCCAGTCTGAGATCTCCGTCGTCACTTCGCGCAGCGGCTGCAGCGCGGGGAGGACGTCGATCGCGCCGTACTCGACGTCGATCTGGTCCAGCACCTGGACCACGCGCATCGAGAAGCCGCAACGCGGCATGTCCGGGGTCCCTTTCATGAACAGCAGGACCGGGTTGGCGGCGATCAGCTCTTCTATCTTGCTCTTCAGCTCTGGGTCGGCCATGGGGGCATTGTAGGGAGAGGAGATGCTCGGCCTTGCTAGAGCTGGGTCGCGATCAAGCCGATGATCGCTGCAAGCACCGCGACGAAGGCGGCAAAGATCCCACCACCAACGATCAGAATGGTGTGCTGGAGACTGTCGATCCTGTCGCTCTGGCGGTCCACACGCTGCCCTAGCTCCTTGAAGTTGGCGTTGACTTGATCCTTGAATTCGTCAAGCCGTGAGTCGGTCCAGGTGGATCTCATTGCCTCCATGCCCTCCAAGCTAAAGGACAAGCTTCTACGTGTGGCGCAAGTAAGTGTAACTTTTTGTCGCAGAAGATGCGCGAAGGTGTGACTTCAGCCCGGGAGGCTGGTCTTGACCGAGAGCGCGTGGATCGTGCCGTCGTCGAAGCGCTCTTTGACCGCGGCCTTGACCAGCCGGTGCTGGTCGATCCGGGAGAGGCCCTCGAACTGGGGGGCGACGACCGTCGCCCGGATGTGGTCGCCGGTGCCGGTTTCGTCGATCACCTCGGCCTCGGCGCCGGGCAGCGCCGCCTCGATCATCCCCTTCAGCTCGGCGAGGTCGGCGGGCACTAGTTGGTCGCCGGCTCGCCGAGGGACTCGAGCATCTCCTCGACCCGGACGAACTTGACCCGCGGGCGGCCGTGCGGCTCGCCGCGGCCGACCTCGGCCTGGTCGATCGCCTGCCAGTCCTCGAAGCTGACGTAGCGGACGCCCTTCTCGCGCAGCAGATCCTCGACCGCGCTCGGCTCCGGCTTCTCCGGGCTCAGCAGCGTCTCGCTCTCGACGTCGGCGAAGAGGTGCTTGACCGTCTCCAGCGCGTCTTTCTTGTTGGTCCCGATCACGCCGGAGGGGCCGCGCTTGATCCAGCCGGCGGTGTAGTGGCCGACCTTGTGGCCGGCGTCGTGGGAGTCGAGGACGCGGCCGCCGTCGTTGAGGATCAGGCCGCGGCTCTCGTCGAAGGGAACTCCCTCGATCGGGATGCCGGTGTAGCCGACCGAGCGCAGGACCAACCCGCACCCGAGCTCTTCGCGCTCGCCGGTGTCCTTGGCGCGCAGGGCGCCACCTTCCTCGACCAGCTCGTTGCGGCCGATCACGATCGATTCGACCTTGCCCTCGCCCTTGATCTCGACCGGCGAGGCGAGGAAGCGGAGGACGATCCGCTGCCTCTTGCCCTCCGGCCGGCGCTGGGAGAACTCCTTAAGCGTCTCGACGTTGACTTTGGTCGTCTTGTCGGCCTCGTCGGATTCGAGGTAGGCCTGGCTCGCCGGGTCGAGCTCGACCTCCTGCGGGTCGACGACGACGTCGGCGTCCTCCATCTCCCCGAGCTCCTTGATCTCCGGGTTGGTGAAGGCGGCCTGGACGGGGCCGCGGCGGCCGAGGACGACGATCTCGCGGATCTGCTTGCGGTCGAGCGCCTCGATTGCGTGGTCGGCGGTGTCGGTCTGGCGCAGCTCGTGGTCGGTCAGGGCCAGCATCCGGGCGACGTCCATCGCCACGTTGCCGTTGCCGATGACGACGGCGCGCTCGCTGGAGAGGTCGAACTCGCGGTCCGCGTAGTCGGGGTGGGCGTTGTACCAGCCGACGAAGGCGGTGGCGGCGTGGCTGCCCGGCAGGTCCTCGCCCGGGATGCCGAGCTGGCGGTCGGTCTCGCAGCCGACGGTGAACACGATCGCGTGGTAGAGCCGCTCCAGCTCCTCGACCTCGACGTCGTGGCCGACCTTGACGTTGCCGAAGAAGCGGAAGCCGTCGCGGGCGGCGGTTTTCTCGTAGACGCGGATCACCGACTTGATCTTCGGGTGGTCCGGGGCGACGCCGCCGCGGACCAGTCCGAACGGGGTCGGGAGGCGGTCGAAGAGGTCGACCTGGGCGTGCAGGTCGCCGTCCTTGAGGATGTGCTCGGCGGCGTAGAAGCCGGACGGGCCGGCGCCGACGATGGCGACGCGGAGGGGAGTCTCTTCAGTTCCGATCTTGCTCATGGGAGCGCGAAAGAATAGGGAAAGTCGGCCGTCAGCCGAGCGTGGGGGCGCCGGCTCCGACCGCGCTGGGGGTGCCGTCGAGGGCGTCCAGCGCCTTCCCGACCGACGTCGCCACGCAGGTGAAGATCGGCGTCTCGCGCTCGGTGTACTCGCTCGACTCGGTCGGCCGCAGCTCGTTGACGAGGTCGAGGAATTCGCCGGGGTCGTCGCCCTCGAAGCAGACGACGAACTCCTGGTCGTCGATCCCATAGGAGTAGGTCGTGTTGATCGTGATCTCGGGGTAGCGGCGGCCGACTTCGATATGGCTCTTCATGATCCGGCCCCGCTCCTCCGGCGGCAGCCCGTACCAGCGGCGCTGCTTGACCATCGGGTAGAGGAAGAGGTACTTGCGCTCGGAGGTGCAGATCTCCGGACGCGCGTCCTCGGCGGAGTAGGGCGAGCGTTTGGTCATCGAGAGGAACGAGTGGGGCGTGCTCGCCCATTTCGCCAGCCCGCTCTGGCCGAGGACGACGTGGAAGGTGTGGATGTCGTTCAGGTTCGGGCTCTGCGTCAGCAGCACCAGGTCGACGTCGCCCCGCGTTCCTATGGTTGAGTAGGCGCGCAGCGAGCGGTCGACGGCGAAGTCCTCGCAGGCGGCGAGGAACTCCCCCTTGTCGGCCGCGCGGAGCTCGGCGTCGCGACGGCGCCAGGCGGGATCGATCTTGAAGAAGCTGAACTTGGCGAAAGTGCGGTCGGCCATCGGGGTGACGATAGCGCTCGCCTTGCTCCTGGCCGCCCCCTCGGCTGCCGCGGCGAAGGGGAGGCAGGTGGTGCTGGCCTGGCTCCCGAGCGACACGACCGTCGCCCAGCTGGCGCACGCCGGTTTCTCGCCGGGGGTGATGAGCGCCGGGCTCGGGACCGTTCCGCCTCTGCAGACCTACCTCGACGTCGGCCAGGGGAACCGGGTCTTCGATTCCCTCTACGACCGCCCCCTACCGGAGCACGGCAAGGGAGTGGGCTGGTGGTTGGAAGTGGTGGAACGGGCCGAATCCGCTCCCGCGGACATCGTGCCCGGCCTTCTTCGCAAAACGCTGAGGGAGGACAACGTCCGCTCCCAGTTCTCGGAAACCGCCCGGACCTCCCTCGACCGACTGCCGTCGAGGGGGAGCCATGCGCTCCTGATCGCGATCGCCTGGCCGACGGGAAAGTCGGATGAACCGGTTGCGATCGGCATCCTCGGTGGTGGCTTCCACGGCACCCTCACCTCCGACAGCACGCGCACGAACGGGTACGTGCTCTCGACCGACGTGGCGCCGACGATCCTGCGGCACTTCGGGATCCCCGTGCCGAGCGAGATGTCGGGGCAGCCGATCCGCTCCGACGGGGCGGTCGATCCAGCGGGGATCGAATCGCTGGTCGCGCGGATGGACGTGATCTCCTCGCGGCGGGGGCCGGTGATCGGGCTGAACATCGTCGTCTGGCTGGTGGCGCTGGCGCTGATCGCGCTCCTCGGTCGCGGCCGTTTGACGCGGCCCGCCGTGCGCGTCACCGGCCTCGCGATCGTCTACCTGCCGCTGGTGCTCCTGCTGGGCACTGCGCTCGAACCGGGGGAGACGGCGGAACGGCTGCTGGTCCTGCTCCTCTGTCCGCTCCTGGCCGGGTTGACCCTGATGCTCCTCCGGGGGTATCGGGCACTGGCGGTTGCCTCGGCGCTGACCGTGCTCGCTTACGCGATCGACGTGATCGCCGGCTCGCCGCTCACCTCGCTCTCGCTGCTCGGGCCGAACCCGGGCCTGGGCGTGCGCTTCTACGGGATCGGCAACGAGCTCGAGGCGCTGCTGGCGGTGCTGGTGGTGGCAGGAGCGGGAGCGGCCCTGACCGGCTTCGCGCCGCAGCTGCCGCGCCGCTCGGCCGCCGTGACCTTCGTCGTCGCCGGGCTCCTCGCCGCCCTCGTGTTCGCCGCCGGGCGCTTCGGCGCCGACGTCGGGGCGGCGATCGTCTTCCCCGTCGGCGCGGTAGTCGCGGCCGTGGTCATCGCCGGGCGTAGCAGGCGCATAGCCCTCCTCGCGATCGTCGCGGCCCCCTTCGCCGTTCTCGCCCTGCTGGCGCTGATCGACCTCGTCAGTGGCGCCAACGCGCACCTGACCCGCTCCGTACTCGACGCCGGCGGTCTAGGGGATCTGGCCGACGTAGCCCAACGCCGCCTTCAGCTCTCCGCCCACAGCTTCGCCCGTCCCGTGCTGCTGGCGCTGCTGCCCCTGGTGCTGCTGGCCGCGATCCTCGCTTACGTGCAGCGCGATCGTCTTCGCGCCTGGCTCCAGGGGGTCCCCGCGATGAGGGCGGGCCTGCTCGGCGCGCTGGCGGCGACGGTGGTCGGCACCCTCGCCAACGATTCGGGCGCACTCCTACTCGAGATCGGCACCGCCTACCTACTCGTCTTCGCTAGCTACGTCTGGGCTGAAAGCCGCGGAAATAGCGGGGAATCAGAGTCGCAGACCAAACGTTACACTTCTGTGAGCCAAATTTGAGACTTTTCCTCCTACGCTGGAGGCATGGAGCTGATGAGATCCACCTGGACCGATTCCCGCCTTGACGACCTGAACGGCCGCGTCACCGAGATCAGGGATGACGTGAGGGACCTCCGCGGTGAAATGGCGGCCTTGAAGCGCGTCCTCATTCAGATCGGCTGGGGGCTCGCCGGCACGGTCGGCGTCGGCACGATCGGCTTGGTTGGCACTGTTCTGGCGCTTGTCTGGCGCTGACCGTTCCATTGCGCGTGCCGGGCGATGATCTACCCTTGATCGACCCGTGCGCATAGGTCTCGTCTCGCCATATTCCTGGTCCTACCAGGGCGGGGTGAACCGGCACGTCGAGGCTCTCGCCGAGGAGTTCCTCGCACGAGGCCACGATGTCCGCGTCATCGCTCCTGTCGACCCGCCCGGGCGGGTCAGCCGGGCCTTGCACCGGGCGCCAGCCGAAAGGCGTGAACTGCCGGATTACCTGGTTCCGGTCGGACGCACGATGGGCTTCGGCGCCAACGGCTCGGTCTCGAATCTGGCGCCGTTCCCGGTGGGCGGGGTCATCATTCCCCGCCGCCTCGTCCGGACGGGCGAATTCGACGTCATCCACGTCCACGAGCCGCTGGTCCCACTGGTCGGCTGGAACGCCACCCTCGGTGCCCACGACCCGGTTGTCGGCACCTTCCACGCCTACTCGACGAAGCCGGTGCCGAACTACATCGCCAACGCCGTCGGTGCGCGCCGGCTCTTCAACCGGCTCTCGGCGCGAATCGCCGTCTCCGAGGCGGCCGCCTGGACCGGCCGGCGCTGGTTCGGCGGCGAGTACACGATCATCCCCAACGGGGTCGACGTCGACGCCGCTCCGAGCGACCCGGTCGAGCCGGGGGAAAACCTGAAGATCCTCTTCGTCGGCAGGCCGGAGGAGCGGAAGGGGTTGCCGATCCTCCTCACCGCCTTCAACGCCCTGGTCGAGCACGTGCCCTGCACGCTGACCGTGATCGGCGCCGAGCGCGAGGATCTGCTCCGCTATGTCGCCGACCCCGACCTGTTGCGCTTCATGGACGTCCGCGGCCGCGTCTCGGGCGATGCCCTCTGGCGCGAGCTGCACCAGGCCGACGTCCTCTGCGCCCCTTCGCTCTCCGGGGAGAGCTTCGGCATGGTCCTGACCGAGGCCTTCGCCGCCGGTACGCCGGTGATCGCCTCCGCTATCGCCGGCTACAGCGACGTCGTCAGCGACGGGGTGGACGGGCTGCTGGTCCCACCGGGCGATCCGCAGCGCCTCGCCGAGGAGTTGCAGCGGATCCACCACGAGCCGGAGCGGCTGCGGGAGATGGGGGAGGCCGCGCGCCGCAGCGCCCAGCGATACGCCTGGCCGCGCGTGGCCGATCAGGTGACCGAGGTCTACGAGCGCGCGATCGATGCGCCGAAACCGGTCACCTCGGGCGAGAAATTCGCCCACTGGGCAGGCATTCGTCCCGCCGACGGGAACCCGAGGCGGCCGGCGAAGCGCCTGCCTTCTCTCGACCCGCCGCTGGCGCAGGCCGGCAAGAAAGGGCGGGCCGTCGCCCGTCGCCTCGGCCTCGGGGTCGCGGGGGTGATCGGCGTCGGATTGACCCTTCTTGCGGCGCAGAAGGTCGGCATCGACAACGTCGTCGAAAGCATCGTTCGCTCGAACTTGACCTGGGTCCTGATCGCTTGCGCTCTGATGGCGAGCTCACTCTTCTTCCGCGCCGCCTCCTGGTACTGGATCGCGCGCGCCGCCCTGCCCAGCCGGCCGATCCGCCGCCGCGACGTCACCTCGGCGACGATGATCGGCGTCTTCATGTCGGCGACCCTGCCGGCGCGGCTGGGGGAGCCGGCCCGCGCGTTGACGCTGGCGCGACGCAGCGGCCGCATGCGCGAAACCTTCCCGGTCCTGCTCGGCACCCTCGTCTCGCAGACGATGCTGAACCTCGTCGCCCTGGTTCTGCTCGGCGTGATCATCGTCTCGACCACGCCCCTCTTCCACTCCGGCACCAAGCAGCTCTTCGCCTTCAGCCTCGTGCCCCTGCTCATCCTCCTCGTGGTTCTGCTCGCTCCGCTGCTGATGCGGCGCAACGGCAACGGCCGGCTCGCTCGGCTCGGGGGGGCGATCCACCGGGCGCTGGTACAGGTTCGTGCCGGCCTCACCGTCTTTCGCGATCCGCGCCGTGGAACGGCCGCCGCCGCGGCGCAGCTCACCGCCTGGGCGATCCAGCTCAGCGCCTGCTGGGCTCTGCTCTACGCCCTTGGCCTCGACGGCCGGGCCGGGATCGGCGCCGCCGCGGCGGTTCTCTTCGCGGTCAACGTCACCGCGGTGGTGCCGGCGACGCCCTCCAACATCGGAGTTTTCCAGCTCGCGGTGATCAGCGTCCTGCATACCGGGTTCGGCATCGGCACCGCCGATGCCCTCGCCTACGGGGTGATCCTGCAGGCGGTGGAGATCGCCACCGCGGTGGCCCTTGGCCTGCCGGCGCTCGTCCGCGAGGGGCTGACTTGGAGCGACCTGCGGGTTCAGGCTCTTTCCACGGCGCCGGTTCGGCTCGAGCCCCACCCCCGTTCCCGCCCGAGCAACGCCAAGCGGGAAGGCGTCGTTTAGGGCACGTCGCGTTCCTTCTGCGGGAAAAGTTCTCCCTCTGCTCAAAAAACCGCTGTGTATTAGATTAGGATGCAGTCTGGACAGGCGTGCTGCCACCATTCCCAGGACGGCACTCCTATCGGAAGAGGGCGAGCGGCCGGCGCCGGTTCCATCCGACAGGTGGCCGGCCCGCCTTCTCCAGGCGCGACTTGCCTGGTCATATGGACTGAGTTCCTTGACGGGTCCCCAGTAATGTGCATAGAGTCGAGCAATCGGCCTATCAACTCACGCGAACTCGGGAAGGGGAGCCGTGGGATACGACTCAGCAGTGCTCGAGAGAGTCGCGCAGCGTTTCCGGCGCGACATGTGGGACTCAGTAGTTCCGGAAGCGATTTCCGAATCCGGGGTGGAAGTCAGGAGGTTCGGTCCGGTGCAGGCCACCGTCTTCGGTGACCTGCCGGAAATTCACCTCCTGCAACAGATCCAGGGGGCGGCCGAGCCCGACGCGGTTACGGGCGGTCACCTGGGCAGGGCGATCGAATGGATGCGAGCTCGCGAAGTCGACTACCGGATCCCGGTGGCGGCTGGTCGACCGGGTGCAGCGGAGGCTGAGACCTGGCTGGACGAGCGTGGATACGAGCGTGGAGAGGGATGGATCAAACTGGTCCGCGACGGATCGCCGCCGGATTTTCACGTCGATCCCGACATCGTGGTCTATCGCCTCGGCGATGACGAATCCGAAGGCGAAGGGTTGAGCACGATCGCGGCTGAAGCCCTGGGCATGCCGCTGGTGGCGGGGACGCTGTTCTTCTCCCTGCCCCAGCGGGACGGCTGGCATTGCTACACGGCGGCGCTTGGTCCCGGAGAGGTTCCTGTAGCCACCGGTTCGATGCTGATCAGCGACGGGGTCGCCCAGCTCGGGGCGGGGACGACGCTCGAGCACGCCCGCGGACGTGGCTGCAACGCCGCCCTTCTGCACCGGCGTCTGCTCGACGCTCACCGGGCCGGGTGCCACACGGTTTTCGTCGAGCTGGGCGAATGCGGCTTGGCTTCCTGGTCCGCCGTCACGCGCAACCTGCGGCGGGCAGGCTTCGAGGAGGCCTACGAGGGCCGTAACTGGCAGCGCCCGGCGCTGCATCCGGCTGAGCTGCCGGAACGGTTCAGCGGCTGAGCTCTGGGGCGGGGGCTTCCTCGGAGCCCTCGCCCTCATCGGTATCCGGCTCGGACTCGGGCGGCAACTCGCCGCCGCGAGCCGTGCCCGCGATCAGCTCGTCCGGTGCCTTCTCCTCGGGGATGAAGCCGGACTTCATCCCGAAGTAGACGGCTTGGGGGTGGTGGGCGACGATCGCCACCGTGGACTGCTCGGGCATCACCGCGTAGCCGCCCGAGAGGGTCATGCCGATCTCTTCCAGGTCGAGCAGGCGCCAGACCTTCTCGTGCTCGGACTGGTCGGGGCAGGCGGGGTAGCCCCAGGAGTAGCGCCGCCCCTGGTCGAGCTCGATCCCCAGCTGGCGGCGGATGCCTGAGTGCAGCCACTCGGCCAGCCCCTCGGCCGCCTGCACGCCGAGCCCGTGCACGTAGAGCTGCTCGGCGAACTCGCCTTCGCTCTCCAGCCGCTCGATCAGCTCGGTCACCTCGGGGCCGACCGTCACCCCCTGCAGGGCGACGACGTCGCGTTCGCCGCTCGCCAGGGGCCGGTAGAAGTCGGCGAGGCAGATGCGGTCGTGCCGCGGCTGGCGGGGGAAGACGAGTCGCTCGATCTCACGGTCGGTGTCCTCGGGATCGAAGACGACCAGCTCGTTGCCGTCGGCGTTGCAGGGGAAGTAACCGAGGCGGGCGCGCGGGCGCAGGTAGTCCTGCTCGCGCCACATCCGCTCCAGCCGCGGCGCGAAGCCCTCCTCGCCGTCGGCCCCCTCGACCAGCGCCCGCCAGGCGTCGCCCTTGACGCCGCGGCCGCCCCAGTGGAGCTTGAAGAGGACGTGGCGGTCGAGGTAGGGGAAGACCGCTTCGAGGTCGACGGGAACGTCCCGCACGCCCCAGTGGGGGGGATGGGGAACCGGCACGTCGGTGCGGGCGCCGGAGCGGACGCTCGCGTCGGAGGTGGGCGGCCCGTCGTCGGCCACCACCGGCTTCTCGCGCAGCTGCCTGGCCTCGGCGCGGATCCGCTCGACCAGCGCGGCGCGGGCCTCCGCGTCGACCAGCGCGTCCATCGTGTCGAGGCCCTGGAATGCGTCCTTGCAATAGAAGACGCCGGGCTCGTAGATCTCGTCGGACTCCCTGCCCTTCGGGTAGAGCGTGCGGCGGCCGAAGTCGCGGTTGATCGCGGCGCCGCCGATCAGCACCGGGAAGGTGAGCCCGCGCTGGTGCAGCTCGGCGACGCAGGTCGGCATCTGCTTCGAGGTGGAGACGAGCAGCGCCGAGAGGCCGATCGCGTCGGCCTCGTTCTCGACCGCGGCCTCGATGATCGCGTCGACCGGAACCTGCTTGCCGAGGTCGATCACGGTGTAGCCGTTGTTGGTGAGGATCGTGTTGACGAGCGACTTGCCGATGTCGTGGACGTCGCCGAAGACGGTCGCGATCACGACCCTGCCCTTGGTATGGCCCTCGATCCGGTCGAGGTAGTTCTCCAGCTGCGCCACGGCGCGCTTCATCACTTCGGCCGACTGCAGGACGAAGGGGAGGATCAGCTCGCCGGCGCCGAATTTGTCGCCGACCTCCTTCATCGCCGGCAGCAGCACGTCGTTGAGCGTGGGAACGGCGCCGATCTTCTCGACCGAGCGGTCGATCCACTCCTCGACGCCCTCCTTCTTGCGGCGGAGGATGTGCCAGTGCAGGGCCTCCTCGGGCCCCATCCCCTCGGTCGGATCGGCCGCCTCGGCCTCTGCCTCCTCGCCCTTCGACTCGAAGTGGGAGATGAAGCGCTCGAGCGCGTCGTCGCGGCGGTTGAGGACGAGGTCGTCGGTCAGCTCCCGCTCCTCCTCGGGGATCTCGCCGTAGGGGGTGATGTGGTTGGGGTTGACCATCGCCAGGTCGAGCCCGGCCTCGACGCAGTGGTGGAGGAACACGGAGTTGAGGACGGCGCGCGGGCGCGGCGAGACGCCGAAGGAGACGTTGGAGACGCCGAGCGAGGTCTTGACGTCGGGGATCTCGGCCTTGATCCGGCGGATCCCCTCGATCGTCTCCACCGCCGAGGGCCGCCACTCCGCCTCGCCGGTGGTGAGGGTGAAGGTGAGGGCGTCGAAGATCAGCGCCTCGGGGTCGAGGCCGTGCTCCCCGCAGGCGATGTCGCGGATGCGGGTGGCGATCTCGACCTTGCGCGCGGCCGTCTTCGCCATCCCCTCCTCGTCAATGGTGAGTGCGATCAGGGCGGCGCCGTGTTCCTTCGCGAGCGGGATCACGACGTCGGCCTTGTCGCGACCGGCCTCGAGGTTGATCGAGTTGACGATCGCCCGGCCGGGGATCTGCTCCAGCGCGGCCTCGATCACCTCGGGTTCGGTCGAGTCGACCTGGATCGGTGCCGGCTGGGTGAGCGAGATCCGCTTCACCACCGCCTTCATCTGCTCGTCCTCGTCCTGGCGCTCGGTCAGGGCGACGCAGGTGTCGAGCACGTGGGCGCCGCCTTCGACCTGGTCTTCGGCGACCTGGACGAGCCCGTCGTAGTCGTCGGCGAGCAGCAGCTCCTTCGCTTTTTTCGAGCCCTGGGAGTTGACCCGCTCGCCGACCAGGGTCGGGCGCGGCTCCTGCACCAGCGGCGTCGAGGTCATCATCGAGGAGACCTCGATCGGACCCGGGGCAGGGCGCTCGCCGGGGACGCGGCCGTCCACCCGCTCGCGGATCGCGGCGACGTGGGCGGGGGTGGTGCCGCAGCAGCCGCCGACGATGCCGACGTCGAAGCGTTCGACGAACTCGCCCAAGGTTGCAGCCAGCGGCTCGGGCTCTTCCGGGAAGATCGTCTCGCCGTCGGGGCCCTGGAAGGGCAGCCCGGCGTTGGGGATGCAGTGGACCGGCAGCGGCGAGGTCTCGCCGAGGAAGCGGATCGCGTCGCGCATATCTTCAGGTCCGGTCGAGCAGTTGAGCCCGATCGCGTCGATCTCGAGCGCGGTCAGCGTCGTCAGCACCGACCGGATGTCGGTCCCGAGCAGCATCTTGCCGCCGTTCGGCAGCAGCGAGACGCTGCACTGGATCGGCAGCTTGCGGCCGGTCTGCTTGAAGGCCTCGCGGGCGCCGAAGATCGCCGCCTTCACCTCGAGGATGTCCTGCGCGGTCTCGATCATGATCAGGTCGGCTCCGCCTTCGACCAGCCCCTGCGCCTGCTCGGCGAAGACCTCGACCAGGCGGCCGAAGGAGATGTCCCCCAGCGTCGGGTCGGTGGAGGCGGGGAGGAAGCCGGTCGGCCCGATCGAGCCGGCGACGAAGCGGTCCTCGCCCGCGGCGCGGCGGGCGATCTCAGCCGCCCCGCGGTTGATCTCCAGCGTCTGCTCGCCGAGTCCCCACTCTTCGAGCTTCAACCGCGAGCCCTGGAAGGAGTCGGTCTCGACCACCTCGGCTCCGGCCTCCAGCATCGAGCTGTGGACGCCCTCGATCACGTCGGGCCGGTTGAGGACCAGCGCCTCGTGGCACTTGCCCTGCAGCCCGCCGTAGTCCTCCTGGCTGAGGTCGAACTGCTCCAGCGTCGCGCCCATGCCGCCGTCGAAAACGACCACACGCTCCCGCGTCGCCCTTATGTAGTCACGCTCAGGCATGAACCTAAAGAGGGTAAGGGGTCAGCGCATCCGGTTTCGAACACACCCTGGTGTGTCGAAAATCGGATGCGTTTGTCCCTAGCGCTTCAACCCGAGGCGGCGGCGCCAGTCGCGGGCGTTGAAGAGGCGGGCGATCGGGCCGATTAGGGCACGGCGGGACTTGGTGTAGGGGAACCAGGTTGGCTCGCGCTTGCCGCCGAAGCGGGTGATCACGAGGGACTCGCTGCGGCAGTACTTCTTGATCCCGGGCTCGCCATGGCGGAAGCCGATCCCGGACTGCTTCCAGCCGCCCATCGGCACGTCGGTGGCGAAGTAGTTGACAAGGACGTCGTTGACGTTGATCGCTCCGCACTCGACCCGGCGCGCGACCTGCTCGGCCCGCTCGCGCTCGCCGAAGACCGAGCCGGAAAGTCCGTAACGGGTGTCGTTGGCCAGGCTTACCGCCTCGTCGGCGTCGCGCACCTTCATCACCCCGACCACCGGGCCGAAGGTCTCGTCGCGCATCACCTTCATCGAGTGGTCGACGTCGACCAGGACGGTGGGCTCGAAGTAGTCGCCGGGGCCAGGCACGCGGTTGCCGCCGGTGAGGGCGCGGGCGCCGGAGCCGAGGGCGTCGTTGACGTGGTCCTCGACGATCTCGATCTGCCGCGGCGAGGTCATCGCCCCGACCTCTCCATCGCTGGCGCCCTGGCGCAGCTTGCCGACCTCAGCGGTGAGCTTGTTGAGGAAGGCGTCGTAGGCGGGCTCCTCGACGTAGATCCGCTCGACCGACATGCAGATCTGACCGGAATTCATCATTCCGCCCCAGGCCGCGGCGTTGGCGGCACGGTCGAGGTCGGCGTCGGCGAGGACGATCATCGGGTCCTTGCCGCCGAGCTCGAGGCTGACCGGCGTCAGCGTCTCCGCCGCCCGCGCCATCACCTTGCGGCCGGTGCGGTCGGAGCCGGTGAACTGGATGAAGTCGACCTCGTCGACGAGGGCGCCGCCGGTCTCGCCGATCCCCTGCACGCAGTCGAAGACGTCGGGGCCGCCGATCTCGTGCTTCCACGCTTCGATCACCTCGGCGATTCCCAGCGGCGTGAACTCCGAAGGCTTGATCACGACCGCACAGCCCGCCTGCAGCGCCGGCACAGCGTCGCCGAGCGAGAGGATCAGCGGGAAGTTCCAGGGGCTGATGATGCCGACGACCGGGTGGGGGCGGTACTGGACCCGCAGCTTCTTCGCGGCGAGCAGGGGGGTGTGGGGGCGGACGCTCTCCTCGCCGATGTACTTGGCGGCGCGGCTGCCGTAGAAGTTGATCAGGTCGGCGAGGTAGGTCGGCTCGTTCTCGGCATCGGCACGGACCTTGCCGGTCTCCCGCTGCATCGTCTCCAGCACGCGGTCCTGATTGTCGAGCATCCAGTCGCGCAGCCTGCCGAGCCAGTGGTAGCGCCCCTCGATCCCCATCGCCTCCCACTCGGCCTGGTTGGCGCGGACGCGCTTGACGGTCGCGGCGACCGCCTCGGGCGAGTCGACCGGGACGTTGGTGATCACCCCACCGGTGGCCGGGTTGTGGACCTCGATCGACTCAGCCGCCGAGGCCCCGTTTGCTCCACTCGTCTCGGTGCTGCGTGCCGCCGTTCCGCTCTCCACCGCTGCTCCCTTCGTCACCCGTTTGGCTGGTCAGCCAAATGTACCCGGGTCGGCGCGCTAAGCAAGCCTCAGCCGAGGTAATGGGTGGCGACGAGACCGACGAGCCCGGCGATCAGGGTGTAGGTCAGTCTGTCGATGCGAGCACCCAGCTTCTCGATCTCGCCCTTCAGCTCGGTGCGTAGGGAATCCATCTCCCCCGTGAGCTCGGTGCGTAGGGAATCCATCTCGCCCTTGAGCTCCGTGCGTAGGGAACTCATCTCGCCCTTCAATTCAGTGCGCAGTGACTGACCTTCACCCCGAATTTCCGCTCGCAGCGACCTGATCTCCGCTTTGACTTCGCGAAAGCCCTCGTCCATGTGCTTCTGGAGGTCGTCGAGGCGTTGATCGGTCCAGGCTTCTCTCACCATCGTCGGCATGATGGCAAGTGTAGACAAAAAATTGCAACGAGTTCCGCGCGGAATGAAAATTTTCTGTGACTCAGCGGGAGACCAGACGGTAGACGGGGCCTTCGAGGGAGGCCACGTAGAGGCGGCGCTGTTCGTCTTCGCCGAAGGAGCTGGGGCTGGCGACGTGGAGGCCCAGCTTGCGGTCTCCGCTCGCGCGTTTCAGGTGCGGGGCGAGGGTGCGCAGCTGTCCCTCGCAGAGGTCGGCGTAGAGGTAGCGGCCACGCAGGGCGCGCAGGCGGGGATCGCGGACGACGTAGCCGCCGATGATCGAGCAGCTGCCGCCGCGGCTGTGGCTGTAGGCGAAGATCGGTTTGACGGTGCCGCCGGGATCGCGGGTGCCGCTGTTTTCGTCGGTGTACTTGGAGAAGCCCTCGAAGGCGTCCCAGCCGAAGTTGGCGCCGTTCGCAGCGGCGACCGTGGTGTAGTCGAGCTCCTCGAAGCGGTTCTGGCCGACGTCGCCGATCGCGATCCGCGAGCCGTCGAAGGTGAAGCGGAACGGGTTGCGAAGGCCATAGCTGTAGACCTCGTCGCGGCCGGGCTTACCGACGAAGGGATTGTCGGCGGGAACCGTGTAGGGCTTGCCACCGGAGGGGCGCGGGTCGATCCGCAGCAGCTTGCCCAGCAGCACGTCCTTGTTCTGGGCGTTGTTCGGCGGGTCGCCGCCGGAGCCGCCGTCGCCCGTCCCGAAGTAGAGGAGGTCGCCGTGGAACCGCAACTGGCCGCCGTTGTGGTTGGCGTTGACGGGGTGGGGGATGACGATCACCTCGCGCCGCGAGCCGCGTGCCGCCCGGGTCGCGCTCGCGCGCCGAAATTCGTCGATGCGGATGTTGCCGGCGCCGTCCGTGTAATAGACGTAGAAACGCTTGCTGCGGGCGTAGTCAGGCGGGAAGGCGACTGACAGCAGACCGCGCTCGCCGCCGGAGAAGACGTCGCCACGGATGTCGAGGAAGGACCTGCGGAGCCGGTGGCCGCTCTCGAGCACGGCGATCCTCCCTGGCTGTTCGACCACGAAGAGAAGCTTGGGGAACCCGGGTGCTCCGGTGACGTAGACCGGATCGTCGAAGGAGCCGATCTTCTTCAGGGCGACGCCGGCGCGGTGAGGCCGGGGGGCGCTGGTGGAGGCACCGTCATGGCTGGCGGTGTCGCTTGCCGACCCGCAGGCAGGTGGGGCCAAAGCTATGAGTAGCGTCAGCAGCGCCGCGGCTGTGGTTGTCCTACTTGCCTTCCTTGACTTCAACGATCTCGCCGCTGTCGGTGACTTCGGTTTCCGGCAGTTCTTCGGTGATCTCGGTCTGGAACGAGCCGCCAGGGGTGACGCCGCCGATCGTCTTGGCCCGTGCCTTGCCGCTGAGCCCGGCGTCGATGCTGTAAAGCAGGGTGTACCTGCCGGCCCGTACGGCGCTCAGCTTCCAGACCGCCTTCGTCGTCTGCCCCGGCTTCAGCTCGCCGAAGTCGAAGGTCTTGCGGTTCGAGGTGGAGGCGCCGCCCGGATCGGAAGAGCCGTGCAGACGGGGATACGTCTGCGCCAGGACCCAGACCGGACGTTCCGGCGCCGCGAGCTCGGGCTGCCGTTCGCCGACGCCGAACGGCAGCGAGGATTCGCCGCCCCGCTTGCCGGCGATCGTGAAGCTCACGGTCAACCCCGGCACCGTCCGCTTGCCGGTGTTGCGGATGCCGAGCGTCAGCAGCGAGGTTTGCCCGAGGGCCTGCCTGGAGGGAAAGCTCGCTTCGATCACCTTGACGTGGAAGGTGCCGGTCGGTTCGTCGTCGGAAGCAGATCCCGAGCCGCCGCAGGCGCCGAGCAGCGCCGCCACCGCCAGCGCGGCAAACCCGGTCGCGATGGCTTGGAGGCGGGCGTGCCGGGAATGTCGTCCGGTCCCCCGCAAAGCGACCCGAACATAGCACGGGGTTTGGCGGTCCACGCAGGCATTTCCGCGCCTGGTGACGGGTTAGCGCGATCTCAACAAGGGACCAACAGAGGGGACTGTTCGATCCCCTAGACTCCCGCTCACCGAGTGGGGCGCCGCGCGCGTGCGGTGCCGGCTCGGCTGGAGGAGCAGATGGTCGGATCCGCGGTCAACAGGGCATTCTCGCCCGCCAAGTCGCTGTTCGAGCAGGTGGGGGACACGATGATCCTCACCGCGCGAACGATCGTCTCCGCGATCAGACCGCCGTATCCCTACGGCGAGGAGTTCATCGGCCAGTTCCTCTTCGCCCTGCAGCTCTGCTGGTTCCCGCTGCTGGTCTCGACCGTCGCCTTCGGCTTCGGCGCGCCCGGCCTGCAGGCGTCGAACTTCCTCTCGCTGTTCGGCGCTCTCGACCGGCTCGGCGGCTTCTTCGTCCTCGCCTCGATCCGCGAGTTCGCGCCGTTCGTGACCGCGGTCGTCGTCGCCGGCGTCGCCGGCACCGCGATCACCGCCGACCTCGGCGCCCGCAAGATCCGCGAGGAGCTCGACGCCCTGCAGGTGCTGGGGGTCGACCCGATCAAGAACCTGGTCGTTCCGCGCTTCCTGTCTCTGATGCTGATCACCGGCCTGCTCGACATCTACGCCCTGGTCTTCGGGATCAGCGGCGGCATCCTCGCCGAGCTCCTCTACCACCAGCCGCTCGGCGGCTTCTTCGCCACCCTCTTCTCCAACGCCTCGATCACCGACCTCTGGGGCTCGGTGCTGAAGTGCACCCTGTTCGGCGCGATCATCTCGATCGTCTGCTGCTACAAGGGAATGACCGCCTCCGGCGGCGCCGCCGGGGTCGGTCGCGCCGTCAACCAGGCCGTGGTCATCTCCTTCATGGGCGTCTTCGCCTTCAACTACGTCTTCACCCAGACCCTGCTCGCCACCAACCCGGAGCTGCAGACGATTCGATGAGCTCCTGGCTCGCACTCCCGCGCGATTGGCTCGACTCGTTCGGTGAGATCGCCCGTTTCGGCTCGCGCATAGCGGGCCTGGTCTACTCCGGCCGCGTCCTCCGATTCTTCGGCGAGACCCTGCGCCAGGCCGGCATCCTCATCCTCGGCTCGGCCCTGATCATCTGGGGCCTCGTCTTCATCCTCGGCCTCCAGTGCGGGATCGAGGGGGCCTACCTGCTGCGCGCCCAGGGCGCGCCCGCCTACGCCGGCGTCTTCTCGGCCTGGTGCGACCTGCGCGAGATCATGCCCTACGCCTTCGGCTACATGCTCGCGGCCAAGGTCGGGACCGGGATCGTCGCCGAGCTCGGGGCGATGCGGATCTCCGACGAGATCGACGCGCTCGAGGTGATGGGCGT
>JBIOWB010000100.1:0-73914 GCA_044868125.1 Solirubrobacterales bacterium
AGGGTGAGAGCGGTAAAGTCGCTCTCACCCTTTTGGTTTATTGGAGCAGATCCATGTCTGAAGACGTGATCGAATTCGGTCCCGCCGGCGCACCCCAGCGGCCATCCAAATTCCGCCGCCTACCGCAGGTCCCCGGTGGAGCCGCCGTTCCCATCGCCGCCGCTGGCGCAGTCGCGTTGATCGCCTCCCTGGTCGGGCAGTGGCAGTCCACGACCCTCCCCTTCGACGAGGACGAGTCCCGCAAGGTGGGCTCCGCTCTTGCCGCGCTCGGGGCTGTCGGCGGCGCCTACGTGGCGATCGTGGTCGCCACCGTGGCAGCGGTCGTGCTCACCCTCTTCGGACAGCCGTCGGTGAGGCACACGGCCCGGCTCCTGGGCTATGCCCTCGCCGGGTCAGGGCTGGCGGTCGTGGGCACCATGGGCTATTCGCTCACCAAAACCAGCAACCTCGCCGACTTCCGACTCTTCCCTCAGGAAGACTTGGGGCGCATCAAGCCTCTAGTACTTCTCGTTGCAGCGCTGGATTTTGTTGACGTCCTGGTGTGCCCGCTGGATGCAGTCGATCAGCTTGTTGGCCGCGCCATGCTGCTGTGACTGGCGGAGCGACTTCTTGATTTCGCGCTGAACCCGGCGATTGACGTCTTCGATCGTTTTGTCGATGTCGCCCAGATTGGTCTGTTCGAAGCCCTTTTGGACGTTGACGTTGACTTCGTGGCTGATCTTCTCGGTCGTGTCCAGGGCGGGCCTGACGACGAAGAAATAGACCGCGGCGAGGATTCCGACCGTCACCAAAAGCCGGATAATGCCCGCGCTTAGGTTGCCGAAGAGGTTTCGGAGGACGTCCATGCGCTGCCCGGAGACTATCCTGCCGAGCGTGGCGAAGGACACCGAGAAGCTGATTCGACAGCTCTCTCTCATCTCGTTCCTGATGGCGCAGGGAAGGCCTGTTTCGGCCCTCGAGATCAAGCGCGAGGTGGAGGGCTACAGCGACATGAACGACGACGCGTTCGCGCGCCGCTTCTACGCCGACCGCGCTGAGCTGGAGAGCCTCGGCATCCAGCTCGGGGTCGAGAAGCCAGGCGAGGGCTTCTTCGAGGCCGAGCTCTATTCGTTGCCCCCGGAGAACTTCTACCTCGATCCGATCAAGTTCTCGGATGACGAGCTGGCGGCCCTGAGCACGGCCCTGATGCTGCTCACCGACGGCGGCTTCGCCTACGCCGAGCCCCTGCGGCTGGCCCTGCAGCAGGTCGCCTGGGGCCACCCGAACCCGCTGGCCGAGGGCGAGCGCGCGCCGGTCGAGATGGCGATGACCGCCTCCGCCGGCGGCCGCGAACTCTCGCAGCGCCTCTCCAAGATCGAGACCGCGATCAGTCGCCGCAAGACGATCGAGTTCACCTACTACACGATGGAGCGGGGCGAGACCGAAAAGCGCAAGGTCGACCCCTACCACCTGGTCTTCCGCGGCGGGCAGTTCTATCTGATCGGCCACTCGCACGAGCGCGAAGCGGTCCGCGTCTTCCGCCTCTCGCGAATCCAGGGCAAGGTCGGCTACGCCTCCAAGGCCGAGCACGACTTTTCGCCGCCCGAGGACTTCGACCGTCGCGACTACGGCAGCCGCGCCGACTGGCAGCTGGGGGAGACGAGGGGAACGGCGAAGATCTTCATCCGCGAGCGAATCGCCTGGCTGATCGAGCGCGACTACGGCACCTATGGAGATTTACGCAACGCGGTGAAGTCCGACGGCGCCCCCGGCAAGGGCCGCATCTTCGAAACCGCCTATGCCTCCGAGCGCGAGCTGATCGCCTGGGTCCTGCGCTGGCGGGCGAACGCCGAGGTGCTCGGGCCCGACGACCTCCGCGAGGAGGCCGAGAAGCGGCGAGAGCTGCTCAAGCAGCGCCATGTCAACGGCTTCAAGCCGGCGGACATCGTCGATCGCCCCCTCGACGAGCCCAAGCGCAGCCGCTCCAACGGCCGCGGCGACGCGGCGATCCGGCCCGAGCGGTTCGCCCGCCTCGTCACCCTCGCCGGCCTGCTGATCGAAGCGGCGAAAAGGGGCGAGCGGCTGCAGGTCGCCGAACTGTGCGAGCGGCTGGAGCTGACCGACGAGGAGCTGCGCGAGGACGTCGACCTGCTCAACGTCGTCAACTTCGGCGGCGGCACCTACGTGCTCTACGCGGAGATCATCGGCGAGGAGATCGAGGTCGATTCCCAGCCCTACGGCGACAACTTCGCCCGCCCGGCGCGCCTGCTGCCGCTGGAGGCGAAGGCGCTGGTGGCGGCGATCGACCTCTTCGGCGACCACCTGCCGCAGTCCGACCTGCAGACCGCACGCGGGAAAATCGTCAAGGCGCTCGGCCACGACCCCTCCGAGGAGGGCCTGGAGATCGCCCAGGCGGGCGGCGGCGACGCCGAGGTCGCCCGCGCCGTCAACCAGGCGATCGCCGAGAGCCGCGTGCTCGAGCTCAGCTACTACAAGGAGAACGAGGACCAGTTCACCGAGCGCCGGGTCGAGCCCTACCGGCTCGAGAACGGCAAAGAGGGCTGGTACGTCGAGTGCTACGACCTGACCAAAGAAGGAGTTCGTCACTTCAAGCTCGATCGGGTCAAGGAGGCGAAGCTCTCCAAGGAGACCTTCGAGCCGCGGCCCGAAGTCGAGGAGCTCGCCGGCGTCGAGGGCTGGATGACCCACGGCGAGGTGCCGACCGCCGAGGTGGCCCGGGTCTGGGTCTCGCCCGAGCGGGCGCGATGGCTGCGCGAGGAGCGGACCGTGGTCGAGGAGCTGGCCGACGGCGCCGTCGTCGTCGAGCTCCCCTACGCGGGCAAGTCCTGGCTGGTGCGGGAGATCCTCCGCGGCGCCGGCGACCTCGTCGTGCTCGAACCGAAGGACGCGCGCGAGGCGATCGCCAAGGAAGTCACCAACGAGTAACGGCGACCTCCGACTGGGCGATTGGTGAATTAACCTTGCTATAGGACGGTTAACTCGCCAATCGTTCGGTGAGGTTTGAAATGGATGAGGCCCCCGGCCACCCCGAGGTCCTGAAGATCGTCGCCCCCAATCCAGGGCCGATGACCTTGGAAGGGACCAACACCTATCTCTACGGCAGCGATCCCTGCGTGGTGATCGACCCGGGATCCGAAGACGTTGGTCACCTCGAAGAGATTCGCGCCGCCGCCGCCGAGCGCGGCGGCCTCGGCCTCGTCCTCCTCACCCACTCGCACGGCGACCACACCGAGGGAGCCGACCAGCTCGAAGCCGACGTCGTGCTTCCGAGCGGCGGCGAGGAGCATTTCGACCTCCGCGTCCTCGCTACTCCCGGCCACGCCGAGGACCACGTCTGCTTCCTCACCGAAACCGGCGTCTGCTTCAGTGGCGACCTCGTCCTCGGCCTCGGCTCGACGATCGTGCCGCCGGGCGGCAACTCGCTCGCCGCCTTCATGGACTCGCTCGCCCTCCTCCAGGCGCAGACGATTGAGCTGATCGCCCCCGGCCACGGCCCCTGGATAACCGACCCCGCCGCCAAGCTCGCCGAATACGTCGAGCACCGCCAGACGCGCGAGCGCCGCCTCCTGGAGGCCCTCGCCACCGGCGAGCGTTCCCGCGCCGAGCTCCTCGCCACCGTCTGGGACGACATCCCGATGGAGCTCTTGCCGATGGCCGCGATGGCAATGGAGGCCCACCTCGAAAAGCTCGAGGCGGAGGGACGACTGCCGGGGAAGATCGAGCCGTGACGCGCCAACGGTTCCTTCTAGCTGCATAGCGCCTATGAGGAACAGCGGAATGCGAACTGGCTGACTGGCCAGTACCCTGAGCCGATGCGGCGGAGCTTGCAGGCGGGTTTGTGGAGCGGAGCGGTTGGGGCCGGCCTTGTCGCCTCCGGCGCTGCGGTGCTCTGGCATCGGCTGACGCGGCGGCCGTTGCCGCAGGTGAAGGGGACGATCGAGGTCGCGGGGCTGCACGGGCCGGTGCGGGTGCGGCGCGACCGCTGGGGGGTCCCGCACATCGATGCCGACGTGCGGGAGGACCTGTACTTCGCCCAGGGCTATTGCCACGGGCAGGAGCGGCTCTGGCAGATGGACTTCTACCGCCGCGTGGTCGAGGGTCGAATCGCGGAGATGGCCGGCGAGGAGGGCGTGCCCGTCGACCGGCTGATGCGGACGCTGGGGATCCGGCGGATCGCCCGCCGCGAGGAGGCGCAGCTGGACCCGGCGCTGCGCGCGCAGCTGGAGCGCTTCTGCGCCGGCGTCAACCAGGCCGCCGCCGACGCCCGCGCGCTTCCGTTCGAGCTGCAGGTGCTGCGCCAGAGCTTCGCGCCGTGGGCCCCGGTCGACATCCTCAGCCTCGGCAAGCTGCTCGCCTTCGGCCTCTCGACCAACTGGGAGCGGGAGCTGCTGCGCGCCGACATGGTCCGCGAGCTGGGCCCGGAGCTGGCGGCGCGGCTCGACCCGGTCTACCCCGCCGACAATCCGGTGGTCGACCAGACGCCCTTCAGCGGCGAAGGGCTGCCGCTGGTCGAGCAGATCGACGCCGTGCGCCGCTCGATCGGCCTCGCCGCCGAGGCCTCGGGCTCGAACAACTGGGCCGTCAGCGGCTCTCGCTCGGCCACCGGCTCGCCGCTGATCGCCGGCGACCCGCACCTGCCCCCGAGCATGCCGGGCATCTGGTACGAGGTCGAGCTGCGCCACGACGGCCGCTTCGTCCGCGGCGCCTCGATGCCGGGCATGCCGGGCGTCTACATGGGCCAGAACAACGACGTCTGCTGGACCTTCACCAACGTCATGGCCGACGTGCAGGACCTCTTCGTCGAGCGGATCGAGGGCGACGACTACCTGTTCGAAGACGAGTGGCGGCCGCTGCAGACGGTGCGCGAGGAGATCCTCGTCAAAGGTCGCCCGCCGGTCGAGCTGGAGGTGCGCAGCACCCACCACGGGCCGATCGTCAACGCGGCGCTCGGCGCCGACGAGGGCGAGCCGCTGGCTCTGGCCTGGCAGACGCTGGCCGAACCGACCGCCTTCGCCGGCATGTTCGAGCTGCTCGAGATCGCCTCCGGCGCGGAGCTGGTGGCGAAGCTCGAGGGCCACACCTCGCCCGCCTCGAACCTGATCTGGGCCGACCGCCACGGCTCGATCGGCTACAAGCTGATCGGCCGCCTGCCGATGCGGCGCGGCGGCTGCCCCGACCTGCCGAAGCCCGGCTGGACCGGCGAGTTCGAGTGGGAGGGGACGGTCCCCTACGACGAGCTGCCGGAGGTGGTCGACCCCGAGAGCGGCTACCTGGTCACCGCCAACAACCGCATCGTCGGCGACGAGTACCCTCACCACATCACCAGCGACTGGCTCGACGGCTTCCGCGCCAAGCGGATCGAAGAACTGATCGAGGAGACCGAGAAGCACGACCTCGAGAGCTTCGAGGCGATCCAGTCCGACAACTTTTCGATCCCCGGGATCGAGGCGGCGCGGCGCCTCTCGCGCCTGCACCCGCGCGGCCAGCGCGAGCGCAGCGCGGTCGAGCGGCTGCGCAGCTGGGACGGCCGCCTCGACCGGGAGACGATCGCGGGGACCATCTACCAGGCGTTCCTGCTGCGGTTGGCGCGCGAGGTCGCCCGCTGCGCGATCGGCGATCGCGACCTCTGCGAGCGCTGGCTCGACCGCAACGACAACGGCTTCACCGCCCACAGCACCTCGCCCTGGCGCTGGCACTCGCACCTGATGTCGCTGTGGGAGGAAGGCGACGAGGAGCTGATCGGCCGCCCCTGGGACGAGCTCGTGCTGGAAGCGCTGGCCGGCGCGCTCGACGACCTCTCGGACCGCTTCGGCCCCGAGCCCGAGGGCTGGCGCTGGGGCCGCGTCCACGAGATGAAGTTCCCGCACCCGCTGGGCGACGCCAACCCCCTCTTCGACCGCCTGCTCAACCGCCGCCTCCGCGCCGGCGGCGCCCAGGAGACGGTCAGCCAGATCGCCTACGACCCCAACGACCCCTACAACGCCGTCTGGGCCCCGAGCTGGCGGATGGTCGCCGACCCGACCGACCCCGAGCGCTCGCGCTGGCAGATGTTCACCGGCCAGTCAGGCCACCCCGCCAGCCCCCACTACGACGACCTGCAGCCGGACTGGATCGAGGGACGGACGCAGCCGATGTGCGGCGAGGGGCCGTGGTCGGAGCTGGACTTGGTGCCGCAAAGGTAGCTTAAAGATTTCGGTGTTGCACGGTGCTACACTCGCGCCGTGCCAACCAAGCGACCCCGCCACATGATTACGGAAACTGAGCGCATTAAGTGGGTGCTGGACGAATTGCGCCGCATCCAGGGGGGAGAGAAGGTGGACTTCGGCGACTTGGTTATTCGTGGCGCTGAGGACAAGATCCGGGAGCTCAGGGCCAGTCCTGAGGTGGCGCGCCGGGTACGCGACGAGATCGCCGAGTGGATTCGGTCGGGCAATGGACCCAAGGTTGATCTCAAGGCGGCCGAAGAGGTCAAGTACCTGGGGTTGGAAGCTAACTACCCCGACCAGTAGGTTGCTGCTCCTGGACCACTCCGCCTGGTCGCGGCTGATCGGGGACCTGGTTCCGGAAGAGCGTGAGGAGACCGTCCTCGATTGGATTGGAGAGGAGCGGCTGGGAACGTGCCTGCCCTTCCTCCTGGAGGCGGGGTTCTCCGCGCGGACGGCTGAGGAGCATCGCGTGACGATGGGTCGGCTCGAGCAACTTCCCCAGGTTCTGATCGACCGGGAGGTCGAACACACGGCCCAGAGTGCGCAACGTGAGCTTGCGAAAAGCGGTCACCACCGCATCTCGCCGAACGACTTGATCGTCGCCGCCTGTGCCGCTCAGGTGGATGGCGGCGTCCTCCACTACGACCGCGACTACGACCTGATCCTCGAGCACACCAGCCTCAGGTTCGAGAGCGTCTGGCTGGCCGAGCCCGGCACGCTGCCGTAGGACTCCGCGACTCGGCGGCCGGGTAGGTGTTCTGCCCTGGGATGCGCCGAATCGCTGCCACTCTTATCTCCGCGCTCGCACTGCTGGCCATGCTGCCGGCGAGCGCCCAGGCGCTGCCGCGTGGGTTCTTCGGGATCGTTCCTCAGACCGCGATCGGCAGGAAGGACGTGGCGCGGATGCGGGCCGGGGGCGTGGAGACGATCCGGGTGATGGTGTCCTGGTCGGCGATCCAGCAGATGCCAGGCAGCGAATTCGACTGGGGTGGGCTCGACGACACCGTCGCCTTGGCGGCGGAAGAGCACCTCGAACTGCTGCCCTTCCTGATCTCGACCCCGGGCTGGCTCTCGCACAACTGGCGGACGCTGCCGGTGCGCAGCGGGCGCCAGCGCCGGGCCTGGGGCGAATTCGTCCGCGCCGCGGTCGAACGCTACGGCAGCCGCGGCGAGTTCTGGCGCGAACACGGCCCGGGCTCGCAGCGGCCGCTGCCGAAGCTGCCGATCCGCGCCTGGCAGATCTGGAACGAGGAGAACTTCTTCTACTTCGCCAAGCCTCCCTCGCCGACCGCCTACGCCCGCCTGCTCGCGGTCACCCACCGGGCCATGCACCGCGCCGACCCGCGGGCGGACCTGATCCTCGGCGGTCTCTTCGGGAACCCGAAGCAGCGCCCGCCGCGCGCCTACGACGCGGTCGACTTCCTCGATCGCCTCTACCGCGTCCGCGGCGTCAAGGCGAGCTTCGACGGCGTCTCCCTGCACCCCTACGCGGCCGACACCGGTGTCCTGCGCTCGCTGGTCGAGGGCGTTCGCGGGGTGATGGTCCGCCACCACGACCGCCGCGCCGGCCTCTACCTGACCGAGCTGGGCTGGGGGTCGCAGAGCGACCCGCGGGTCGTCGCCTTCGAGGTCGGCTTGCCCGGCCAGGCGCGGGAACTGCGGCGTGCCTACCGCTACCTGATCGGCAACCGCCACCGTCTTGGCCTGCGCCAGGTCGACTGGTTCACCTGGAAGGACCTGACCGGCTCCTGCAGCTTCTGCGACTCCTCCGGCCTCTTCCGGCGCGGCGCCCACTTCCGGCCGAAGCCGGCCTGGCACGCCTTCGTCAGCTTCGCTCGATAGGCGTAGCCACCCGCCGCACCAGCTCCACGATCTCGGGCGGCGCCTTCTCGGGCGAGCCGGAGTCGAAGGGCGGGTCGGGGTCGTACTCGATCCCCAGCTGGACCGCCTGCGCGACCTCCGGGCCGACCTCGCGGGCGACCAGGTGCAGGGCCATGTCGATGCCCGCGGTGACGCCGGCCGCGGTGACCACCTTGCCGTCCTCGACGAAGCGGCCGCCGACCGGCTCGGCGCCGAAATCGCGCAGGGCGTCGAGCACGATCCAGTTCGTGGTCGCCCGCTTGCCCTGCAGCAACCCGGCGGCGCCGAGCAGGAGCGAGCCGGTGCAGACCGAGGTCGTCCACCTGGTCGAGCGATCGACCACGCGCAGCCACTCGAGCAGCTCCTCGTCCTCCATCAGCGGCCGGTTGCCGGCGCCGCCGGGGACGAGGACCAGGTCGGGAGCGGTGAGCTCCTCCAGCGGGCAGTCGGCGACGAGGCCGAGCGAGCCGCGCTCGTCGCGGACCTCACCGCGTCGCTTGGCGACGGTCTGGACCTCCCAGCCGGGGACGTTGCGCATGACTTCGTAGGGGCCGATTGCGTCGAGGGGTGCGAGGCCGTCGTAGATGAGCAGCGCGATCTCCATGGCGTCGATCTTGGCGCCTGTGAATTCGTGTCGCCAGAGGCAGGAATGACAATGTTCGCTAGATTTCTGCCATGCGCCATCGCGTTGTCGTCCTCTGCCTCGACGGTCTCGTCGCCTTCGACCTGACGGCGCCGGCGCAGGCATTCCAGTTGGCGGCGAAGTCTGGCGGCGAGCCCCTCTACGAGCTCTCCACCTGCTCTCCGGACGGCGGGTCGGTGCAGACGACGAGCGGCTTCTCGGTCACGCCCACCGCCGACCTGCGGGCGCTGCGGCGGGCGCAGACGATCGTCGTGCCCGGCTACGCCACCATCTTCACCTCGCCGCCCGCCGAGGTCCTCGACGCGCTCCGCGCCGCCGCCCGTCGCGGAGCGCGGCTGATCTCGATCTGCACCGGCGCCTTCGGCCTCGCCCACGCCGGCGTCCTCGACGGGCGGCGGACGACCACCCACTGGGCCTGGGCGGAGGAGCTGGCGCGGCGCTTCCCCGCGGTCGAGGTCGATCCCGACGCCCTCTTCGTCGACGAGGGGGACGTGCTGACCTCGGCCGGGCTCAGCGCCGGGATCGACCTCAGCCTGCACGTGATCCGGCGCGACTTCGGGGCCGAGGTGGGCGAGCGGGTGGCACGTCACATGGTCGCGCCGCCCCACCGCGACGGCGGCCAGGCGCAGTACTTCAAGCCCGAGTTGCCACTCGCCTCCGGCTCGCTCGAGCCGACCCGCCGCTGGGCGGCCGAGCGCCTCGACGAGCCGCTCGACGTGGCGGCGATGTCGCGGCACGCCGGCGTCAGCCCCCGCACCTTCGCCCGCCGCTTCCGCGCCGAGACCGGGACGACGCCGCTGCAGTGGCTGCTCGCGCAACGGGTGCTGGAGGCGCGGCGGCTGCTCGAGGCGACCGACCTGCCGGTCGAGGAGATCGCCTGGCGGGTCGGCTTCGGCACCGCCGCCTCGCTCCGCGACCACTTCCGCCGCGCCACCGCAACGACCCCCACCGCCTACCGTCGTTCGTTCCAGCCCGCTTAGAGTGGAGCCGTGAGCCGGCGCGACCAGATCAAGCTCAGCGAGGTGGAGTTGCGCGAGCTGCTGGAGGAAGAGCGGGTCGCCGTCGTCTCGAGCCTCGGCCCGCGCGGCTGGCCGCACTCGATGCCGCTCTGGTTCGTGCCCCGCGACGGCGTCGTCTGGATCTGGACCTACGCGAAATCGCAGAAGGTCAGGAACCTGGAACGGGACCCGCGGGCGACGGTGCTGGTCGAGACCGGCCACTCCTACGAGGAGCTGCGGGGGGCGATGGTCGAATCCGAGGCGGTGATCCACCGCGACTTCGAGACCGTCCTCGGCTTCGCCGAAGAGTTGACGGTCCGCTACGCCGAGGGCATCTCCACGGTCGAGGGCGACGCCAAAGCGGCGCTGGAAGCGCAGGCCCCGAAACGGGTGGCGATCAGCTTCCCGGCGCTGCGGACCGCGACCTGGGACCACCGCAAGCTCGGCGGCACGTACTGATCGTCCCGCTCAACGGTGGCGGCGGACCGGCTTCAGCGTCAGCTTGCGGGAGATCGCCGCCAGGTACTTGTCGCTTTCCCTCACCGTCGCCCGGAAGCTGGAGCGGCGGTCGATCCGGGGCCGGAAGTGAGCCGAGCAGGCACGGTCGAGGTACCGGGTGCCCAGCCTCCTGTGCCCGCGCCAGAGGGTGACCGGGTCGCCGCGGCGGCCGGGGCAGGGCGTGACCCAGGTGGTGATCAGGCCGCGCCGGTGGCGTTTCACCTTGCGGCTGACGGCGCGGATGGCGATGTAGGAGGGCGAGGGCGAGGGCTGGTAGATCGGAACGGAGGGGCTGCATGAGCCGCTGCCTTCCGGCCCGACGAGCCGGTAGATCGGTCCGCTGCCGGAGATCGCGTAGAGCCGGCCGCAGGAGTCCTGGCCGAAGGAGTTGAGGTTGCCGATGTGGATCCCCTCTGAGCGATCCGTTGCGGCCGGGGCAGCGGGCGAGAAGGAGCGGATGTCGCCCTCACAGAGGTCGCCATAGAGGTAGCGGCCGTAGAGGTCTCCCATGCCGGGGCCGCGGGCGACGTAGCCGCCGATGATCGCGCAGGCGGTCGCCCCGGTGCTGCCGACGCGGTTGTGCGTGTATTCGAAGACCGGGGGAACGAATTTCCCGGCGTTTTCGGCGCACTGGGGGTCGGTCGCCGGGCCGGGGAGCTTGCCCTCCATGCAGTTCCAGCCGTAGTTGGCGCCCTTGCCCAGCCCGGGAGCCGCGGCGAGGTCGACCTCCTCGCGTGCGTCCTCACCCACGTCGCCGATCCAGATGTCGCCCGTCAGCCGGTCGAAGGAGAAGCGGAAGGGATTGCGCAGGCCGAGGCTCCAGACTTCGGGAGCGGTCAGCGCCCCCGGGGACGCTAGCCGCAGGATCTTCCCGAGCGGCCTGCTCGGGTCCTGGGCGTTTTCGTGTTTGTCGTCGCCACCGCCCCCGTCGCCGGTGGAGATGAAGAGAGCGCCTTCGGGGCCGAGCTGGAGCTGGCCGCCGTAGTGGTTGTCGTCTTCGGGATGGGGGATCGGCGGGATCACGTCGCGCAGCGTCGAGCTGGCGGCGCCGCCGCCGCTGGCGACCATTTCGGCGACGTGGATCTCACCGGGTTCCTCTTCCCTGCCGGTGTAGTAGAGGAAGAAGCGGCCGCTGGAGTCGAAGTCGGGGGCAAGGGCGATCGAGAGCAGCCCGCCCTCGCCGCCGGTCGAGAGCTGGCTGCCGGGGATCTGGGCGAAGGGCTTCACTTCGCCGCCCTGGACGAGCATGATCGCCCCCGAGCGCTCGACCACGAAGAGCCCATCCGGATTGCCGGGGTCGGAGGTGACGTAGATCGGCTCTTCGAAGTTGCCGATCTGCTGGACGCTGAGCGCATGGGCCGTCCCGACCGTCAACGACAAGCTGAGCATGGCTCCCGCCAGCAGCTTCCAGAGCACGCGAAGCACGCCTTCAAGGTAGCTAACTATTGTTCTCGCGGTGGAGCTGCGCCCCGGCCGAACGGCCACGGTTTCGATCGTGATTCCTGCCTATAACGAGGAGGTCCGCCTACCGGTCCTGCTCGAGAAGCTGGCTGCCGAAGCCGACGAGGCGGCCTCCGAGGCGGGCCTCCGCCTGCACGAGACGTTGGTCGTCGACGACGGCAGCAGCGACCGGACTCGGCAGATGTTGGAAGCGGCCGCGACCGAGTACGAGCGTCTGAAGCCGGTGCTCGAGTTCGACCGCAACCGCGGCAAGGGCGCGGCCTTCGCGGCCGGGGCCCTGCGCGCCGAGGGCGATTACGTGCTCCTCGCCGACGTCGACCTCTCGACCCCGCTGCGCGAGCTGAAGAAGCTGACCGCGGCGATCGAAGCCGGCGCCGACGTCGCGATCGGCTCCCGGGCCGTCCCCGGCGCGGTGGTCGAACGCGGGCCGCTCCACCGCAAGGTGACCGGCAACACATTCAACGGCGCCGTCCGTCTGCTCACCGGACTGCGGGTGAAGGACACCCAGAACGGGTTCAAGCTCTTCCCGGCCGAGGCGGTGCGGCGCTATGGGGCCCGGCAGACCTGCCCCGGGTTCGCCTTCGACGTCGAGCTGCTGATGCGCGCCCAGCTCGACGGACTGCGCATAGCCGAGGTGCCGATCCTCTACCTGCACGACGCCCGCTCCAGCGTCCGGGTGGCCTCGGCGAGCTCGCGGATGCTGCGCGAAGTCGCCGGTCTCGCCTATCGGCTGCGCAGGGGCACCGGGGCTGCCGATTCCGCCGATATCGTCCGCCCCGCTTGATCCGGGAGACGCCGCCCCAAACGAAGCCGCCCCAGCCGCGGCCGGCTCGGTCCGGGTTCCTGCGGGACCCGGTCGTCCGCTCGATCCTCGTCTACGCGGGGGTGGCGATGGCCGCTGCCGCTGCCGCCTACTACGCGATCTTCACCAACTTCGCCCCCTACGACGACGAGGGGACGCTGCTGGTCACGGTGCAGGCGTTCGCCCACGGGGAAGTCCTCTACCGCGACGTCTACACCCCCTACGGCCCCTTCTACTACGAGCTCTTCGGCGGCCTCTTCGCCCTCACCGGCAAGGCGGTCACCACCGACGCCAGCCGCTCGATCGTCGTCGTCCTCTGGGTCGCGACCAGCCTCCTCTACGGCGTCTCGGTGCAGGGACTGACCGGGAGGCTGGCGCTGGGCGCGGCGGGGATGATCGCCGCCTTCGCGCCGCTGGTCGTGCTCGCCAACGAGCCGATGCACCCGCAGGTGCTCTGCGTCCTCCTGCTCGGCGGCATCACCCTGCTCACTGTTCTCGCCTCCGCCCGGAACCCCGCCCGCTGGGGAGCGACGGCCGGGGCGCTGCTCGCCGCGCTCGTCCTCACCAAGCTCAACCTCGGCGTCTACGCGGCCGCCGCGGCCGTGCTCGCCGCGGTCCTGACGCTGGAGCCGCTGCGCTCGCGCGCCTGGATCCGCTGGCCGGTGGTGGTGGCGGTCGTGGCGATGCCGGTGCTCGTCTCCGTCCGCGACTTCGGCCAGGAATGGGTGCGCAACCTGGCCGCGGTCGAGGTGCTGGCGACGGCGGCGATCGTCGTCGCCGGCTGGCATCTGGGCGAGCGCGCTCGCGAGGAAGGGCTGACGCGCTGGCTGCTGGGCGCGGTGGTCGGCTTCGCGGCTGCCTTCGTCGCGATCATGGCCGCGATCCTCCTCACCGGCTCTTCGCTGTCGGACGTCTACGACGGGATGGTGACCGAGGCGCTGCGGGTGCGCGAAGTCAACATGACGCCGCTGCCCTCGACGCCGGCCGCGATCGACTGGGCGATCGCCTCCCTCGCCGTCGCCTTCCTGGCGGTGCGATTGCGGCGGGCGGATGCCGCGCCGAGCGTCTGGAGCGGCGGGCTGAGGATCCTCGCCGGCGTCGTCATCTGGCTGACGATCGCGCGGATCGCCCCGGTTGCGCTCAACCCCTCCTCCCAGAACCCGCTCTCGCTGCCGACCGTGCTGGCCTGGATCGCGGTCCTGCCTCCGGGCGCCGCGACCGAGTCCCAGTTCAAGCGCTTCCTGCGGATCTTCCTGCCGGCGCTGGCGGTTGCCCAGGCGCTGCAGGTCTACCCCGTCGCCGGCAGCCAGATGGGGATCGCCGCGCTCACCTTCGTCCCGGTCGGGGCGCTCTGCATCGCCGACGGCCTCGCGGTGTTGGCGGCCTGGAGCGCGGAGCGGGGCCGGGAGGGGCTGGAGCGCTTCGGCGTCGTCGCCACCGTCGTCCTCGTCGCGCTTGCCGTCGACATCGGCGTCAACGCGATCGTCCGGCCCGGCATCGACTCGATCTCCAACTACCGCCACAACACGGCGCTGCCGTTCCCGGGCGCGAGCGACCTGCACCTGCCCGCGGATCAGGTGCAGCAGTACGCGGCGATGGTCGACGCCCTGCACGAGCACGGCTGCACCGACTTCATCGGCTATCCCAACATCAACAGCATGTACCTCTGGTCGGGGATCGAACCGCCGCCCCCGGCCGCCCCCGGCGTCTGGCTGGAGGCCCTCGACAGCGAAAGGCAACAGCGGATCGTCGACGAGCTGCGCGCCTCGAAGCGGCCCTGCGTCGTCCGCAGCGAACCACGGGCGGCCCTCTGGCTCAGCGGTCGCGAAGTGCCCGATCGACCGCTGGTCCGCTACGTCTTCGGCGATTTCAAGCCGGTGGAGACGGTCGGCGAATTCGAATTCCTGCTGCCGAAGCCGAGCGCGACCGGTTAGCCGGCGCGGAGTGAGCGGCAGTCGATCGGTCCGACCTCTGCTCCTGCCACTGCCAGCGCCGCCGCATAACCCGGCGCAATGTCGATGTTCTCGACGGCTGCGCCCTCCGCGAGCCTGCGATTTTCCCCCTCTGAGGTGGTCAATTGAAGGTTCGCGGGCGCGCCTGGGCCGACACCGAAGCACTTGAGGCGCGCCTCGTGGCGGGTCCAGGCGGCGTAGAAGACGGCGGGGCGCTCAGGCGCGCTCGCGGCGCGGACGGCGGCCGCGTCCTCCCGCGGCAGCGCCCGCTCGGCCAGGGCGGTCAGGTCGCGTCCCGGCTCGATCAGCTCGACGTCGACGCCGACCTCGCGGCCCTCGGCGACGGCCACGAGCGCCAGCCCGTTCGAGTGGCTGAGATTGAACTCGATCCCGTCGCCGTCGCGAAGGCGCGGCTTGCCGTGGCCCAGCTCCAGCTCGATCTCGGCTGCAGGTTCTCCCAGGTATCGCCCGAGCACCCGTCGCAGCGCCCAGCGGGCGGCGACCCAGCGGCGGCCGGGCTCCTCCCGCAGGAACGAGGCCGCGCGTTCGCGCTCTGGTGCCGGCAGCCGCCCGGCGCCGGGCCAGCCGGCTTCGTCGAGCGCCGCGCGCCAGATATGGACCCCATCGATCACCTGATTGCAACTGATAGCTTCGCACCCCTTGAACCGGCTGTTGATCACCGGCGGGGCCGGGTTCGTCGGCTCCAACCTCGCCGTCTCCCTTGCCAGCAGACACCCCGACTGGGAGGTCGTCGCCTTCGACAACCTCTACCGCAAGGGGTCGGAGCTGAACCTGCCGCGGCTGGAGGCGGCGGGGGTCGATTTCGTCAAGGGCGACGTGCGCGAGCCCGAGGATCTGCGGGCGCTCTCCGAGTTGACGGCGCTGATCGAGTGCTCGGCCGAGCCCTCGGTGATGAGCGGCGTCGACGGCGACACCGGCTACCTCGTCCACACCAACCTCACCGGCGCCTACAACTGCCTCGAGCTGGCGCGCCGCGACGGCGCCTTCGTGGTCTTCCTCTCGACCAGCCGCGTCTACCCGGTCGCCCCGCAGGTGGCGCTGAGCCTGGAGGAGGCCGAGACCCGCTTCGAGATCGCCGCCGAGCAGGCGGTGCCGGGCGTCGGCCCGGCCGGGATCTCCGAGGAGTTCCCGCTCGACGGCGCCCGCACCCTCTACGGCGCCACCAAGCTCGCCGCCGAGATGCTGATCGAGGAGTACCGCGAGGGCCTCGGCGTCCCCGCCGTGATCGACCGCTGCGGCGTCATCGCCGGCCCCTGGCAGATGGGCAAGGTCGACCAGGGCGTCTTCACCCACTGGATGCTCGCCCACCACTTCCGCAACCCGCTCAGCTACATCGGGTTCGGGGGGCATGGCAAGCAGGTGCGCGATCTCCTCCACGTCGAGGACCTGGTCGACCTGGTCGAGCGGCAGCTGCTCGACCCCGCGGGTTGGGACGGGCGCACGGTGAACGTCGGCGGCGGCCGCGAGATCAGCCTCTCGCTGCGTGAGACGACGGCGATCTGCCAGCGGCTGACCGGGAACGAGGTGCCGATCGCGCCGGTCGAGGAGACGCGCCAGGGGGACGTCCCTATATATCTGTCCGACTGCACGAGGCTCTTCGGCCTGGACGAGTGGCGGCCGCGACGCAGCGCCGAGCAGGTGCTGAGCGACATCCACGAGTGGATCGCCGCCGACGAGGAGCGGATCGCCGCAGCCTTGAACATCGACACCCGATCCGGGGGAAGGAGCAACTGAACGCATGCCGGTCGCGATCATCACTGGTGCCGGGGGCCTGATCGGCTCCGAGGCGGTCGATCACTTCATCGCCGCGGGGTTCGACGTGGTCGGGATCGAGAACGACATGCGGGCGAGCTTCTTCGGCCCCGAGTCCTCGACCTCGCACGTCACCCAGCGCCTCGTCGAGGCCTACCCCTCCGAGTTCCGCTGGGAGAACGCCGACATCCGCGACGCCGCGGCGGTCGAGCGGATCTTCCGCGAGCGCGCCGGGCAGATCGAGCTCGTCGTCCACACCGCCGCCCAGCCCTCGCACGACTGGGCCGCGAGCGAGCCGCAGACCGACTTCGGCGTCAACGCCAACGGCACCCTGAACCTGCTCGAGGCGGCTCGCGCCCACTGCCCCGACGCGCCCTTCGTCCACTGCTCGACCAACAAGGTCTATGGCGACACGCCGAACCGCCTGCCGCTCCAGAACCTGGAGAAACGGCTGGAGCTGCCCGAGGATCACCAGTACTACAAGGGCATCGACACGAGCATGTCGATCGACCACTCGACCCACTCGCTGTTCGGGGTCTCCAAGGCGGCCGCCGACCTGCTGGTGCAGGAGTACGGGCGCTACTTCGAGATGCCGACCGTCGCCTTCCGCGGCGGCTGCCTGACCGGGCCCCAGCACGCCGGCGCCAAGCTGCACGGCTTCCTCGCCTACCTGATGAAGTGCACCGTCACCGGCACGCCCTACACCGTCTTCGGCTACGAAGGCAAGCAGGTCCGCGACAACATCCACAGCGCCGACCTGATCGCCGCCTTCGACGCCTTCCGCAGGGCCCCGCGCCCCGCCGCCGTCTACAACATCGGCGGCGGCCGCTTCTCCAACTGCTCGATGCTGGAGGCGATCGACGCCTGCGAGCGGATCGCCGGCCGCGAGCTGCAGTGGGAGATGGGGGAGGAGCCGCGGATCGGCGACCACCGCTGGTGGATCTCCGATCTCGCCCCGTTCCAGGCTGACTACCCCGACTTCCAGCTGCGCTACGGGATCGAGGAGATCCTGCGGGAGATGTACGAGCAGAACCTCGAGCGCTGGGTCGGCGCCACGGCCTGAAGCACGTTCATTTCGTATGACAGCGAGGCCGATTCACCTTCTCAAGGCGCAGATCCAGTATCTCTCGACGAAGTTCGCGGATGTTCTCTTCGAGACGAGCGATATCGATATAGACCCGGTCCCTGAGATCGGTGACCCGCTGGTCTCTCCAGTCATCGTTTGGCGCGCTCATGGCTGCAATAGTAGCGTAATGTTTTAGCTGCAGAGGATTCGGGAACTGTTTGCGATAGCGTCGGCGCCTCATGGCAGAGGGAATGAAGCTCTCGGTGGTGATGCCCGCCCAGAACGAGGAGGGTTCGGTCGGGGCCACGGTCGAAGGCGTCGTCGCGGTGCTCGAGCGCGAGGGGGTCGACTACGAGGTCGTCGTCGTCAACGACGACAGCGAAGACTCGACCGAAGCGGTCGTCGCCGCGATCGGCGAGGGCAACCCGCGCGTGCGCGTCCACCGCTCCCACTACGAGCGCGGCTTCGGGATGGCGATCCGCGCCGGCCTCGACGTCTACAGCGGCGACGCGGTGGCGATCGTGATGGCCGACGCCTCCGACAACCCGGAGGACCTCGTCCGCTACCTCCGCCTGCTCGAAGACGGCTACGACTGCGCCTTCGGCTCCCGCTTCGTGCCCGGCGCCAAGGTCTACGACTACCCCCGGGTCAAGTACGTGGTCAACCGCCTCGCCAACCAGTTCATCCGCATCCTCTTCCGCCACCAGTACAACGACACCACCAACGCCTTCAAGGCCTACCGGCGCGACGTGATCGAGACGATCCAGCCACTCCTTTCCAAGCACTTCAACCTCACCGTCGAGATGCCGCTGAAGGCGATCGTCCGCGGCCACACCTACGCCGTCGTCCCGACCAACTGGACCAACCGCACCAGCGGCGTCGCCAAGCTGGCGATGAAAGAGATGGGCAGCCGCTACCTCTTCATCGTCCTCTACGTCTGGCTGGAGGCGACGCTGAGCCGGGGGGACTACCGGGTGCGCGAAGCCAGCGACAAGGCCGCGGCAACCGCAGAGCATGCCGAGCGACCTTAGGGAGCGGCTGGGGCGGCCTCCGACCGCCGCTGAGATAGCAATCGTCGCCGGCCTCCTGGTGCTGCTGGCCGCCGCCGTCTTCGGCCCGCACGTGAGCGGCTGGGGTTTCTTCTCCGACGACTGGGGGGACTCCGCCGGCCGTTACTACCCCCCGGGCGGCGAGAGCTTCTCGCACGTCGTCGACTACTTCGCCAACACCTTCTCCTACCGGCCGGTGCTGGTCGTCCTCCAGCCGCTGAAGTACTTCGTCCTCGGCGACAGCATGCCAGCGCAGTTCGCCTGGACGGTGCTGCTGGGTGTGGCGATCTCGGTGATGCTCTACGGGGTCCTGCGCACGCTCGGGGTGCCCTGGATGCACGCCGGAATGATCGCTGCGCTGGCGCTGATCTACCCCTGGTTCGACTCGACGCGGATCTGGGAGTCGGCGAACCCGGCGCCGCTCTCGATCGCCCTCGCCCTTGGCGGCTTCTGGGTCGCCTTAGGCGGGCTCAGCCGGCGTTCCTGGCGCTGGCACGCGGTCGCTCTCGCTCTCTACCTCGTCGCCATCCTCGCCTATGAGCTGACCCTGCCGCTGATCCTCGCCGCCGGCATCGTCTACGTCCTGCGAGTGGGGTGGACGACGGCTTGGCCTCGCTGGGTGGCCGACGTCTGCGTCGCCGTCGCCGGCGGACTCTGGATCGGTACCCACACCACCCGCGAGGCCTCCGGTGGTCTCTCCGCCTACTTCCACCACGGCAGGGAAATAGTCGAAGGCGGTGGCACCCTCGTCGCTCGTACCTTCGTCCCGGTCGGCGAACACTCCCACCGGGGGCCGGTGCTCGCCCTGGTCGCGCTGCTGCTGGCGGCGGGCCTTGTCGTCTACCTCGTCCGCCGCCGCTCCGTCGAGGCCCAGGAAGGATGGGGGTTGCGGCAGTGGCTGCTGCTGGCCCTCGCCGGGCTCTGCGTGACCGCGCTCGGGTGGGCGATCTTCATCCCCGCCGACCCGTACTACACGCCGGTCGTCTTCGGCGTCACCAACCGAGTCAACGGGCTCGCCGGCTACGGCCTGGTGATGCTCGCCTACGCGACCGTGGGCGTCGTCCTCAGCGCCGCCGCCGAGCTCGTGCCGCAGGGCAGGCGCTTCGTCGCGGCGGCGACGGTGCTCGCCGCGATCCTGCTGGGAGCCGCCTACCTGCGGACGCTCGACCGCCACATCGGCCTCTGGGAGAGCGCTTACGACACCCAGCGGCAGGGGATCGCGACGATGAAGGAACGCTATCCGGACCTGCCGGAAGGGACGACCGTCTTCACCAGCGGCTACCCCACCTACCAGACCGTCGGCGTGCCCGTCTTCGCCGCCCTCTGGGACATGAACGGGATGATCAAGCTCGAATACGAAGACGGTTCCCTCTCCGCCTACCCGATGCTGGAAGGGATGTCGGTCGCCTGCGGGCCCCGGGGCGCCGGCCTGAAGGGATCCGGCGCGCCCTCGCTCTTGGCCCCCTACGGCAAGGCCCGCTTCCTCGACCTCGGCAACGGCGAAGCGGCTGCCCCCCGCTCGCAGCGGCAATGTCAGGCAATAGCACCGCGGTTCGTCCCGGGTCCGATGTACCTGCAGTACGGCTACTAGCCGTCCTGGGCCTCAGTAGTCGAAGGAGAGGACGGTCGGCCCTGACTGGTATTCCCCGGCGACCGCGAGGCACTCGCGCCGGTTGAGCGGTCGCGCGCTCTTTCCCGTCGACAGATCGAACAGTCGCGCCGTGCCATAAGGCGCGGTGTACGGGGGCGGCACCACTCCACCCACCCCGGCGAGGGCGACGACGTCGAGGCGGCAGTCGATCTCAAGGCCTTCGAGCACGGGTTGCGCGTTCAGGGTCCCGTCTTCGTAGGTGACCTGCACCATTCCCCGCACGTCCCAGCTCGAGGAGAAGATGGTGACTCCGGGGACCTGGTAGGCCGGGTAGCCGCTGACGAACAGCGTCGTGCCGTGAGGTAGGCGCGGATAGCGTTCATGTATCCGGTCGATGCCGGCGGCCTCCGCGGTGTAGGCGGAATTCCAGATGCCGGTATGACGTCTGATCACGACCGCGTAGCCGCCGAAGAGGAGCAGCCCCAAGCAGGTGGAGATAGTGAGAGCAGTGAAGTTCGGCCTTCCGCGCCAGGCCATCGCGATCAGCTGACCGAGGACGCCGAACGACGAGTAGACGAGGATCACGAGGCCGACCCCCGCGAGCCCGTTGACGCGATTGGTGGTGCCCCAGATCACAGGGGTGTAGTAGGGGTCCGCCGGGATGAAGATCACCCAGCCGAGGACCACCACCGCGAAGCCGCCGGCGCCGAGGAGCAGCCAGCCGCGAAGCCCCCATCCGCGGGTTTCCCCTGCAGCCTCAGGCTCGGGTGCGGTTCGCGGCCGTGAGAGATAGGCGGCGGTACCGGCAGAGAAGATCGCAGCCAGAAGGACCAGGGCGAGCGTGGTGTGGGGGCCGCCCAGTGGTATCGCCGCGTGGCCGGTGATTTCGGCGCCGCCGCTGATGATTTCTCCGAGGTGCTCGATGTCGCCGGAGATCCCGGATTGCACTCGTTCCGTATGCGTTCCCACCCAGGTCCCGCCGATGACCGCGGTGACGATGTCGATTCCCCAGCGGGTTCTGCCGACCTGCCAGCCGACGCGCCCGACGTAGAGGACCCCGAGCATCGCGATCAGGGGAAGCGCGATCTCGTAGGTGAGGATCGAGGTCAGGTAGAGCGCCGCGGCGCCGAAGTGCCACTTCAGCGAGCCTCTCCTGAGGCCCGTCAGCGCCAGCACCAACCCCGTCAGCATGAACGTGAGCGAAAGCGAGACCTGTGCTCCCGTGGGCCAGTAGCGGATCCCGTCGAACCAGGGGAAGATCAGGACCAGGGCCGCGATGAACGCCGCGTGCAGGCGTGGGACGTCGAGCATCCTCAGGACCGCGTAGAGGAGGGACGAGACGGCGACGCCGAGGGCGATCGACCAGGTCAGGTGAAGCCACATGTGCATGCCGAAGACGAGGTAGGTGAGCGGCACGTAGACGATCAGGACGGGACGGAAGAGAGTCGTTTCGGAAAGGTGCTTGAACTCGTTGGTGCCGGCGGGCGGGTAGAGGGTGTCGGCCCCGTTCGACCAGTCGTCGAAGTGGAAGCCGCCGTGGAGCACCAGAGGCCCGAAGGCAAGCGCCGCCAGCAGCGTGAAGCCGGTGCCGGCGAGAATTGCCTCCCGCCAGCCGAAAGCCCGGTTCATCCGGCGGAGACCTCCTCGAGGAAGGTGCCGTAGTCGCGGATGTAGTCGTCGGGGTCGTAGGAATGCGAGGCGAGGACCAGCAGGACGGCGTCGCCGTCGTAGCGGTACTGGCTGGCCCAGACCCCGGCTGGGATGTAGATGCCGAGGGTCGGATCGCCGAGGGTCACTTCCGCCCGCTTCTCGCCGTCGTCAACCGCGACCTGGACGCTGCCGTGGACGCAGATCAGGAACTGGTCGCAGACGCGATGGGCGTGCTCGCCGCGCACCTCGCGGCCGGGGACGTCATAGACGAGGAACCAGCGCCGGGGGATGAAGGGCACCCCCTCGTCGGGCAGTTCACCCGCCGTCAGGCTGCCGCGCAGGTCGGCGAAGCCGGGGAAGCGCTGCAGGTGGACGCCGCGGACGGGGAGCGACGTCCTGCCGGGCGCCTCCCCCGGCGCCTCGACCGCGGCCGTCGTCGCCGTCGGGGATTCGACGTAGCCCTGGATCCGCGCCGGGTTCCCGACCACGACCGCGTTCGGCGGCACCGAGCGGGTCACCACCGCGCCGGCGCCGACCATCGCCCCGGTGCCGATCTCCAGGCCGGGGAGGATCGTCGCGTTGGCGCCGACAGAGGCGCCCTTGCGCACGATCGTCCGTGGGTACTCGTCGAGCCATTGCCTGCTGCGGGGCAGCGGATCGTTGGTGAAGGTCGCGTTCGGCCCGACGAAGACGTCGTCCTCGAGCTCGACTCCGGTCCAGAGCTGGACCCCGCACTTGACCGTCACCCGGTCGCCGACCACCGCACCGCCCTCGACGAAGACGCCGTCGCAGATGTTGCAGTCGGCGCCGATCCGCGCCCCCTCGAGGACGTGGGCGAAGGCCCAGACCCGCGTGCCGGCGCCGACCGCGTCGGTCTCGCAGAGCCCCTGCTCGTGAACGAAGTAGTCAGCTGCCATCGCGCTCGCCGGGGAACTCCACCACACCCTGGACGATCGCGCCGGGACGTCCCTTCACGGTGTCGTACGCCCGCCACACGTAGGAGCCGATGATCCCGAGGCCGATCAGGTTGAGGCTGCCGAAGAGGACGATGAGGAGGATCGTCGCCGTGTAGCCGGGAACGTCGATCTCACCCAGCAGACGGCCGACGAGGGCAATCGCCCCGATCAGCGCCCCGACCACCAGGCCGAGGAGGCCGGCCAGCCAGAGGATTCGCACCGGCAGGTCGGTGAAGGCGAAGACGCTGTCGCTGAGGTAGCGCAGCTTGCGGCGCAGGGTCCAGCCGCTGGGGGTGGCGCTGGGCAGCCGGTCGTAGGGGACCGACTGGCGCCGGAAGCCGACCCAGAACAGCTGCGCCACCAGCGAGGTGTGGGTCGGCTCCAGCGAGCAGATGACGTCGCGCACGGCGGCGGTGCAGGCGAAGACGTCGGCGCCGCCGGCGGGAACCTCCTGCAGGACGAAGCGACGGTAGAGGCGCCAGTAGAGCTTCGAGAAGGCGTCGCCGCGGTCCTCGCGGCTGGCCCGCTCGCCGACGACGATGTCCGTTTCGCCACCTTCGAGCCGGCGCAGGAACTCGATCACCAGCGAGGGCGGCTCCTGCCCGTCCGCCGCCATCACCGCGATCCGCTCGCCCCGCGCCAGCGCCATTCCCGTCCTGATCGCAGCGAAGGAGCCGAAGTTGCGCGAGTGCTCGACCAGGCGCGCGGAGAGGCTGAGCTCCGCCAGCGCCGCGTGCAGGCGGTCACGCGAGTCGTCGGGACTGCCGTCGACGACGAAGATGGCCTCGAAGTCGCCCGCCATCGCCGCCTCGATCTCGGCCACGGCCTCGATCAGGGCGGGGATCTCCTCGCTGTTGCCGTAGACCGGGACGACGAGCGAGTTCGCGGGGGAGCTCACCCGACCACCTCCCGGCAGGCCTCGACCACGGCCTCGACCTGCTCGTCTTCCAGGTAGGGGTGGATCGGCAGCGAAAGCTCCCGCTCCGCCAGACGCCGCGCCACGGCCAGATCGCCGAAGACGACGCCGCGGCCTGCGACGGCCTCCTGGTCGGGGCAGAGGAACGGGTAGTGGCGACCCACTGCGACCCCCTCCCGCCGCAGCGCCTCGGCGACCGTGGCCGGGTCGCCCTCCACCACCTCGACCGGATAGAGATGATGGGCCGAGGAGCCGCCGCTCGCCTCGACCGGACGCAGCGGGGTGTCGCGCAGCGCCTCCGTGTAGCGACGCGCGATCTCGGCCCGCCGCTGCAGGAACCGATCCAGCCGGGGCAGCAGAGCCGAGCGGAGGATCGCCGCGTGGAGCTCGTCGAGGCGGCTGTTGAGCCCAGGTTCGCTGTGCTCGTAGCGGGCGCTCTGGCCGTAGTCGCGCAGCCGTCGCGCCTGCGCCGCCACCTCGGCATCGCTCGTCAGCAGGACACCCCCGTCGCCCAACGCCCCGAGGTTCTTGGTCGGGTAAAGGCTGGTTGCAGCTGCGATCCCGGCGGCTCCCGTTGGCTTTCCGCAACGTGAGGCGCCGGCCGACTGCGCGCAGTCCTCGATCACCGCCACCCCGCGGTCGGCGAGACCCTTCAAGTCCTCGGGATCGAGCGGGTGCCCGTAGAGATGGACGGGCAGGACCGCTTTGATCGCCGGGTCCGCGGCGGTTGCCGCCGCCGCCTGCTCCAAGTCGAGGCCGCCCGACTCGTCGACATCGCACCAGACCGGCTCCGCCCCCGCCCGCAGGACCGCAAGCGTGGTCGCAAAGGCCGTCAGCGGCGTCGTCAAGACCTTGGCGCCGGGGCCGACGTCGGCACAGCGCAGCCCGATCTCGAGTGCATCGAGCCCGCTCGCCAAACCCACGGCGTGCGGCATTCCCCACCAGCTCGCAAGCTCCCGCTCAAAGGCCTCGACCTCCTCGCCGAGGATCAGCCAGCCGCTGTGCCCGACCCGGTCAACGGCCTCGAGCGCGTCCACTCCTATGTCCTGCCACTGCCGGGCGAAGTCATTCGCCGCGACCCGAGCCCGTATTCGGTCGACCACGGCGCCAGCGTATCGAGCGAGGATCTCGACCTCGATATCGGCAAGATGTCTCAATTGCAGCGAGACCGTTGCCGATGGCCTCGGCTGTTCACAGGGTGGGGGCGGGTCGGCTAGCGGCGCACGGCTCGAAAGTACCCGTTGATCGTGGGGAACTCGCCCTCGGGGCCGGGGGACTGGCCGAAGTAGTCCTCTACCTCGAAGCCGACGGACTTGATCATCTCGCGGAGGGCGATCGGGCCGGGCACCCACCACCAGGTGCGGTCGCGAAAGTAGGCGCGGGGGACGAAGCGGGAGTGGTCGGCGAGGGCGGCGTCGGCGAGCATCATCGAGCCGAACATGAGAAGGCCGCCGGGGGCGGTCATCTCGTGCAGGCGCCGGAGCAGGGCGATCGGGTCGACCTCGTGGTAGAGGACGCCATGGCAGTGGACGAGGTCGAAGGTGCCGTGCGTCTCGGGGTCCAGCTCCTGCCAGCCGATCGGCTGGAAGTCGACGCCGGTTTTGTAGAGCGACTCCAGGAAGCGCGCCTGCTCGATGAATTCGAATGGCTCGCAGGCGAGTACTTCGCCGGCCCCCCGCAGGTTGAACATGAACGGGTCGTAGCCGGCGTTGGAGCCGACGTCCAGCACCCGCTTGCCGCTGATGTCCGGAATGTGCTCGGCCAGCACCGCCCAGCGGCTGTCGATCCGCCAGGTCCCGCCGACGACGAGGTCGCCGCCGAGCAGGAAAGGCCCCTGCAGCCACGGCTCCAGCTCCTTCGCGCGCGCCACCAGGCGCTCGCGCTCCTCCGGTGAGAGTCGCTCGGGCAGGTCGGGCGAGAACCTGACCAGCTCGGCCCCCTCGAAGGAGTGGTCGACGGAGTCCCGCTCGCCCAGCTGATGCGTGACTTCGGCGCGCACCCGCGCCATCGCGTCGTTCATCTCGGCTGCCCCACAGCGGCATTCTCCCAGAGCCAGAGGGTGGTGATCTCGCCCTCGGCTTTGGCGGTGGCGACCGGGTGAAAGCCTGCCTCCCCAAAGGCCGCTTCGACCTCGTTCGCCTCGAGATGGGTGGTCCAGCCGTGCTCGAGCCGCTGCTGGTGGGACATTGCCGCCGGGCTGTCACTGGTCACGTAGGAGACGAGGGCGAACCGGGTCGTCCCCGCCAGCCTTTTGGCGAGATCGGGGATCGACGGCAGGTACTCGAGCAGTCCGAGGCAGATCGTGACGTCGAATCGTCCGGCCGGCATTTCGCGCGCCGCGTCGAGTCGCGCGGTGGTCGGTAGTTGCGGGTGCAGGTCGTAGGGGCGGTACTCGAACCCGCCATCGAGCCGCGCCTCCACCAGCGACCGCAGTCGCTCGTTGCCGGCGCCGAGGTCGGCGACCAGGAAGGTCCCCGCGGTTGCGCTCCTGCAGCGGTCCTCGTGAGCAGCCAGAAGATCCACCGCCGCCATGGCTCGCTCGCCCCAATCCTCCTGCCTGGCGCAGTTGTACCGGCGCCGGGCGCGGCCCTCACGGGTGAGCCTCGAGGTTGGAGAGAACAGCCCCGGGCGCCCCGGGCGCCGCTCCCTCATAAGCTCTGCGCGACCAGCTGCGCGTTGCGACCGGCCAGCGTCCGCATCTTCTCCACGGCGGCATTCTGACGACGACGTGCCCGATCCGGATCCTCGAGCAGCGGGGCGATGAGCTCGTCGAGCTTGGCGATCTCGGAGCGGTCGGCAATTCCCTCGATTCCGCCCCCGGTCCTGCGCCTGAGTTCGAGCGCCTTGTCTGAGGCATTGGCCATCACCGTCGGGGTCCGCGCGGTGCCGCCGAGGATCGCCCCATGCATCCGCATCGAGATCAAGGCTGTGTGTTCCGCTGCCAGGGAGGCGTATTGCCATGGGGTCAGATAGCCCTGGCGTACGGTTACCCGGTTCCGCTGATGGGCCGGCACGGCTGCGCGGATCCTCTCGGAGATGACCGAATCGTCCTCGATGGCCCAGGTCGCGCCCCCCAGCCCCTGGGCGGTCGAGGCCAGGGTGATGGTCCGTGCCCGGCCGGACGAGAGGACACGGCCGAGCGCGGCGGCGACCTCCGGGACGAACGACTCGTCCGGCAGCTCGTTGTCGCCGCCACGTTCCCAGGGGTGCGGGGAGGGCGTGACCATGAGCGAATGGGGGCGGGCGATCCTGCGGACCGATGGGAAGAGGAAGGCCTCGTCGGCGGTCAGGTGGACCCCCTCGGCGCCGCGCTGTTCCTCGACTATGTCAAGCGAGGCTTGGTCACGGACCAGGACCAGCTCGGCCGCCTTGAGGACTCGGCGAAGGCGCGCTCCGAGGTCAGGATCGCGAAACAAGCCGATCGACTGCGAATAGAAGGCGAGCCGCTTGCCCCGCTCCAACAGGGCCTCGAAGCCCCGGATCCGAGCCTCCGGCCGGTACCGCTCGAGCAGATAGCCGCCCCCTGCGGCCACGACCAGGTCGGCTTCGGCGACGACCTCCTCGATGACGTCGCGTTCGGCGAGGTCCTCGTCGCTGGTCCAGGCCCAGGACAAGCCGGTGAGAGCGTCGAGCGGTGGCACCAGATCGAGTTCCGGGTACAGGCGACCGACCAGGGCACGGTGATGGGCGGAAATCGCCACCCGGGCGCCTGGCAGCGCCTCCTGAAGCGAGTGAGTGGTTGCGATGTAGCTCGCCGCGTCACCCGCGTTGGCGAGCCATCCATCGGTGATCAGGATCAGCGGGGCGCTCGCGGGCGGTGCCACAAAAGGAGTCTATTTCGGTTACGAGCGACTAATGGGTTGCCGGTCCAGGTCCAGCGCGGGAGCGCGATCCACCGCCTTCGCCTGCAGGTAGACGGGGATGTCGCCGCGCTCGTCGTCGGCATCGCCGAGCCACCCGGCAACGTCGAAGCCGGACACTTCGATCATCCAGCGGAAGGCGAGGCGTCCAGGGAGCCAGCGCGAAGCGGTGCTGTCTCCGTCTGCCGGGATGAAGCGCGCGTACTGCGATTTCGCCGGATCTGCCAGGACCGTCGAGCCCGCGACCAGGATCCCCTCCGGCTTCAGCGCCCGCCGCAACCAGGAATAGGTCGCGAGCGGGTGCGCGTCGGTTTCGAGCTCGCTCCCGCAGATCGCCAGGTCGAAGGCGCCGCTCGCCGGCTCGGCGTCTTCGGTCGGCCTGTCCAGCGCGACGAACTCGGCGGCGCCGAGGCTGGTCAGGTAGTCCTCGCCGACGTTTCCCGCGCCGATCGAGAGCACCCGCCAGCCGTCGATCCGCTCGGGGAGACGGGCGAAGGAGAGGGCGCGCCCGGTCGGGTGCTCTGCCGCGCTGATCGCTCAGCCCTCCCTCGGCACGGCGCCGAAACGGCGCGCCCACGGGATCGGGAACGTCTCCTGCCGGGTGCACCCCGTCACCGGGCCGATCTGGCGAACGAAGCCGAGCAGGGCGGTCCGGTCGTAGCCCAGCTGCGCTGCGTCGGCGGGCGAGCGCGTCACCAGCTGATCCTGGGTGACGGGATGGTAAGAGGCATACAGCGGCGCGAGGCTGGGTCGGAGCTCCGAGAACAGCCAGCCGGTGGGGGGTTGCCCGTTGGGAGCTGGCGGTGCCTCCCGCGATCTGGCGAAGCTGCCGGCGGCGATCGCGGACCGCCTCAGGGCACTCTTGGCTCGGGCCTTCTTGTCCGCGATCGCTCCCCAGACTGCCGGCTCGACGATCCAGCGGGCGGCGCTCAGCGGACGCTTGTCCCCCGCGGGCGGGCGGTGGCGGTCGGTCACCAACCAGCCGTCGACGATCCAAGCCGGGATCGATCCCTGCAGCTCGGACTCCGCCACCGCTCCCAGCTCACCGACCAATTGCCCGGGCGGGATCTCCCCGATCCCGTAGCGGTGGCGACGCTCGGCGTGGTCGACCGTCTTGACCAGGCCGCGCAGGCCATGGCCTGGCTGCGACGGCGGCTCGAATCCCGGCTCGATCGGAAACGGCTCGACGAAGCCGAGCGTGCGGACGACGTCCACCTGGGCGAGCAGCGGGTCGTCGGGAAGCGTGACCAGCACCTGTTGCCCCGTCGGTCGGTAGACGCCGAGCGCGAGTGCCTTCAGCTGGGGGAAGGGTGCCAGCTCCAGATAGCCGAGCTCCTGCCCGTCCCCCGGCAGGGGCTCCCACTCTTCGCGCGGAACGGTGGCGAGCTCCTCGCCGATCCTGACCAGCCGCTCCGTTCCCTCGAAGGCGGTGCTGCGCAGCGCACCGAGATGTCGCTCCACCCCGTACCCGAACGGCGGCGGGCCGTTGGTGATCAGCCAGTGGTCCCGCATCGGTTCGCGGTAGCGGACGAGCAGGGTCGAGAGCGGCGGGACCCAGGTCATCGCGTTTTCCCAGCGGGGGACGGAGTAGCGGCCATGTCCCGGCAGGAGCGGCTCGACGAGGGCGTTGGTCCGGGCCGCTGGTCCAAGCGAGCCCGCCGCGCTCCAACCGCCTGCCGCATCGCCCTGTTCCCTCGCCGTCGCAGGGGCATGTCGCCAGGCGGATGGCGCTCCGCTTCCCGAAAGAAGGCGGACGAGCGAATCGACCGGGCGCTGCGCGTCGATCTGGAGCCCGAAGGGCAGATAGCTCTCCGCGCTCGTGGCCCAGGCGACCGCATGCGGTCGTGCGCCGGGCTCCAACTCGGCAGACGGAATCCCACGGAAAGAGAAGCGGCCGTCGGCACCGGCGTCGGTGAGCGCGATGACCTCCGGGGGATGGCTGCGGCCGGTGAAGCGCCGCAGCAGCTTCTCGACGAACCCCCGGTCGTCGAGGAAGGTGGCCTGCGAATCCTCGCTGACCAGCAGATAGCGGCCGCGCATCGTCTGCCGGGCTCCCCGCAGCGCCTCCACCGGGTCCTCGCCAACCACCGGCAGTCGTCGCAGTCGCGGCCCGTAGGTCGGCGGCGCCTCCCCGTCCGCCTCGGCGAGGGGAGCGATCAGCTCGACGTCGATGCTGCTCTGCCCCTCGAGTCGCCGGGCAAGCGCTTCGCGGCCGCTTCCGCCCCCCTCCGGCTCCCGGAGCAGGACGATCGTCAGCGCCGGCGACTCCGCTGCCTTCACTTCTTCCTCGCGACCGGCGAACGGAGAGATTTCCCGCAGCTCCTCGTCGAAGGGCGTGTGTGCGTGGTCGACCGCGTCGGAACGGTTGAACCCCCACTTGCGGTAGCGCAGGGTCGGCGCGTGCGCGGCTTCGCCCCTTACCCCGTGCGCCGCCAGCCGCAGCACGAACTCCCAGTCCTCATGGCCGAGGAAGATCTCCTCGCGATAGCGCAGGCCGGCGTCGAAGACCTGCCGGTCGATCAGCGAGCAGGTGTCGCAGAAGTTGCCGTTGAAGAGCGTGTAGACGTTGTAGGGAGGAGGGTGGTAATAGTCCTCGCGGTTGCCGAAGAACTGCAGGTTGGGGTAGATGAAGCCGACGTCCTCGCCGGCGGTGCTGAGCTGTTCGACCAGGACCTCGATCGCCTCCGGCAGCAACAGGTTGTCGGCGTCGAGCGGCAGCACGTAGCGCCCCGAGCAGTGCTCGAGGCCACGGTTGCGCGCCCGGCTCGGACCGCCGTTTCGCTCCAGCCGCAGCACCGTCACGTCGTCCTGCTCTTCGAGCTCGTCGAGCACGGTGGCGGTGTCACGCTCGGTCGAGCAGTCGTCGACGACGACGACCTCGGCGTTCGGATAGGTCTGAGCCCAGACCGAGTTGACGCACTCGCCGAGGAAGCGAGCCTGGTTGTAATGCGGGATCAGGACCGAGACGAGGGGCTCGCCGCAGACCGGTCGGTCGCGGAAGCGGATCGGCGCAGGCAACGGCTCCGGGTCGGGTTCCGGCGCCGCGCCCTCGGCGGCGACTTCCGCATAGAGCTTCTCGTGGCCGCCGGCCATCTGCTCGAGCGAGAAGCGCTCGCGGGCGCGTTCCCGCAGTTCGCGCCCGTGCGACTCCTTGTAGGAGCGGTCCTCGGCCAGCTTCGCCAGCTCCTCGACGTAGCGCTCGACCGAATGTCGCGGCTCGACCAGCCCGTCGTAGTCGCCGCCCAGCAGCTCGACGTTGCCGGGCAGCGCCGAGGCGACCACCGGCAGCCCCATCGCCATCGCCTCGAAGACGACGGCGGGGACGCCCTCGAACTCACTGGTCAGGAGGACGGCGTCGGCGGCGGCGTACCAGCGCTGAGGGGTGCGGGTCGGCGGGTGGATCTTCACCTGTTCGCCGAGATCGAGCTCGGCGACTCGGGCGCGAACCGCCCCCTCGAGCTCCCCCTCGCCGAGCACGTGGATCTGGTGGTCGATGCCGCGGTCGCGCAGCGCCGCCGCCACCTCGACCATCAACAGCGGGTCCTTCTGCTGCACGATCCGGGCCGGGAAGAGGACGTGCAGCGGCCCCTCGTCCAAACCTTCGACAGGCTCGACCCGCTCCGGCGAGAATTCCTCCTCGGCGTCGACGCCGATGTAGACCACCTCGATCCGCTCGGGCGGGATGCCGTATCCCTCGACTGCGGCGGCAAGGTGCTCGCTGGTGACCGAGAAGCGGTCGACCAGGTTGCCGTAGCGGGTGGTCACGTAGCGCACGTAGCCCGAGCGGTCGGCCTCCTCCACGTGCAGCTGGACGACGATGCCGGGAGCGTCGGCGATGCCGGTGATGTCGGGCAGGAGGTCGAAGCCGAGTCGCGAGTTCATCAGGTGGACGACCTGCACCTTGCGGGAGACGATGAAGTCGAGGATGAACGCCGGCATCTCCTCCGCCGCCATCAGGTCGGGCAGGACCCAGATCTCCTCGGCGTGCTCGGCGACCTCCTCGAGGCGTCGGTTCTCCGACGCCTGCGTCGTGATCAGGTACGGCGCGAAGCGCTCGCGGTCGATGAACCGGAACCAGTCGATCGTGTTCTTGTCGGTGCCCCCAAAGTCGATCCAGGGAGCGAGATAGAGGATCGGAATCCTGCCTGGGGTGCCGGCGCCCACCGCCTGCAGAATAGTCAGTAGTCGAGCGACTCGTCGATCCGCTCGGCGAGGCAGCGGGTGACCAGTTCGTGTCAGATGGGAACTGCTCACTTGGCGCCAGCGCCGCCATGAGCACAGCGGAATGTTTTAGCTGCGACGAAACGCCCGCTGAAACGAAAAATTGCCGCGCCTCTTCGTGACGATTCTGGAGCTACCGAGCCGCCAGCGCACGCTGGCGCTGATCCGCGGCAGGCCATGGCGGAGCGCTGGGTTGGTCGAGGGGTCGGTCGCGGTGAGGTGGAGCCAGCGGCCGAGCAGCTGCTCCTTCTCCCAATCCTCGACGTCGTTTTCGCGGCTCGAGGACTCGAAGTGGTAAAGGACGGTGTCGGGGTCGTAGACGACGCGGCGGCCGGTGGTGCGGAGCTTGAGGCAGAAGTCCATGTCGTTGTAGTTGTTGGGGAAGGCGGTGCTGAAGCCGCCGACCTGGTCGAACGACGCGCGGGTCGTCATCAGGCAGGCGGCGGTGACCGCGAGGTAGTTCTGGGCGACGAGGACGTTGTTCGAGTAGCCGCGAAAGCCGGGCGAGAAGCCGTGGTAGATGTGGCCCGGGTAACCGCCGTTCTCGAAGAGGATCCCGGCGTGCTGGGGCCGCCCGTCTTCGAGGATCAGGCGGGCGCCGACGGCGCCGATCTCCTCCAGCTCCAGGTACATCGCCATCCGCTCGATCCAGTCGGGACTGACCACCTCCATGTCGTCGTTGAGGAGGAGCAGGCGCTCGCCGTTGCTGTGGACGACGCCGCGGTTGACCTTGGCCGAGAAGTTGAACTCGCCCTCGAAGGGGACGAGGCGGAGGCGGTCGCCGGCGATCCCGTGCAACCGGTCCTCCAGGGCGGGATCGAGGGCGCCGTCGGTGACGACGACGATCTCGTAGTTCTTATAAGTGGAGGTGGCGACGACGCTGCGCAGGCAGTGCTCGACCAGGACCACCTCCTGGAAGCGGACTTCGCGCGAGCCGCCGGCGGTGGGGATGACGATGCTGACCAACGGTTCGCGCTGCAGGCGCGGCCGCAGGTGGTAGACGCCGGCCACGTCGAGGTCGCGCTCGACCTGCGCCGGCAGCCCGATCCGCCCGCAGTGCGCCTGCACCGCCCGCGTCCCCGCTTCGAACGCCCACGGCTTCGCCTCCTCACCGCTGCCCGCGGTCGAGGTCTCGAGCGTGCGCCAGTGGTAGAGGACCTCGGGGACGTGGACGACTTGGCGCGCCCGCTCCGTCACCTTCAGGACCAGGTCCCAGTCCTGGGAGCCCTCGAGCTCCTGGTCGAAGCCGCCGACCTCGTCGACCAGCTGGCGGCGCATCACGCTGAGGTGGCAGGTGTACATCTGCGTCCGCATCCGCTCCGGCGACCAGTCGGGCTTGAAGAAGGGGCCGGAGGGACGCCCGGCGCGGTCGATCTTGTCTTCGTCGGTGTAGATGTAATCGGCGTCAGGACGGGCCGCGATCGCGGCGGCGACCCGTTCCAGCGCTGCCGGGTGGAGCTCGTCGTCGTGGTCGAGCAGGGCGACGAACTCGCCCCGCGCCATCGCCAGGGCGTCGTTGGAGGCGGCGACGATGCCCCCGTTCTCGGCCCGGCGCTCGACGCGTATGCGTTCGTCTTCCGCTTGCGCGCGCTCCAGCATCGCCGCGACGTGCGGCTCGGTCGAGCAGTCGTCGACCAGGCAGAGCTCCCAGTCATCGAAGCTCTGGGCCCGGACCGAACGCAGCGTCGCCGCGAGGACGTCGGCGGGCGTGTCGAAGACCGGGGTGACGATCGAGAAGAGCGGCATCGATTCAGGCGCGGCCGAGCAGGCGCTTCAAGGCCGACCTGACGGAGCTCGGCAGCAAAGCCCGCAGCCGCGCGGCGACCATCAGCAGCGGCGCCGCGCCGCCCTCGATCTCGGCGATGCGCCCGCGCAGGGAGCCCAGTTCGGCCTCCTTGCCGATCAGCAGGTCGCGCAGCCGCAGCACCTCCTCGCGTGCCTGCGCCAGCTCCGCCCGCAGCTCGGCGACCTCGTCACCCCCGCCGACGGTCGAATCGGGCCGAGTAGAAGTAGCCTGCTCCGCCATGTCCGCCGAGTCTATCCCGCACTCGGTCAATACACTCGCGCGCTGATGGCGTGGACGAGGCGCAACGCCCCTCTCGTTCTCCTGGGCGCGGCGCTGCTGACGTCCGGCGCGATGCTGCTCGTGCTCACCCGCGACCTCACCTTCTTCCAGGACACCTGGGACTTCCTGATCAACCGGCGCGACCTCACCGTCGACAACCTGCTCCGCCCGCACAACGAGCACATCGTCCTGATCCCGGTCTCGATCGAGCTCTTCTTCCTCCACGCCTTCGGGATGAGCTCGGCGCTGCCCGAATATCTGCTGCTGATCGCGATGACGCTGGTCGCGGCGGTGCTCTTCTTCGTCTACGCGCGGCGCCGGGTAGGGCCCTGGCTGGCGCTGATGGGGACCGCGCTGCTGCTCTTCGTCGGCCCCGCCTGGTCGGACCTGCTCTGGCCCTTCGAGCTCGCCTTCGTCGGCTCGGTCCTCTTCGGCCTGGCGATGCTGCTGGCGCTCGATCGCGACGACACCGGGGGGGACGTCCTCGCCTGCGTCTTCCTCGCGATCGCCTCCGGCTTCTCGAGCCTCGGGATCCCGTTCATGGCGGCGGCCGCGGTCAACCTCTTCCAGCGGCGGCGCGAGCGCGGGCTGCGACGCGTCTGGTTCGTCGCCATCCCGGTTGCGCTCTTCGCGCTCTGGTACCTGGGCTGGGGCCACGACGCCGAAAGCCACCTCTCGCTGCGCAACGTCCTCGACTCGCCCCGCTACGTGATGGAAGGGATGGCGGTCTCGCTGGAGTCGCTGCTGGGGCTGAGCCAGGCGCCGATCGAAGGGCCGCCGGCGACCGTGCTCGACTGGGGGGAACCGCTGCTGATCGGGGCGATCGCCCTCGTCGTCGTCCGGCAGATCCGCCGCCCCGGCTTCTCGCCGGGCTTCTGGCCGGTGCTGGCGGCGACCGCGACCAACTGGTTCCTCACCGCCTTCAACTACATCCCCGGCCGCGAGCCGAGCACCGGTCGCTACATGTACGCGGCGGCGGCCTTCACCCTGCTGCTGGCGGTGGAGCTGCTGCGGGACGTCCGCTTCGGCCGCAAGGCGCTGGCGATCATGGGAGCGGTGACCGTCGCCGCGGTCGCCGCCAACATCCACTTCTTCAAGGACGGCAGCGAGTGGCTGAAGAACCAGTCGGTCCTGACCAAGGCCGACCTCGCCGGGATCGAGATCTCGCGCAAGCACGTCGCGCCCGAATTCGAGCTCTCGCCCGCGATCGCCGGCACCCCCTCGCTGATCGACGTCTTCGCCGGCCCCTACCTCGAAGCCGAAGCCGACTTCGGCTCACCCGCCTACACGGCGGAGGAGCTGGCGGAAGCTCCAGAACCCGGGCCGCGCCAGGCGGACGTGGTGATCTCCCAGGCGCTGCCGCTGAAGACCAGCACCAGTGCCGGCGCCGAACAACCCGGCCAGGGATGCACCCTCGGCGGCGGCCCCGGCGGTCCCGAAGACACGACTCTGGAGCCCGGGGTGACGAAGATCCTCACCGAACCCGGCCCCCAGGTCACGATCAGCCTCGCTCGCTTCGCCGAGGGCGAATACCCGGTGCAGACGGCGGGAGCGGCTGGCGACTCGACGACCCTGCTGACGATCCCCCGCGACGGCTCGACCGTCCCCTGGCGCATCCGCATCGAAGCCCAGCAGCCGGTCTACGTCTGCCCCTGAGCGGCTAGAGGTCCTCGGCGATCCGGGGGGCTTCGCGATTGAAGATCCAGACGCCGAAGACGCAGACGGCGACGTAGATGAAGAGCGCCGGCAGCAGGTGGCCCCAGCCGCCCGCCACCTCGGTCGCCGTCGGGGCGCTCGGTTCGAGGACCCAGACGCGGATCTGCTGGAAGATCGGCGCCAGGGGGTTGATCATCAGCAGCTTTTCGTAGGTCGAGTTGTGGAGCGCTTCGACCGGATAGAGGATCGGCGTGAAGTAGAAGAGCACCTGGGCGGCGACGATCCAGATGATCGCGACGTCGCGGAAGCGCACGTAGAGCACCGACAGCGCCATGCTGACGGCGGCGGTGAAGAGGAGGAGCACGAGCAGGGCGACCGGGAAGAGCAGCCAGGTCCACTTCGGGTCGACGCCGAAGGCGAGGATGAAGACGACCACGATCACCAGGTTCGCCGCGAAGTTGAAGAGGCCGGTGAGGACGGGAGCGAGCGGGATCACCAGCCGCGGGAACTGGGTCTTGCGGACGATTCCCTCCTGCGTCACCACCGAGGAGACCGCGTTGCTGGTCGCTTCCTGGAAGAAGGTGAAGACGACGATCCCGAGCAGCAGCAGCACGGGGTAGAACTCGGCTTCTTCGCTGCCGATTTTGAAGACCTTGGTGAAGACGAAGAGGAGGACGCCGAACAGTGCGAGTGGCCTGATCAGCGACCAGAGGTAGCCGAGGACGGTGCCGAAATAGACGCGCTTGAACTCGGTCACCGACATCAGCAGGAGCAGGTCGATGAAGCGGCGCGAGCCGCCGCCGAGAGCGGAGGGCCCGCGCACCTCGCGCAGCGGCAGGGGGCGGGAGGTCGCGTTCATCCCTGGTCCTCCCGGGGCTCGACGCTGGCTTTGATCTCGTGCGGGAGGGCGACGACGCCGCGCGAGTGCATGTCGCCGCCGAAGACGACGAAGTCGGTTGCGTTGTGGACGTAGAGGGCGACGCCGCCGTCGACCCGGTTGACGCCGCAGTGGACGAAGTAGCGCCCGGGGCTGAGCGGGTTCTCGATCTCCGCCTCGATCCGCACCCGGCGGCCGGGCTCCAGCTCGTGCTTCCCCTCGGGGGTGACGACGGCCTCGGTGCCGAACTGGAAGACGCCGACCCCCTCGGCGTTGGCGAGGATGAAGCCGACGCCGACGCCGGGGCTCTCGCGGGTCGCCTCCAGCTCGACCCGCAGCCGGATCGGCGTCCCCTGCTCGACGTTGCTGACCCGCTCGCCGCCGGCGCCCTCGATCCAGGCGTCGAGCAGGCGCACTTCGTCGCCCTCGGAGGTGGGGCCGGCGCCGACGTCGCTGCCGCGCTCGAAGTTGAGCCGGGTGTAGCGGCGGCCGACCTCGGCCGGGTCGCCGACGTACTGGATGTGACCGCCGTCGATCAGCATCGCTCGGTGGCAGTACTCCTCCACCGTCGACATCTCGTGGGTGACGAGGATGATCGACTTGCCCGCCGCTTTCATCTCGTAGAAGGCGTCGGCGCACTTCTGCTGGAAGTTGGCGTCGCCGACCGCCAGCACCTCGTCGATCAGGAGGACGTCGGCGTCGACCTCCAGCATCAGCGAGAAGGCGAGCCGCACCAGCATCCCCGAGGAGTAGTTCTTCAGCTTCAGGTCGACGAACTCCTCGAGCTCGGCGAAGGCGACGACGGCGTCGAGCCGATCGCGCGTCTGCTGCGGGGTCAGCCCCATCATCACCCCGTTGAGGACGACGTTCTCGCGCGCGCTCAGCTCCGGGTTGAAGCCGACCCCGAGCTCGATGAAGGGGGCGAGGCGACCGGCCATCCGGATCGTCCCCGCGTCGGCCCGGTAGATGCTCGCCAGCAGCTTCAGCAGGGTGCTCTTGCCGGAGCCGTTGCGGCCGACGATGCCGAAGAACTCGCCCTGGTGGATGTCGAAGGAGACGCCGTCGAGCGCCCGCAGCTCGCGGAAGTCGCGGGTGGCGAACGGGTGCACGATGCGCTCTTTGAAGGAGTCGACCCGGTGGGTCGGGATCCGGAACGTCTTCTTCAGGTCCCGCGCCTCGATCGCGACCGGCGCGTTTTCGACCGCGGGCCCCTTGGGTGCGTCGGTGGTGGCGACGTCGGCGGCCATCGGCCGGAACGGTAATGCTTCCGCTCATGCCCGAGGGCGCCCCCGTCGCGGTCGTGGTTCCGAGCTGGAACAGCGCCCGCCTGCTTCCCGATTGCCTGGGCTCGCTGCGAGAGCAGGGGATGCCGCTGGAGCTGATGGTCGTCGACAACGGCTCCAGCGACGGTTCGGTGGCCTACCTCGAAGGCGAGGGGGTGCCCCACCTGGCGCTGCCGGAGAACGTCGGTTTCGCCCGGGCGATGAACCTCGGCGTCACCCGGGTACAGGCCGAGACGGTGCTGGCGCTGAACGCCGACACCGTGGTCGAGCGGGGCGCAGTGCGGACGCTCCTGGAGGCACTCGAGGCCGACCCCTCCCTGGCCGGCGTGCAGCCGCGGATCCTGCAGACCGAGAAGGGGGCCGACCTCGGCTCGGCCCGTCTCTACAGCGCCGGGCAGGCGCTGACGCGCGACGGCCGCGCCTTCGAGCTGGGGGCGGGGAAGGCGCAGTCGTCGCAGTACCTCGCCGGGCGCGAGGTCTTCGGCGTCTGCGGCGCCGCCTGCCTGCTGCGCCGAGAGCTGTTCGAGCGGCTCGGCGGCTACGACGAGCGCTACTTCTCCTTCTGCGAGGACGTCGACCTGAACGTGCGGGCGCGGATCGCCGGGTGGCGCTTCGCCTACGTCCCCGAGGCGGTGGTCTGGCATCTCGGCAACGCCTCCTGGACGGCCGAGGCGCCGCGCCCGAGCGCCTGGAACGCTCGCCTCGTCGCCCGCAACCGGATCGCGACCCAGGCCAAGTTCATGCCCCTGCGCGCCCTGCCCCGCATCCTCGCCGTCGAGGCCGGGGCGCTGGTCCGCGCCGCCCTACAGCGGCGCCTCGGTGCCACCCTGCGCGGCAAGCTCGAAGGCCTGCGCCTGCTCCCGGCGATGCTGCGCGACCGCAAACGCCTGGCCGGCGAAGGCGATCTAAGCCGCGCTAGGAAGTGGCTCGGCGCTTACGGCGCAGCGCCAGCGCTTCGCGGGCGCTGAGGTCGAGCAGGGGGGCGCCCTCGGCGGTGCGCGGCTCCAGGTCGGCGGCGTCGCGCCAGCCGCGCAGGCGGCCCTTCAGTCCCGCCGCGGTGCGGTCCTTCAGCAGCTGGCCGGCGCAGAGGGCGCCCTCGCAGGCGAGCGCGCGGAGGGCCAGGCGGGGGCTGTGCATGACGCCGTAGCGGCGCAGCATGTAGCCGCGGCTCCAGCCGGTCCAGCTGTACTTGCGGGCGCTGGCGGCGCCGAGGCTGGCCGAGTAGGCGTGCAGCGCCCGCGCCTCTGGCGCCAGGCGGCAGCGGCCGCCGAGGCGCAGGGCCAGGTCGAGGTCCTCGTAGTAGAGGAAGATCCGCTCGTCGAAGCCGCCGACCGCCTCGAAGGCGGCGCGGCGGTAGAGGGCGGCGCCGCCGGTCGGGCCGAGCGGCGGGGACGCAGTCTCGGCGGCCTCCGCCGGCTCCCCGTGCAGGTAGTCGAAGCCCATCAGGGTCGCGTCGGCAACCACCCCGGCGGAGTCGATCAGCTCCGGCGCTCGTTCCTGCAGCAGCACCCCGGCGACCGAGTCGACTCCCTCGCCCAGGCCCTCCAGCAGCGCCTCGACGAAGCGCGGCTCCGGCACCGCGTCGTTGTTGAGCAGGATCAACGGGTCGCCCGGCACCGCCGCCACCGCCCGGTTGATCGCCCGCCCGAAGCCAAGGTTCTCGCCCAGCGCGACCACCCGCACCTCCGGCAGCTCGCGCCGCGCCAGCTCCACCGAGCCGTCGCTGGAGCCGTTGTCGGCCAGCACCACCTCGACCGGCCGGGTCTGCTCGCCGAGCCCGCGCAGGACCCCGCCCAGACGGGCCGCGCCGTTGAAGTTGGGGATGTAAACAGCTGGTTGCACCAGTCTTTTCGCCGCTCGGTAGGGTTGCAGCCTCGCATGGAGCCCCTGAAGGGACTGATCCTCTCCGGCGGCGCGGGCACGCGCTTGCGCCCGATCACCCACACCTCGGCCAAGCAGCTGGTGCCGGTCGCCAACAAGCCCGTGCTCTTCTACGGGATCGAGGCGCTGGTCGACGCCGGCGTGAAGGAGATCGGGATCATCATCGCGCCGGAGACCGGGGAGGAGATCCGCGAGGCGGCCGGCGACGGCTCGCAGTTCGGCGCCGAGATCACCTACATCGTCCAGGACGAGCCCGCCGGCCTCGCCCACGCTGTCCTCACCGCCGAGGACTTCATCGAAGGCTCGCCCTTCGTCATGTACCTCGGCGACAACCTCCTCCGCGACGGCCTGCGCGGCCTCGTCTCCGCCTTCACCGAGCACGAACCCGACGCGCTGATCCTGCTCACCCCGGTCGACGACCCGCAGTCCTACGGCGTCGCCGAGCTCGACGGCGAACGGATCGTGCGCCTGATCGAGAAGCCGAAAGACCCGCCCTCGAACCTGGCCCTGGTCGGCGTCTACCTGTTCAGCCAGCTGATCTTCGACGCCGCCCGCTCGCTCGAGCCCTCCTGGCGCGGCGAGCTGGAGATCACCGAGGCGATCCAGAAGCTGATCGACGACGGCCGTGCCGTCCGCTCCGAGGTCGTGCGTGGCTGGTGGAAGGACACCGGCCAGCTCGCCGACATGCTCGAGGCCAACCGCTTGGTGCTGGAGGAGCTGGTGACCTCGCTGGAGGGCGAGATCGACGACGCTTCGAAGGTCGAAGGGCGAGTCGTCCTCGCGCCCGGCGCCAGACTCGAGCGCGCGGTGGTCCGCGGCCCCGCCGTGATCGGCGCCGGCGCCCACGTCGAGGACGCCTTCATCGGTCCCTACACCTCGATCGGCGACGGCGTCCACGTCCGCCGCTCCGAAGTCGAGAACTCGATCGTCCTCGCCGGCTCCGTGGTCGAGGACCTCGGCACCCGGATGGAGGCGAGCCTGCTGGGCAAGGAAGTGAAGCTGACCCGCAGCGAGGGAATGCCGAAGACGCTCCAGCTCCTCGTCGGCGACCGCTCCGAGATCAAACTCGTCTAGTGGAGGTGGCTTTGACGAGGTCCAGGCGTCGCCAGGCAAGGACGCAGGGAGCCCGAATAGCAGCGCTATTTGGGCGACTGAGGACGCCGCATGGCGGCGATCTGGGGCCGTCAAAGTGAAGCTGCTCGTTACCGGAGCGGCCGGGATGCTGGGCCACGACGTGATGCTCGCCGCCGGCAATGCCGGCCACGACGTGGTCGGGTTCGGACGGGCCGAGCTCGACGTCACCAATCCCGAGGCGCTGAAGCGCAAGTTCGATCTCGAGCGACCCGACGTCGTCGTCAACTGCGCCGCCTGGACCGACGTCGACGGCGCCGAGGATGCCGAGGAGGCGGCCTTCGCGATCAACGGCAAAGGCGCCGGCAACGTCGCCGCCGCGGCCGGCGAGATCGAAGCCCGCGTCGTCCACGTCTCCACCGACTACGTCTTCGACGGCGCCAAAGGCGCGCCGTACGTGGAGAGCGACCAGCCGGCGCCGCTATCGGCCTACGGCCGCACCAAGCTCGCCGGGGAGGAGGCGGTCGCGGCTGCCAACAAGCGCCACTTCATCGTCCGCTCGGCCGGCCTCTTCGGGATCGGGGGGCGCAACTTCGTCGACACGATGCTGCGCCTGTCGGAGGCCCAGAACGAGGTCACCGTCGTCCGCGACCAGGTCGGCTCGCCGACCTACACCTGGCACCTCGCCTTCGGCATCGTCCGCCTGATCGAGGGGATCGAGTACGGCATCCACCACATGGCGGCGAGTGGGCAGTGCTCCTGGTACGAGTTCGCCCGCGAGATCTTCGAGCAGGCCGAGGTCGAGTGCCGGGTCCTCTCGATCACCAGCGAGGAATTCGGCGCCGCGGCGCCGCGGCCGGCCTTCTCGGCCCTGGTCAGCCAGCGCGAACACGCGATCCAGCTCCCCGGCTGGCAGGACGGGCTGGCAGGCTATCTCGCCCAACGACAAGCGGAGGCAAGTTCGGAATGAGGCTTTTGGTCACCGGAGCGGCAGGGTTCATCGGCTCCACCTACGTGCGGCTCGTCCAGGACGAGCACGACGTCGTCGTCCTCGACAAGCTCACCTACGCGGGGCGGCGCGAGAACCTGCCGGAGGGCACGAACCTGATCGAGGGGGCGATCGAGGACCCCGCGGTCGTCCGCGAGGCGATGCAGGGCGTCGACGCCGTCGTCAACTTCGCCGCCGAGTCCCACGTCGACCGCTCGATCGACGACCAGGAAGCCTTCGCCCGCACCCACGTGGTCGGCACCGGCACCCTGCTCGACGCCGCCCGCGAGCTCGGGGTGGAGCGCTACCTGCAGGTCTCCACCGACGAGGTCTACGGCTCGATCGACTCCGGCTCCTTCACCGAGACCTCGCCGCTCGACCCCTCCTCGCCCTACTCGGCGACCAAGGCGGCCGGCGACCTGCTCGTCTCCGCCCACTGGCACACCTACGGGATCGACGCCTCGATCGTCCGCGGCTCCAACAACTACGGCCCCCGTCAATATCCCGAGAAGCTGATCCCGCTGATGGTGCTGAACGCGCTCCACGGCGATTCGCTGCCGGTCTACGGCGACGGCAGGCAGGTCCGCAACTGGCTCTACGTCGAGGACTTCTGCCGCGGCATCCACACCGTGCTGACCAAGGGCAAGGCGGGCGAGGCCTACAACGTCGGCGGCCCCGACGAGTGCGAGAACATCGAGGTCGTCAAGCGGGTGATCGAGCTGAGCGGCGGCGACGAGTCGCTGATCGAGTACGTCAAGGACCGGCCGGGGCACGACCGCCGCTACTCGCTCTCCTCGGAGAAGCTGAAGGAGCAGCTCGGCTGGGAGGCGCAGGTCCACTTCGCCGAGGGCCTCGAGCGGACCGTGCGGTGGTACCGCGACAACGAGGACTGGTGGGGGCCGATCCGCTCTGGCGAGTATCGCGAGTACTACGAAAAGCAGTACGGCAAGGCCCTCGGCTGATGGCGCAGGCTCTGGAGACGAAGCTCGACGGCGTCGTCCTGGTCGAGCCGGTCGTCCACGGCGACGAGCGCGGATTCATGGTCGAGTCCTTCAGCCGCGACGCCTGGCGAGCGCTCGGGGTCGACGTCGAGTTCGTCCAGCACAACCACTCGCGCTCGCGCAGGGGGACGCTGCGCGGCATCCACTTCCAGACCGAGCCCGGCCAGGCGAAGCTGGTGCGCTGCGCCTGCGGCGAGATCCTCGACGTCGTCGTCGACCTCCGCCGCGGCTCGCCCACCTACGGCCAGTGGGAGGCGCACGTGCTCGACGACGTCAAGCACCGCCAGCTCTTCGTCCCGGTCGGCTTCGGCCACGGCTTCGCCGTCCTCTCCGACGTGGCCGACGTCGCCTACCAGGTCTCCAGCTACTACGACCCGGCGACCGAGGCCGGGATCGCCTGGGACGACCCCGACGTCGCCGTCGACTGGCAGGTCTCGGACCCGCTGCTCAGCGAGCGCGACAAGAAGGCGCCGCGCCTCAGCGAAGTCGCCGACTCGCTCCCGTTCCGCGCCTGACAACCGAAGCGCCGCAGCCGGTTTAGGGCACAGCGGGCTGTGCTCAAAGTCGGATGCGGCACCTGAGCAGATCGATGGTCTTGGCGAGGGCGCCGCGGACACGGGCGGGTTCGTATCGAACCTCGTAGTGGGTGAAGCGCAGCGGAGTCATGCCCGCCATCACATGGGCGCGGTCGCGCCGGGCATCCTTGAGCTGCGCTGACGGCGTGCGGTGGTAGCGGAGCCCGTCCGTCTCGACAACCAGCCCGAGATCCGGCCAGAAGAAGTCGACCTCGAAGTCGTTGACCCACTGTTTGCTCAGCGGCATTGGCAGCTTCGCCGCTTTGACGATCCGGCGGAAATAGATCTCCAGGTCCGAGTCGGAGAGCTGGAAAAAGAGCTTGTCGAGGAGGCGGCGAAGGGGCCGGACACCTGGCTCGCCTCCGAACCGCACAAGCTCCTCCTGCAGCGTTTCGGGATCGATCAGGCCCCGCTTGTCAGCATCATTGACCGCCCGCTCGAGTGGGACGGGGTCAAGTTCCGTCGCCAGATCGAGAAGCGTTTGGCTGGGTGAGGTGGTGGGGATGCCGTCGCGGCGCAGGATGTCTTCGGTCCGAAGGTTTGGCCGGCCGTGGAACCGGATCCCGGGTCGCCGCAATTCGCAGCGTCGCTGCACGCTGACATCGATCTTCCCATCCTCCTCGCTGCCGATCTCCCAGAGCGTTGCTGCACTGCGGTGGCTCAAGGCCGCCGCCTCCCCACCTGCCAGCACCGCCGCCATCCACCGCCGCCTTTGATCCAGCGCCGGCCACCCGACCGCATAGACGCCCACGCTGACAGGGAAGAGCCGGCCTCGTGCCACTCGGTGCTGGATCGACCTTCGGCCGAAGCCAAGCGCCAGCAGTTGCTTACGCGTTACGACCCCATGCTGCCTTGCCGCCAGTTCCCAGGCCCGTCTACTACGCGTATCCGATTCTTGACCCACTCCGCTGTGTCAAGAATCGGATGCGGGATTCTCTCCCCCCTCAGGCTGGACGCAACAGCCCTCTTTGCGAAAGGCCCTCCTGGGCTCTAGGGGCGCGGGCGGCCGCCCGTGAGGGCGACGAAGGCGTGCCAGGCGGGCTTCGGATGGAAGCGGACGCCTTCGCGGAAGAGGCCGACCGAGTCGCAGAAGCTGCAGGATTCGCGCTGGTCCTTCCAGGAGAACCAGTAGACCTGCTTGAGGTCGAGGCGGCCGCGGTTTTCCAGCAGGTAGCCGTAGGAGGCCTTCAGCTGCTTGACCTGACCGCGGGGGCCCTGCTCGAAGGCGACCTGCCTGAAGTTGTTCTGCGAGCCCCAGCCCATCTCGGTGATGTAGAGGGGGACGCGGTCGTGGTTTTCCACCGTGACTTCGTGCAGCGCTTCGGTCATTTCTTCGAGGTCTTCGGCGAAGGCCGCGTAAGGGTGCAGGGCGACCCCGTCGAAGTGGCTCTTGATCCCCGGCGTGCGGTAGATGACTTCGAGGAACTTGGCGGCCGGCATCCCTTTGGCGCCTTTCTGCGGCGGTTCGCCGAAGAGGCCGGAGAGGATCACTTTCGCCCCCGGGTCGACCCGTTTGATCGCCGGCGAGGAGACCTTCAGCAGCTTGATGTAGCGCTGCGGCGAAGCGGGGTAGGCGAAGTAGAAGAAGTTGGCCTCGTTCCAGACCTGCCAGGTGCGGATCGGCAGCGGATGGGCGATTTCCGGCACCTCCGGTTCGTACTGCACACCGATACCGCCCGTCGCGTGCTGGGCCCAGAATTCGCCCCCCGGGCCGTAGCGTCTGACCGCAGCTTCGAGGAAGGCGGCCCAGGCCTGCCTCGCCCGGGCGCTGTTGACCGGCAGCGTCGTGTACTTGGGGGCGATCCAGGCCGGCGTGCCGTAGATGAACGGCAGCACCTTCAGCCCGTGGCGGGCGGCGACTTCGACGACCGGGTCGAAGGCGGCCCAGTTGTAGCCGCCCCTGACGGTCGGCTGGATCGCGATCCAGGGCAGCGGCCAGCGCACGGTTTCGATCCCGCCAGCCTTCATGTAGCGGGCGTCTTCGTCGGTCAGCGTCCCCTGCGGGTCGATCCCGAAGAACCCCCTCGGTGCCGGGACCGTCGGCTTTGCGGCACCCGGCTGCGCACCCGCGACGAGGGCGACGATCAGGCAGGTGCAGAGGAGGGCGGCGGCAAGGAGACGCTTCACTGAGCAGGGAACGGTAGCGAGTGCGAAGGCGCGGAATGTTTCGATTCCTTCACCTGCAAGCGGAAGAACTCGAAGCGCAGGTCACTGCCCGCGCCGGTGACGGCGATCGTCCGCGCCTGCGGGAACGGCGAGAACGGGCCGGCCGCGGCGAAGCGTCCGCGACCGCGGAGGAGCAGCCCGTCGCCGGCGGTTTCCGGGATCAGCCGGTAGCTCCGATCGCCGTTGACGATCAGCCGCCGCACCCGGGCGTGGAAGAGGGCGGCGGAGAGCCGTTCGAGGCCGCCGATCCCGGCCCCGTCGATGCGGGCGAAGACGGCTTCGCCGGGGCGCGGGGCGGGCACGTCGACCGCCTCGCCTGCGCCGGCTTCGGCGCTCCCCGCCGGCCGCGGCACGCCGCAGCGGTCCGGGACCCGTCCCAACACCTGCCAGCGCTCGGTCGTGTGCAGGGGGGCGAAGTTGCAGAGCACCGCCCGCTGCTGTTCGGGCGGGTCCCAGCCGGGGAAGCGGCTGTCGAGATCCTGGGTCGGGAACTCGGGCAGGACCAGCAGCGGGTTCTCGCGCAGGATCCGCTCAGGCCCCTCGGGGTCTTCGACCCCTTCCGCGTTGAGGCGGTCGAGGCCGGCGGTGTAGGCGCTGTAGTTCTGGAAGACCGGCAGGGGGTCCCAGTCGAGCTCGTAGGCCCAGGCGACGCCCGCCTCCCAGGGTTCGATCGCGACCGTGCGCCCCCGCAGCGCCGCCCGCGTCGCCGGGTCGAGGCGGTAGGTCGCCTTCATCCCCGCCCGCCCGGCGGCGATCAAATCGGCGCGGCGGCCGGGGCTGAAGAGGTTGCGCACCTGTTCGCCGGCGTCGCGGAGGTTGGCGACCGGGTCGAGGTTCGTCGGCGTGTCCGCGGTCCGCACCGGCAGCCCGGCGGCGGCGATCGCCGCCGCTCCGACTAAAAGCCACGGCCGGCGCGCCCGCGTCCAGGGGATCGCGATCCAGAGCACGCAGGCGGTCGCGAAGTAGAGGCTGAGGTGGCCGGCGTCGGTCCGCACCACGCCCTCCTTGAAGACGGTGAAGGCGGCGATCGCCATCAGCAACGCCCCGCAGATCAACGCGCGGCGATCGCGGAAGCGCCCGGCGGCGCAGGCGACGACGAGGGCGACGGCGCTGACCGCGGCGGCTATCGAGGCCACCACCACCTTCCAGTGGGCGACTTCGACTTCGCGGATCATCGCCCCGCTGTAGCCGGAGACGATCTCCCGCGTGTTGTCGAGGAAGTCGGGGATCGCCCCCAGGCTCTGCCCGCTGAGCAGCCACAGCGCCAGCAGCTCGACCGCGAAGAGGGCGACGTAGGCGCCGATCCGCCCGCGCCCCGCCCGCGCCCCGACCAGCGCCAACAGGAAGATCGCGAAGACGATCGGGCCGGTCGAGAGCTTGACCAGCGCCTCGATCGCGGCGAAGGTCGCGGCGGCGACGACGAAGGCGTCGAGCGCCCGCGGCGGGCGCTCCTGCTCCAGCAGCGCCAGCGCGGCGATCACCGCCAGCAGCAGCGCCTGCTCGAGCGGCGGCAGCGCCCCGATCAGGAGGAAGGCGAGGATGGCGCCGATGAGCAGCGGCAGCGCCCGCCCCAGCGCCCAGACCAGGGCGATGCAGAAGCCGACGTAGACGGCGGCGGTGAAGAGGAAGGCGATGACGCCGAGCTGCGAGTACCAGATGTACGGGCTCTGCAGGAAGCCGAGGGGGCCGTAGGAGAAGACGATCTCGCGGCCGAACTGGAGCCCCTTGTGAGCGCCCATCGCCAGGCCGGCGTTCCAGCTCGGGTCGAGGCCCGGTCCCGGCGCGTTCATCCCCACCCGCCAGGCGAGCAGCGCGACGGCGACGCCCGCCGCCACGGTCGCCCACGGCGAGGGGGAGGGGGCGAGCAATCGCTTGATCCGGGGCGACACAGCCCGGGGAGGATCTCAGTCGCGGCCGCGGACGGCGGTGATCGCGAGGCTGGTGGCGAGCTTGGCGCCGATCCCCGCGTAGACCGCCGCGTTCAGCAGCGGGTTGTGGTCGGGCGCGTCGAAGCGACGGTAGAAACGCGCCATGCCGCGGTGGAAGGCGATCTCCTGCCTCGCCGCCCGCCGCCGCGCGCTGGAGCCGCCCTTGACGTGCAGCGCCACCCCGGCCGGCTCGTAGAAGACCTTCCAGCCGGCGTCCCAGAAGCGGCGGCACCAGTCGAGGTCCTCCATGTAGAGCCAATAGCCCTCGTCGAGCAGGCCGACCTCGCGCACCGCCGCGGTCCGGCAGAGCATGAAGGCGCCGTTGACCGCGTCGACCTCGCCCGGCTCGTCGTCGCCGAGGTGCGCGGCCCGGTACTGCGAGCCGCCGACGCCGGTGAAATGGGCGAGGGCGCTGAGCGGGGTGGGGAAGGAGCGCTTGCAGGCGTGGTCGAGCTCGCCGCTCTCGGTCACCAGCTTCACCCCGACCATCCCGATCCGCTCGTCGGAGCGCAGCCGCGCCAGCGCCGCGTCCAGCGTCCCCGCGTAGACCTCGGTGTCGGGATTGAGCAGCAGCACCGCCTCCGCTCGGCTCTGGCGCAGGACCAGGTTGTTGGCGGCAGAGAAGCCGATGTTGTCGCGTCGCAGCAATCGCACCTCCGGGAACTCGTCGGCGACCATGTCCGGCGTCCCGTCGGGACTGCCGCTGTCGACGACCGTCACCCCCATCTCACCACTGGAGACCGGGTGCTCCGCGAGCGAGCGCAGGCAGCGCCGCAGCAGCGCCTCGGCGCCGTGGCTCACCACCACCACCTCGAGCTCCGGTCCCGCCATCGCGGAGGAGCTCTGCTAGGCGCCCTCGCCGCGGACCAGCGCCCGCGGCGTCCGCAAGAGGATCGCCAGGTCGGTCAGCAGCGAGAGGTTGTCGAGGTAGTCGCGCTCCATCGCCAGCCGCTCCTCGAAGGTGAGGTCGCCGCGGCCGTAGACCTGCATCGGCCCCGTCACCCCCGGCTTCACCGCCAACCGCCCCCGCTGGCGCTCGTCGTACAGAGCGACGACGCTCTCCTCCTCCGGCCGCGGCCCGACCAGCGACATCTCCCCCTTCAGCACGTTCCACAGCTGCGGCAGCTCGTCGACGCTGGTCCGCCGCAGGAAGCGGCCGCTGCCGGTGACCCGCGGGTCGTCGGGGATCTTGAAGGCGGGCTGCTCGAGGCTGGCGATGTCGACCAGCTCCGGCAGCCGCTGCTCGGCGTCGGTCACCATCGTCCGGAACTTGACCATCGTGAACGGCGCGCCCTCCTTGCCGGCACGCCGCTGGCGGAAGAAGACCGGCCGCCCGTCGTCGAGCAGGATCCACAGCGCCACCCCCAGCAGCAGCGGCGAGAGCAGCACCAGCAGCAGGGCGGAGACGACCACGTCCATGATCCGCTTCATCGCCAACGTCGAGCGCGGCGGGTCGCTGAAGCGGAAGTCGAGGACCGGCAGCTCGGCGAGGCGGTTGAGCTCGATCCCCGGTCCCAGCAGCCCGTAGTGCTGGGGGAGGAAGGTCAGCGCCAGGCCCTCGTCCTTGCACTCCTCGATCAGCTGCTCGGCGTCGACCTCGCTCATCTGCCCTGCGGCGACGACGACCCGCTCGATCGCGTGCTCGCGGGCGATGCGGGAGATCTCGGCCGGGGCACCGAGCCGTGGCAGCTCCTTCGCCTCCGTCTCGACATCCGAGGAGAGGTAGCCGACCAGCGCCAGCCGCGTCTCGGGGTGGGTGGAGACCCGGCGCGCGACCATGTCGACCGCCCGCGCGGGGCCGATCACCAGCCCGGTCGACTGCCCGGTCAGGCGATGCCAGAGGAAGCGCAGCACGCCGCGCAGGACGAAGCTGGCGAGGAAGGCGCCGACGCCGATCCCGATCGCGCTCGCCGGCGAGAGCGGGCCCGCGGGGCTGATCGCCATCAGGCCGTCGAGGACGAGGGTGCCGAGGACGCTGGCGGTGACCAGCGAGGGAAGCTCGTCGAGGGTGCTGTGGCGGATCCGCCGATGGTCGTTGTCGTAGAGGCCCTGGAGCTTGACCACGATCACCCAGGCGGGGCTGAAGAGGACCGCCCAGAAGAGGTCGGCGACGTCGGTGGCGGAGCTGGTGGCGGTGACCAGGCAGAGGACCGCGAGCAGCGCCCCCCAGTCGCCGATCGCCAGCAGGCGTCGCAGCAGGGCGCCGCGGCGGCGCGACTCCTCGGGCCCGTGGCCCTCGGAGGCAAACGAGGCCGGGCGGGGCGCCGCCGGGGTGGCGGGCCCTGCCCCCGCGGGCTCGGTCGCCTCGGGCTTGGTGTCGGGGGGCTGGCTCATCCGCACTCTTCAGAACCTTCTTCGAGGCACTTTTCTTCGGGGTTGAGTCGAAGAGCTTCCGCCAGGTCGGCCTTCGCCGCGGCTTCGTCGCCGCCTTTGTGCTCGATTCGCGCCCGCAGGTAATAGAGCAGCCAGTTGCCTTCCTCGCGGTCGATCGCCTGCCCCATCCGTTCGGCGGCGAGGTCGTATTCCCCTTGTCCCTCGGCGAGCAACCCGAGCTGTTCGTATGGCGTAGCGGCCCAGGGCTCGATCGAGCGCGCGGTCTCGGCACGGTTGACGGCGGTGGCGACGTCGCCATCGGCGGCGGCGGCGTTGCTGCTGTCGATCTCACGGTCGACCAGGAGCGGCCCGATCAGCGCCAGGGCGACGACCCAGGCCAGCGCCAGGCCGGCGACGGTGAGGCCGAAGCGGCGCCGCTCGCCCTGCCCGCTGCCGTTGCTCTGCGCCCGGGCGTGGGCGAGCTGCACGCAGCGGGCGGCGACGAGCGCCCCGGCGCAGAGGAAGAAGATCGCGCCGATGCCGGCGATTTCCCAGAACCAGTCGATCGCGGCGCCGACCGCGAAGGCGAGGCAGGCGGCGAAGAGCACCGCGTGGAGCTCGCGGCGCGGGCCGCTCGCCGCTCGCCAGGCGGCGAAGCCGGTCCACAGCAGCACCCCGACCAGGGCGAGCACCAGCAGTCCCCCGATCGCCCCCAGTTCCTGGAACGCCTGCAGGTAGAGGGAGTGCGCGTTCAGCACCGGCAGGGTGATGTGGCGCAGCTGGTCCCAGGCGAAGCGGTAGGTGCCGGCTCCGTGGCCGACCACCGGCGCTTCTTCCCAGGAGTCGATCGCCACCCGCCAGTACTCGTGCCGGTTGGCGCCGGAGAACTGGGAGAAATGCTGGGCCGGGTCGGCGGGGAACTGCTGGTCTGGGCTCGAGAACTGGTCCCAGGCGCGGCCGCCGACCGCGATCGCGGCGGCGATCGCCAGCAGCGCGGCGGCGAGCCCGATCCCCCGGAGGATGCGGCGGTCGCGGGAGAGCTCGAGCGCGCGCCCGGCCAAACCGCCGCCGCGCCGCTCGAGCCGTCGCAGCAGCGCGAACAGGAGCAGCGAGAGGGCGACGCCGCCGACCAGGATCAGCAGCACCGTCACGCCCTGGTCGATCGCCGCCTGGTCGGCGTGGTTGTCGGCGAGGCTGCGGCTGGCCTGGACCTGCAGCACCGCCGGCAGCGCCCCGATCGCCCCGATCGCCAGCGTCCCCAGCATCAGCAGGCGGTCGTGGGAGAGAGCCAGCAGGCAGCCGCAGGCGACGAGGAGGCCGAGCAGTCCGCCGCGGGAGTAGGTGAAGTAGAGCGCGAGCAGGAGGACGGGCACGGCCCCGACCGCGAGCCACCGCAGCCATTCGTTCAGGGCACGGCGGCTCATCCAAAGGCAGAGGGCGACTCCGATCCCGAAGGCGAGCCCGTTGGCGTTCCAGTAACCGAAGGGATATCCCGTGCGCGGACCGCTGCCAGGCCCGCCGCCGAGCTCGAAGACATGCGGCAGGAGCCGGCTGGCGAGGGCCAGCAAGGCTGCCCCCATCAACGCGATTCCGATCCCTTCGGCGAAACGTTGGCGCCTTTGGTCGGTTTGGGCGATCAGGAACGCGGCTACGAAAACACCGAGATAGACCAGTACTCGGTCGGCTTCGATCACGCTGAGCTCAACTGACCCGGACCAGAAAGATGAGAATGCGGAAAAAAGCGCCAGTCCTGCGATCAATCCCGTCGCCCAGGCGAAGGGCCGCCCCAGCGTCGCCTTCCCCGCGGCACCGACCGCCAGCAGCGCCACAAGCACCAGCCATACGGCCAGGCCGGCGATGTGGCGGTCGCTCAGGAAATAGCCGCCGCCGGCAAGGGCCAGGCCAAGGATCAATGCGAGCGGACTTATCAGCGCCGCTGATTCCTCTAACCTTGCGCGCCATGCCTCGGACGTCCCCCCGCGCCCGGACCTCGGCCCCACCCCTCGCCTTGCTTCTGTCAGTGCTTGCTGTGCTGGCATTTGCTTGCTCACCGGCTCTGGCCCACGCCGAAGAAGCGACCGGGCCGGTCTACGAACCTGAAGTTCCAACCGTCCCGCAGGAACAAAGTCCCGGCGGCGGCCACCACAATGGCTCGGGCGGCGGCGGCAACGCGGGCGTGTCGAACTCCCCGCGCGGACAGGGCTCGGGCGACGGCGACAATCCGGGTGCGGGCAGCGGCGGCTCCCACACCGGCCAGGGTAACCAAGGCTCCGAAGGCGGCACCGGTAACCCGGGCAACGGGGCCGGAGATGCAAAGGCCGGTCTCGGCGAAGGCGATCAGGTCGCCACGCCGGCCGAAAACGCCGCGAGCACGTCCGAAGACGACTCGTCCTCGCCGCTGGTGCCGATCCTGATCGCGATCGCGGTCCTGGCCGCCATCTCGATCGGCGCCTACTACTACCGGCAGCGCCGTCAGGGCGCCGGCTCTTCCGTCTCGCCGAAGGCGAGCTGACCCGATGTCGAAAAGGAGCGAGCACATGAGCAGGATTCTGCGCGCCTGGACGCCGGCGCTGGCGCTGGCGCTGGCCATGATCACCTTCTTCGCGACCTTCGCCTCGACCGCCCAGGCGCTGCCGGCGGGCTTCTGGGGCGTCGTCCCCCAGAGCAACCTCGGCACCGAGCAGTTCCAGCGGCTCGGCAACGGCGGCGTCGAAAGCGTCCGCATCCCGATCGGCTGGTCCTCGGTGCAGCCGATCAGGGGCGGCTCCTTCGACTGGAGCGGCTACGACAGCCAGATCGAAGAGGCCGCCAGGGCCGGGATCAAAGTGCTCCCCTTTCTCACCGGCGCGCCCGAATGGGCGGTCCCGGGAAAGAAGGTCCCGGGCGCCGGAGGGCTGAAAGCCCCCGCCCGCCTGCCGGTCAGCGGCGCCGCCCGCACGGGTTGGGCCGCCTTCCTCACCGCCGCGGTCGCCCGCTACGGCCCCACCGGCAGCTTCTGGTCCGAACACCCGAGCGTGCCGAAACGGCCGATCCGCGAATGGCAGATCTGGAACGAGCCCAACTTCAAGTACTTCGTCGCCAAGCCCAACCCGGCCGAATACGGCCAGCTGGTGACGAGCTCGTTCACCGCCCTGCGCGCGGCCGACCCGGGGGCGCAGGTCGTCCTCGCCGGCCTCTTCGCGCGGCCGAAGGGCTCCCGCAACGCCAGGACCGGCAAGCACAAAAGCCTCAACTGGTACGCGAGCGACTTCATCGACGTGATGTACAAACGGACGCCGGGCGTGAAGGGCAGGTTCGGCGGCGCCGCCCTGCACCCCTACACGATCTTCGCCCGCGAACTGCCGGGGGTCGTCGACGAATTCCGCCACTACCTGGCGATGAACAAAGACGGCGGCAAGAAGCTCCTGATCACCGAGCTCGGCTGGAGCTCCGGCGGGAAGAACACCGGCAACCTCTTCGCCAAGGGCCCCTCCGGCCAGGCGAAGGAACTGAAGGCCGCCTTCGCCCAACTCCGCAACAAGCAGGTCAGGTGGAGGCTGAGGAGCGTCTTCTGGTTCTCCGTCGACGACCTCCCCGGCGCCTGCAACTTCTGCGACGGCTCCGGCCTCTTCGGCCCCGGCTTCACCCCCAAGCCCGCCTGGTTCAGTTACGTCAAGTTCGCCGGCGGCCAACCGTAAGCCGCCCAGGTCCCTTCGCCGGTCAATTGAGCACACCCTTCTGTGCTCAATTGACCGACCGTCCCGCTGGCGCGCCCTTCGCTCGGGAACGGGCGGCGACCTGGCGCAGGACCTTGCGACGATGCCGAGCTGGGGCCAGAAGAAGTCGACTTCGTAGTCGTTGACCCATGCTTTCGTCTCGGGAACGGGCAGCCCCCCACTTTTCGCCACTGCCCGCATCGCCGGCTCCAGCTCCGAGTCGCTGAGCCGGAAGTGGAGCGGGTCGAGCAGCTTGCGCAGCGGGCCGACACCCGGCTCGCCGCTGTGGCTGTCGAGCGCCGCGTAGAGCACGTCCGCTCGCACCCGCTCGAGCTTGTCGGCCTCATTGACGGCCCGCTCGAGCCGCGCCGGCGTCAGCCGGGTCGCCTGGTCGATCAGCGTCCGTATCGGGGAGGTGACGGGAACACCTTCGTGCTCGGTCACTTCCTCCGATCCCAGCGCCGTTCGGCGGTGCGCGCGGATCCCCGGCCGCCGACTGCGCATCCCCGCCGGCAGGGACACTTCGACCAAGCCGCGCGGCTCGCTCCCGAACCCCCACAGTGCCGCGGCGCTGCCGTGACTCAGCACGGCGCCGGGTCCGCACGCGAGGAGCGCCGCCATCCAGCGCCCGTGCGGGCTCATTTCGGGCCTCCCGACCGCGTAAACGCCGCGCCGGACCGGGTGCAGGCGCCCGCTCTGCACCCGCCAGCGGATCGACGACCGTCCCATCCCGAGCTCACGCAGCTGGCGGTGCGCAATCACCCCGTGCTGCCGCTTCACGAGCGCCCAGATCCGCCGATCGCGGCTCCGCAGTCTTTGCCCCTGGTCACTTGGCGCCACCATCACTTGCTTAAGTGACCGGCGCGGCGGATTCGCCCCCCGCCACGGGCGAGGAGAGCCCTTGGCGGCTCAGCCGCTGCTGAGTGCGCTGCCCTGGGAACCGCCAACTGGCTGCCGAACGCCGAGCTGGATCCGGACGAACTGGGCGAGCGGGCCGCTGAGGGTCGTCAACGAGCGGGTCTCGCCCCGCCGCAGGTGGCTGGAGATCAGCGAGAGGATGCCGAGCGCCAGCAGCTCCTCGACGGTCGAGTTGACGTCCCCCTCGCGAGTGCCTCCCCGGGCCTCGCCAAGCGCGGCTGCCAGCACCTCGACGAGCGTTGGGTCATAAGGGCCGGTTCCGTGGATGAGCCCTCTTCCGTGGACGAGGCAGTGCTCGATCAGGTAGGGCTCCCTCTCGGCGGCGGCGAGCAGCGCCTCGACCGTCTCCTCGAGCGTGCCGCCGCAGGAATCGACGCCTTCGAGGGCTTCCCGCAGCCGGCGATTGCCCAGCTCGTAGCTGTAGAGCAACGCCTCTTCCTGACCCTTGAACACGTCGTAGAAGGTGTTCCGGGCGATTCTCGCCCGCTTGGTCACGAGCGTGACTGTCAGCCCTCCCACCCCGACCTCGTGGACCGCCTCGCCCAGCGCCAGGGCGCAGCGCTCGCGCTTGCGCTCGTCGACGAAGGCCTGGGGGAGGAGGGGTCTCGTTGGCGGATTCATGGAATTTTCTTCTGGCGAAACCATTGTCTATCCCAGAAAGAACCATGCTATTTGGCCAGGCCTAGTCGCTGTCAGCCGCCCCCGAAAGGTCCGTCGCCCGGCGCGCCAACCGCATCGCCTCCTGTTGGCCCAGGAAGGGGACGGTGGCGGCATAGACGAAGTCGGGCGCGAGGGAGGGAAGGGCCTCATGGCGACCGGCGACGATTTCCCGCCGGACCACCGCCTCGGCGGCACCCAGCGCCGCGAGGCCAGCCCGCGCCGGCTGCTCACGCAGCTCCGAGCTTGCCCAGAGGCGTTCGAGCATCGCCACCAGGAAGCGGTGGCCGGTTTCGTACAGCGCGTGGACAGCGGGCGGCGCCATCTGCCGTCCAGCGATGTAGACGACGTCGGCGTAGGCCGGGTTCGCCGCCATCAACTCGAGGATCGCGACGATTGCCAGGGCATAGCTTTCGGCCTCGGAACGATCCGGCGAGTAAAGGTCCGCGACGACGTCGACCACGGCCGCGAGCGGGACCTCGACCGCTGCTTCGGCCGCGGCCTCGACGTCCGGGAACCGGTCGAGGAAGGCCTCCGGCTCGACGCCGGACCGGCCGCAGATCGTCTCCACGCTCAGCTTCTCGTAGCCGCCTTCGCCCCACAGCTCCGCGGTCGCCAGCAGGACCCGCTCGCGATCGCTCGCCGCGGGCAACCGCCGACTTGACCCCATCCTCAGCGAATCGCCGCGGCGCTGCGCATCTCGTCGGCGGCGCGGTCGGGCCCCATGAACGGGACCAACACCGAGAAGAGGATTTCCGGCAGCATCTGCGGCAGCCGCTCCGCCCGCCCGGCGTCGACCTCGCCGAAGATGATCGCCTCCGCCGCGCCGACCGCCAGCAGCTCGACCTCGCCGGGCAGCTCCTCGTCGACTTCCGAATAGTCGCGCCCCTCGCGCATGAAGGGGACGAAGCGCGAGAGCAGGTTGACGTAGCGCTCGTACGCCGACGGCCTGATCCCCGGAAACGAGCGGGTGATCGCCTGCGCCATCTTCGGCTTCGCCGCCAGCTCCGCCAACAGTGTCTCCAGTCCCACCCGCACCCGCTCCGGCCAGGGCTCGGCGCTGTCGCACTCGACGCTGGTCTTGGCCACGACCTCGGCGGCCAGTCTGTCGTAAGCAGCGAACAGGCACTCGTCCTTGTCGCCGAACTCGACCGCGAACTCCTCGGTCGAGACGCCGGCTGCCTCCAGTGCCCGCACCACGGATGCCTCCCTGTAACCCTGCTCCGCGAGCTCGTCCATCATCGCCCGCAGCAATGCATCCCTACGTTTGGTGTCCATCACCGCCATCCCTCCTCCTCGGCGGCCAACCTCGCCGCCAGCTTCGCTTGACGAAGCGCTTCCCCCTGGCCCACGAACGGGACCAGCGCCGCGTAGACGAAGTCCGGCAGCAGCTGTGGCAGCCGCTCTCCGCGACCGGCCGCCAACTCCTTGCGCACCACCGCCTCCGCTCCCCCCAGAGCCGCCCGCGCCCCGGTGCTCGGTCTCCGGTTGGCGCCGTTGGCTCGCTCCATCATCAGTGCCAGCACCCGCACCGCCGACTCGTAGGCGTTGTGCATGCGGGTCGTTCCCCCCTGACGGGCGTCGACGAAGGCGAGCCGGGCGAACGACGGCCGCGCCGCCAGCAGCTCGAGCAGCGCCTTCACCTCGAACTTGCGCTCCTCGACCAGGCCCGCCACGTGCGAGCTGGCCATCGAGATCTGCGCCAGCGCCTCGGAGACGATCTTGTTCAGCGCCGCCAGGGCGCAGTCCTCCTTGCCCGCGAAGTGGCTGTCGAAGCTTTCGGGCTCGACCCCCGCTCGCTCCAGCACCGCCGCCACGGTCGTCGCCCGGTAGCCCGCCTCGGCACAGCATTCGGCCATCGCCTGCAGGATCCGGTCCCGATCGGAGACCGAGAGGACATCCGTTCCTTTGCTCGCCACCCCCAAGGGGGTCAATGGTATCGCCTGGTGAGACAATCAGTCCGAGCAAAGATGAAGGATGTTTTTTCTTAGGAATGCATATGGTTTTTACCAATGGCGCCGAGGCAGCGCTCTACGAATCAGGGGCGATAACCGGTGGAACGGGAATGTTCCGAAGTGGGACTACTGAAATATCTTGAGGCGAACGGGGCACCCTGGGAGTTATCCTGCCCAAATGGCGGAAGCCTCTCCAGGAAAACGGCGCGCCCGCCCCGGCGGCCATCCGCTGCGGCCCGAGGTCGTCGCCCATCATCAACGCCAGCGCATCCTCGCCGGCGCCGCCCAGGTGATCTCCGAACGCGGCTACAGGAGCGTGTCGGTCGCCGACATCGTCAAGGCCGCGGCGATCGCCCGCGGTCGCTTCTACGACCACTTCTCCTCCAAGGAGGACTGCTTCTTCGCCCTCTACGACTCCGGGACGGCGCGGGCGCTGGAGGCCGTCGACGACGCCTGCGCCGAGCACGCCGAGGACTTTCCGGAGCGGGTCACAGCCGGCATCACCGCGCTTCTCGCCGAGATCGAAGCCGATCGCGATCTCGCTCACGCCTGCATCGTCGAGGGCCCGGCCGTCGGCCCGGCGATCAACGAGCGCTTCGAGAAGCTGGTCGCCGACTTCGCCGGCCTGCTCCGCTCCGGCCGCGGCGGCGAGAGCGACGGCGAGCTGCCGGATACCGTCGAGGAGACGGTGGTCGGCGGTCTCTACTGGCTCCTCTACTACGCCCTGCTCGAGGGGCGTCCGAAGAAGATCTGCCGCCTGCGCCCGCAGCTGGTCGAGTTCTCGCTGATTCCCTTCGTCGGGGTCGAGGCAGCCGGCGCCGCCGCCGGCTAGCCCGGCCGGCTCGGGGGCGCCGTTGACGCCCCCCGATCCCTACCTCGCGCTGCTCGCCGAGCACGGCTACCGCGATCGGGACGCGCCCCGCTTCAAAGCCCTCTGGGAGCGTCTCGAAAGCGAGTACTTCGCCCACATGGAGGCGATCGCCGCGCCGTCCTCGGAGTGGCGGGACCGCTTCCGCGCCGCCGCGACCGAGACCGCCCGCCTGGTCGAGGCGCATCCCGCCGAGGCGCGCTTCTTCGTCGTCGACGCGCTTGCCGCGGGCGAGCTCGGCCGAAGATGTCAAAGTCGGCTGGCCGAACGGATCGCCGCGCTGCTGGATTCAGCCCGCGACGAGCTCGACGACCCGAGCTCGGTGCCGGACGCGACCGGCGGCTGGATCGTCGCCATCTTCTTCGACCGGGTCTACCGCCGCTGCGCCACAGGTCAGGGGCCCGACCTGCCCTCGCAGCTCCCCGAGCTGATGTTCCTCGCCATCAGCTCCTATTTCGGCACCGAGGCGGGACTGGAGGAGCTGCTGCCCCGGCCCTAGCCGCACCTGGCCTTAAGATGGGAGCCTCGTGTCCAGCAAACTGCCGGCGGGGAGCCAGGAGCATCCGGATGAGCTCGCCCAGCTTCCGCATGGGCGCCATGGGCTGCCGCCGGAGTTCGTCGAACACAACCAGCGCGAACGCCTGATCGCCTCCTTCACCCATCTGGTGGGAGAGGTCGGCTACAGCGGCGCCACGATCACTGCCGTCACCGAGGGGGCCGGCGTCGCCAGCCGCACCTTCTACAAGTACTTCGAGACGATCGAAGACGTCTGCATCGCCGCCTTCGAGAAAGCGGCCGAAGACCTGCGTCCCCTCCTCGTCGAGGCCTATGAGCGGGAGACGGAGTGGCCGCTCCGCATCCGCTCCGTCCTCGCCGCCCTCCTCGCCGACTTCGCCGAAGTCCCCGACGTCGCCCGCCTGCTCACCGTCGAGCCCTTCGTCGCCGGGCCGGAGATCGCCCGCCGCCACAAAGCCGCGCTCGAGGGCCTGGTCCCCTTCCTGCGCGACGGCCGTGAGCTGCGCGCGACCGGCGAGCCGCTGCCCGACACCGCCGAGCGCGGCATCCTCGGCGCCGTCAACTCGATCGTCGGGCGCCAGGTCCTGGCCCGCAGGGGCGAGGAGCTCTCCTCGCTGCTCCCCGACCTCACCCAGTTCGTCCTCACGCCCTACCTGGGGGCGGCTGAAGCCAGGAGCATGTCCTCTCTCTGAGAAAACCATCTCTCTTCCTTGACATCACCAGATGTAATCCGCTAGGTTACCGCTGCTCTTCCAGGCAGCCGAGGTTGGCTCGACGGATGGGCAGGCAGGGGAGGCGGCTCGGGTAGCTGCCTCCGTCAAGCGAAACGGGCCACCAGGGGGCCCACGGGACAAAGGGAGAGAGTCAGTGAAACGCTTCGTCAAGGCACCCTCAGCCAGGCCGATCCTGGTCGCGCTCGCGACCACTCTCCTCGTCGCCGTGGTCTCCGGGGTCACCGCCGCCTCGGCCGCCGCCCCTGTCGTCACCGTCGAAGACGCGACCGGCGTCGGCTACAGCGTCGCCAGCGTCGAAGGCACGGTCAACCCGGAAGGGCAGTCGACCAGCTGGCGTTTCCAGTACGCGACCGAAGCCGACTTCTCCGACGCCCAGGACGGACCGTCCGGAAGCACCGAAAACTCCGAAACGGTGTCCGGGCAGCTCACCGGCCTGCAGCCGGAAACCACCTACCACCTCCGCCTGCTGGCCGAAAACGGCGACGGCGAAAGCGAAGCAGTGGCGACCAACACCTTCGAAACGCTGGGCCCCGTCACCAAGCCGACCGTCTCGATCGACTCGCCCTCGCTGATCAGCGCCCAGGACGGTTCCTTCGCCTTCACCGGCCACGTCAACCCCGGCGGCACCGACCCCGCCTTCGCCACCGAATGGCACTTCGACTGCGAACCGTCCTGCGGCTCGCCAGCAGGGGGCACGATCTCCGCTGACGAATCCAACCACCTGGTCGAAGCCGAAGTCGCAGGGCTGAAACCCAAAACCACCTACACCGTCACCCTCCACGCCTCCAACCAGGGCGGCGAGGAAACCGCCGAAGCGACGTTCAAAACTCCGGCCGGTCCGCCGCTGGTCGAAGCCGGCGTCAGCCTCGTCGAATTTGACCGCTCGATCACCCTTCGCGGTACCCTCGACCTTCGCGGCTCGGCGCTCAGCGATTGCCACTTCGCCTTCGGCCTCGACGAAAACTACGGCCACAACGTCCCCTGCGCCATGGAATTCGGCGAGGCCCGCGCCAACCTCCCCGCCGCAACCCTCACCCCCGCCGCCACCTACCACTTCCAGCTCCTCGTCACCACCGTGGGTGGCTCGGCTCACAGCGAAGACGCCACCTTCAAGGCGATGGCGGAAGAAACGTCCGGGACCTGCCCCAACGAAGCGATCCGCGTCGAACAGCACTCCACCTACCTCCCCGACTGCCGCGCCTTCGAGCAGGTCAGCCCGGTCGACAAGCAGGGAGCTGATGTTCTCGCCTTCTCCCCTCGCACCCGCGCCTCCGCCGACGGGGAAGCGGTCGAGTTCGTTTCGCTCGGCGGCTTCGCCGACGCGCGCGGCGCCGGGGTCGCCTTCGAATACCTTGCCCGGCGCGGCCCCACGGCCTGGTCCACCCAGGCGATCACGCCGACGGTACCCAGCCAGACGATCGTCGACGGGTCGGCAAGCCTGGACGCGCTCTACGACGGCGACTTTTCCCCCGACCTCGGCGCCGGCGTCTTCTTCGCCCCCCACGCGCTCACCGGCACTCCCGCTTCCGTCGCCGGGGTACCCAACCTTTACCTTCGCACGGATCTCCATACCCCGGGAGCAGGGACCTATCAGCTCCTCACTGGCTGCCCCCTCTGCGATGAAAGCGATACCTCGCTGCCTCCCGCCCCTCAGTTCAACACGGGGCTCAAGGCGTTTGCGCCCTTCCTGGTCGGGATGTCACCCGACGGCGGCCAGGTGGCATTCGAGTCGGCCCAGCGGCTGACCGCCGACACCCCTCCGCAGAGCCCCGAATGCGGCGGCGACCACTTCTTCGAAGCGCCGTCCGGGTTCTTCTGCGTGCCGCATCTCTACGAATGGGACCACGGGCAGCTGCGGCTCGCCGGCGTCCTGCCCGACGGCACCCCCGCCGACGTTTCCTTTGCGGGCACTGGAAGGTATGGGGCCGCCAGGAAAACCTATACGCCGCACGTCGTTTCCGACCGCTCCGACGGCCACACCCGCGTCGAGTTCACCCAGCCGACCGACGGGCAGGGGCGAACCCTGGACGACATCGGCTCTAGCGAATTGTTTGCGTTTGGCCAATATCTGTATGGGGGGAAGTTGTTCCAACGCATCGACGGCAGTCAGACGGTCATGCTCAACCGCTCGGAGCGGACCGCCTGCCTGCCCGAACCCGAACCGCAGGCCTGCGCCGACGAATTCGCGCCCGCCGGGTACCTCGAGGCGACGCCAGACGGTCGGCGTGTGTTCCTCAGCACCGACCAAACCCTGACCGACGATGCAGCGAACGCACCGGGAAACAAGGTGTACATGTACGATGCGTCCAAGCCGGCCGCCGACCCGCATAACCTCAGTTTCATTGGCAACGGATCGGCGCTGGCCGGGACCGGTGGCGACGGTCACTTCGCCTACCTTCTTCACTACCCACGGATTCGTGCCTGGCACGATGGCGAGATCCGCGATCTGGGAGAACTTCCTGACAATCTTGCGAACGAGCTCCCGACCGACGCAGTCCCACAAGACATTACTTCGCGCACGAGCCGGGTCACCCCAGACGGCCGGTACCTGATCTTCCCGAATGATCACTCGCCTTTCCCAGGTGGTTACGATCACGGGCACTGCAACGGCACTTATGGCTGCCGTGAGATCTATGTCTACAGCGCCGAAGACGGTCTCCTGGCGTGTGCTTCGTGTAACCCCACCGGTGCCCCTGCTACCGGTGATGCCACTGTCAAGGTCGATGACGAAGGCTCGGTGAGCCACGGTTTCCCGCACGGATCTGTTGGGTTAACGAATCACCAAAGCGAGGCGATCTCGGCCGACGGGAGACACGTGTTCTTCAGCAGCGCCGAGAGCCTGGTGCCACGCGACACCAACGGCAGCACCTACGACGCCTATGAGTACGACACCGTCACCGGCGAGGTCAACCTGCTCTCCTCGGGCACCAGCGACCGGGATTCTCTATATCTGGACTCCAGCGCGGACGGGCGAGACGTCTTCATCGCCACCACCAAGTCGCTCGTCGGCCACGACACCGACAAGGCCGTCGACCTTTATGACGTGCGGGTCGGCGGCGGCTACCCCGAGCCCGTGCCGGTCCCCGCCCTCTGCGCGGGCGAAGCCTGCCAGGGGGCCCAGGCTCCGACGCCGCCGGCTCCGACGGTCGGCTCCGGCCGGGAAGGGGCCGGCAACCGCAAGCCGCCACGGCGCTGCCCCAAGGGCCGCCACCCCAAGCGGGTCCACGGCAAGACCCGCTGCGTCAAGCCGAAGAGACACCACCACCGAACCGCCGACAACGACCGGAGGGCGAGCCGATGAGGACCGCGACCAGAACCACCCTGCGACTCGGTTGCCTAATCGCGCTTGGGGCGCTGCTCACCCTCCTGCTCGGCGGCGGCACCGCTTCGGCCGCGGTCGGGCCGAAATGGGCGATCCACACGCTCAGCAGCACCACGGCGGCGCCCGGCGAAGTCTTCGAATACATTGTCGAGGGCGCCAACGTCGGCGACGAATCGATCGAAGGAAGCCCGGTCGAATTCACCGCCGCCCTGCCCGCCGGGCTGGTCGCCCGGGAGGAAAGCAGGGTCTTCATCAAGCCCGGTGAAGACCCCGAAGAAACCCAGTTCGTCGAATGCACCGCAGGCGATGGCAGCCCGCTGCCGAGCCTCTCCGATCCCACCCACGTCAAATGCGTCGACTCGGAAGCGGTGCACAGCGATACCTTCATCGTGCCGCACTACCAGCGCCTGCGGCTGCAGGTGGAGGTCGAAGCCGGGGTCGGGGAGGGCGCGGTCCTCACCCCGTCCTTCGAAGTCTCCGGAGGCGGCGGCGGTTCTGCCGCGATCGTCGACCCGACCCTGATCTCGGCAGCGGCGCCGGCGTTCGGGATCGACGCCTTCGACAACCAGATGCGCGACGACGCCGGCGCCCCGTCGACTGAGGCCGGCGCCCACCCGGCGAGCCTTGCCACCGCGATCGACTTCAACACGCACTACGTCGCCGCTCCGACCGCGGGCACCGCCACCCCGGTGGAGCCCCTGAAGGACGCCTTCGTCGACCTCCCGCCCGGTTTCGTCGCCGACCCCACCCTCCTCGAAAGTTGCGCGTTGGCGGCTGTCGGCGCCGGGCTTGCGGCGTCCTGTCCACCCACCTCACAAGTCGGAACCGTGACCCTGCGCGCCAACAACCATTACATCCTCACCTCGGCAGCGGCCGGCCCCTACCCGGTCTACAACCTCGAGGCGCCGGTGGGCAGCCCGGCGCGGCTCGGCTTCAACATCAGGGGCACCGTCGTCGTCATCGACGCCTCGCTTCGCTCCGACGGCGACTACGGCATCACCACCGGCTCGCGCGACACTTCCGAGGGCCTCTCGATCGCCGGCCTCGTGTTCGAATTCTGGGGCGATCCAGGTGCCTCGGTTCACGACCAGCAGCGGGTCTGTCCTGGTGCGAACGGCTACGACAGCCGTTGCCCCGGCGCTCTTGAATCCGTCGCCTTCTTCCGCAACCCCACCGCCTGCGAAGGCCCGGTGGCCAGCACCCTGCGCACCGACTCCTGGTTCGATCCCGGCCAGATCGTCGAGGAGGCGACGCTGACCCACCTCGATCCCGGCTACCCGTTCGCGCCCGAAGATCGCGGCGCCCCGCAGGGCTTCGAAGGGTGCGAAGCCGAGCCCTTCGACCCGAGCCTCGCGGGCGCGCCGCCCAGCGGCGCCCAGGCGGGCGAGCCCTCGAGCTTCGCGTTCGACCTCTCGATGCCCCAGGAGGGCCTCGAAGACCCCGAAGCGATCTCCGAATCGGATCTGCGCAAGGCCGTGGTCACCCTGCCGAAGGGTGTTCGCCTCAACCCCTCCTCGGCCGACGGCCTCGGCGCCTGCTCGCCTGCCCAGGTGGCGCTGATCACCCCGGTGGGTCAGGCCGACGCGAATTTCGAAACCGCGAGGACCAACTGCCCGGAGAGCTCGAAGATCGGAAGCCTCTCGATCAAGACGCCGCTGCTCGACCACGAACTCGAAGGCTCGGTCTACCTCGCCGAGCAGAACCAGAACCCCTTCGGTTCGCTGCTGGCGCTCTACCTGGTCGTCAAGGACGCCAAATCGGGAGTCAACATCGTCCTCCCCGGCAAGGTCGACCTCGATCCGGCCACTGGCCAGATCACCACCACCTTCGACGACAACCCGCAGCTGCCGTTCGAAGCGCTGCACCTGGAGCTGAAGGCCGGCCCCCGCGCCGCCATCTCGCTGCCGGGCTGCGGCACCTACACCACCCACTCCACCTTCACCGGCTGGAGCGGCAAGGTCGTCAGCAAGGACTCTTCCTTCAAGATCGAGCAGGGGTGCGGTGGCGGCTTTGACCCGAAGCTCACCGCGGGCACCGAAAACCCGCTGGCGGGGCACACCAGCCCCTTCAGCCTGCGGATCACGCGGAGCGACTCGAGCCAGGAGCTGGGCAGCCTCAGCCTCACCATGCCGCCGGGCCTCTCGGGCTACCTCAAGGGCATCCCCTACTGCGCGGACTCGGCCCTCGCCGCGGTCTCCGGCGACCTCGGCAGCGGTCGCGGCCAGGAATCCTCGCCCTCCTGCCCGCCCGCCTCACAGGTGGGAACCGTCACGGTCGGCGCCGGTGCCGGGCCCAGCCCTTTCTACACCTCCTCGGAGCGCGCCTACCTGGCCGGTCCCTACAAGGGCGCCCCGCTCTCGCTCGCGGTGGTCGCGCCAGCGGTCGCCGGACCCTTCGACCTCGGCTCGGTGGTGGTCCGCAACGCCCTCCACGTCGACCCGACCACCGCCCAGATCACCGCGGTCTCCGACCCGCTGCCCAGCATCCTCTACGGCATCCCGCTGCAGCTGCGCGACGTGCGGGTCAACCTCAACCGCGATCACTTCACCCTCAACCCGACCAGCTGCGAAGCGTTCCAGGTGACCTCGACCATCACCTCCACCGAGGGGGCGAGCGCCAATCCAAGCCAGCGCTTCCAGGCCGCCGGCTGCGAAAAGCTCGGCTTCAAGCCGAGGCTGTCGCTGAAGCTGCGGGGCGGCACGACGCGCTCCAAGCACCCGGGCCTGACGGCGGTCCTCGAGCCCAGGGTCGGCAACGCCAACGCCGGCAGAATCCAGGTCGCGCTTCCCCATTCGGAGTTCCTCGCTCAATCCCATATCCGCACGATCTGCACCAGGGTGCAGTTCGCCGCCGACGCCTGCCCGGCGGGCTCGGTCTACGGCAGGGTCACGGCGACCAGTCCGATCCTCGACCAGCCCCTGAGCGGCGACGTCTACCTGCGGAGCTCGGACAACCCGCTTCCCGACATGGTGCTGAAACTGAAGGGACCGGCCTCTCAGCCGATCGAGATCGATGCGGTCGGTCGTATCGACTCCCACAAGGGCGGCATCCGCACCACCTTCGCCCAGGTCCCCGACGCGCCGCTGACCAAGGTGGTCCTGCGGTTGCCCGCGGGCAGGAAGTCCCTGTTGGAAAACAGCACGAACATCTGCCGCGGAGACCACAGGGCGACGGTGAAGATGGAGGCCCATAACGGCAAGCTCGCCGGCTTCAAGCCGAAGCTGCAGGTGAAGTGTGGGCACCACCGCGCCAAAGGCAAGAAGCACCACCGCAGGAGCTGAGCACCGCCGCGACCCCCGTGCCCGCCTCGTCGAGGCGATGACGCAGGTTGCGGCGGCGCACGGCTATGCCGGCGCCAGCGTCAACCGCGTCGTCGCTGCGGCGGGCTGCTCGCGGGCGACCTTCTACCAGCACTTCGCCTCGCGCGAGGACTGCTTCCTCGCCGCCCATGAGGCGGTTGCGGGCCGGCTGGTGGGGGCGCTCGGGCGGACCGAGGCGCTGCCGGCGCTCGAGCGGCCGCGGGCGGCTCTCACCTTCGTCCTCTCCACCGCCGAGCGCGACCCCGCCGCGGCGCTGGTGGCGAGCTTCGAGGCGCTTGGCGCGGGCGCTGCCACCCGCGCCAGGCGCGAGGCTCTCTTCGCCGCCGTCGAAGCCTCGATCGCCCGCTGCCTCGCCGACCTGCCGGCGACCGACCCGTGCCCGGCGATCCCGGCCCGGGCGCTGATCGGCGCCGTCGAGGGGGTGGTCGCAAACCGCGCCCTCCGCGGCGACCACGGCCGCGCCGGCCGGCTTCTCTTCGACCTCCTCGCCTGGCTCGACTCCTACGCGCTCCCCCTCGCCCGGCATCCGACGGCGAAGGAGTGGGATCGCCTCGGCCGGCGGGCGCTCGCCTCCGCGCCCGCGGCGGTCGCCCGTGACGGCCCTGCTCCGGTCTCGCTCCAGGCGGACCAGGAGGCGAGGATCCTCGCCGCCCTGCCGCAACTGGTCGCCGATCGCGGCTACGCCGCGACGAGGGTGGCCGACCTCGTCGCCGCGGCGGGCGTTTCGCGCACCACCTTCTACGCCCTCTTCGACGGCAAGGAGGACCTCTTTCGCGCCGTCCAGACCGCCGCCCTGCAGACCTCGATCTCCCGCACCGCGGAGGCCTTCTTCGGCGCCGACGGCTGGCCCGACCGGGTCTGGAACGGGCTTGGGGCGCTCTTCGCCTACACGGCCGAGAACCCGCACCTCGCCTATCTCGACATGGTCGAGAGCTGCGTCGCCGGAGCCCCGGCCCTGCGACGCTCGATCGACAACCGGATGGCCTTCAAGATCTTCCTCCAGGAGGGATACCTCCAGCACGCGCGGGCGCGGCAGCTCTCGGCCCTTTGCTCCGAGGCGATCGGGGCCGGCATCCTCGAGCTCCTCCGCACCGCCGTGCTCGCAGGTGAGAGCGAGCGGGCGCCGGGCCTTCTCCCACAGGCCGCATACGTCGCGCTCGCGCCGTTTCTCGGGGCCGAGGCCGCACTCGAGTTCGTCCGCGCAAAGGTGACTGTTTAGCGGTTGGGCCCGCTCCGTCATTCCGACCCGAGCATTCGCCAATGAGTGCTTGGCGCCGACTGGCGTCGCCTGCAGGGCGCGCCTAGGTTCGCACGGTTGTTGCAACTCGATGAAAGGAAATTGTTGAACATGAGCAAACGGATGCGCGGCGGTCTCGCCGCCCTGCTTGCCGCCGTCGGCGTCTTCATGGCGGTTGGCGTCGCCCCGGCCATGGCATCGCCTCACTGGAGCGACACCGCCCACGGGATGAAGGTCTCCGGCTCGATTCAGGTCAGCGCCGAAAAACATACGACCACCACCTGCACGATGCCTTCGACGCAGAGTTCCTACGTATTCGAAAATCTCGCATCGGTGTGGACGTCCTCGAACCTGTGGGGGGCGATCAACCTCAAATGCACCAGCTCGAACGAGGAAATGGGCTTTGTCCTGACCACGAAATCCACGAGCAGCGTGGAAGTGGCTGGCACCGGGCACAGCTATGTCGACCCCTGGGGCGAGCAGTACACCCAGGCCAACTCGCTCGCTGACTTCAGCAACGGGTCCGGCGGGACGTCCTCGACGATGACGTTCTCCAACGACGTGGTCGGCAACATCGGCGGCCCCTTCGGCATTCCGATCTACGCCAACGGAACCCTCACCGTCACCACCAGCAGCGGCGGTCTGATGACGATCGCGCCTTAGCGCCGGCTCAAGCCGTCCGCTGACGCACAGGAAGGTGCCCCCGTCCGTCCGGGCGGGGGCACCTTTTGCCCAGCGCCTCGCGGGCCGTGCGCAGCCAGCCCAGCTCCCCCTCCAGCCGCAGCAGCGCCGCGACCTGGGCGAGGCGGGCGTGGGCGGCGGGCTCCGGGCCGCCGTCACCCGCTTTCTCGCGGCACTCCTCGAGCAGCATCCGGGTCACCAGTTCGGCGTGGTCGACGACGTCCAGCAAGGCGGGCAGGTCCTCCTCCCGCGCCACCGCCAGCTTCAGCTGCAGCTCGCCGCGGATCGGCTCGAGCTGGACGGCGGGCCGGCGCAGCCACTCCTGGAAGGCGACCCGCCCGCACTCGGTCGGCTCATAGAAGACCCGCCGCTGGGCACGCCGCGGCAGGGGCGTCGCCTGCTCGGGCTGGCGGGCGAGGATCAGGCCCTCGTCCTCGAGCTGGTCGAGGGCGGCGTAGACGGTGCTGGGGTTGAGCTGCCAGGCGGGGCCGAGGCGCTCCTCGAGCCGCTGCATCAGGTCGTACCCGTAGCCGTGCCGCTCCAGGAGCAGACCGAGAACCGCGTGCTTGATCGCCATCTTCTCTCTCCTCCCGCCGTTCGTCGGTCCGGCCCACTGAGTGGCTCGAATATAGACACGGAGGTGAGTCGTTTGGGCGTGCCGACGCCGGGAATGAACACCTCGAGTACCCCTGAGCGAAGAGTCGAGGCGGACGGGAGGTCGTCGCGTTGCGGCACCGCTTACAATTCTCGTTGAAACCATGATCTTTCCCAAACCTTTGGCACGCGGGCTCGTGGTGGGCGGGATCGTCGTCTGCATCGGCCTGCCCGCCGCACCCACGGTCGCCGTGGCTGCCGAATGCGCCGGCGACGAATGCCAGGTCGTGCCGCCGCCGCCCGAAGAAGTGATTCCCGGCACCGCCGTCGTCGCCGGCCCGGAAAACCCGCCGGTGCGCTTTCCCGGGCACCACAAGAGCAAGCACCACCGCAAGCACCACCACCGGGGCCGGGGTTGAGCCGGGGGCGGGTCCGGGCGCTGCTTGCCGGGATCGTGGCGGTCGCTGCGCTGTCCTTGCCCGCTTCGGCGCAGGCCGCGTTCGGGATCGCCGAATTCACGGTCGCAGCCAGGAAGGAAAACAGCGCTGCCGAGACGCGCGCCGGCGCCCACCCCTACAGCTTCCAGGCCAACCTCGGCCTCGAAACCGAAGGCGGCGCGCGGCGCCTCCGCGATCTCACGATCGAGACGCCGCCGGGCCTGCTGGTCACCCCGACGGCGGTGGCGGAATGCAGCGATGCCGCCTTCCACACGCCGCGCTCGAAAACGAAGCCCGGCAGCCTCTCCGGCGAGAGCTGCCCCAACGCGAGCCAGGTCGGCGTCGTTCAGGTGACCGTGGGGGGGACGACGCGCTGGTTCGGCCTCTTCAACCTGGTGCCGCCGTTCGGCAGCGCCGCCGCGATCGGCGCCTCCCCTTTCGGCGCCCCCCTCGTCTTCACCGTCAACCAGCGCGAAGCCGACTCGGGGCTCGACCTGCGCCTGCGGGAAGTGCCGCAGGGCCTCGATCTGCGCGGCCTGCGGCTGACGATCTGGGGGACGCCGTGGTGGGGGGACAAAGCCAGGCCCACCGAAACCCACGACCCCCAGCGCGGCAACTGCCTGGACGAAGAAACCGGCGGGTCCCTCGCCTCCAACTGCCAGGTGCTGGCGCCTGGAATCGAAGCGCCCACCGGCCAGATCGAGAGCTACCTGACCCTGCCGACGACGCCGTGCGGCACGCCGCTCCCGTTCCAGGCGGAGGCCGCCGCGTGGACGGGGGCCGCCGCCCAGGCGACGGCGGCGATCGCGCCGCTCAACGCCTGCAACGAAGCGCTGACGATCGTCAAGGCGCAGCTGATGACCAACGCCGCCGCCGCCCGCACCGGACTGGTCCTCAACCTCGACGTCAACGACGGCGGCGGCATCCTCAACCCCGGCGGGATCGCCCGGCCGGCGGTCAAGACCGCGATCGCCTCGCTGCCGCCGGGGCTGACGATCAACCCCTCGCTCGGCGCCGGCCTCGGCGTCTGCGGCGAAGCCGACTTCGCCCGCGAGACCGCCGGCTCCGCACCGGGTGCCGGCTGCCCGAGCAGCTCGAAGATCGGCGAAGTCGCGGTCGAAGGCGTTCTCGGCCTCGCCGAACCCGTCAAGGGGAGCGTCTACCTGGCGGCGCCGCGGGCCAACCCGTTCGGGACCCTGCTCGCCGTCTACATGGTCGCCCGCTCGCCCCGCCGCGGGCTGGTGCTGAAGTCGCTGGGGAAGATCGAACCCGATCTGCGCAGCGGCGCCCTCGTCGCCACCTTCGACCAGCTGCCGCGCCTGCTCTACACGCACTTCGGCCTTTCCCTGCGCGAAGGCCAGCGCTCGACCCTCGTCTCGCCGCCGACCTGCGGCCTCTACCGCGCCGGGCTCGAAATCGCCTCCTGGGCCGAACCGACCGCCTTCACCCCCGACTCCTCCTACTTCACGATCGACCGCGGCGAAGCCGGCGGGCCCTGCCCGAGCGGCGGCACGCCGCCGTTCGCGCCCGCGCTGCTGGCCGGCTCGGTCAACCCGACCGCCGGCGCCTACACCCCCTTCTACCTGCGGATGAGCCGCAACGACGGCGAAGGGGAGATCGTTTCCTACTCGGCGACCTTCCCGCCCGGGCTGCTGGGCGACCTCGCGGGCGTCGCCGAGTGCCCCGACGCGGCGATCGCGGCGGCGGCCCAGCGCAGCGGCTCCGAGGAGCAGGCGAGCCCCAGCTGCCCGGCCGCGAGCTCGATCGGCCACACGATCGCCGGCTTCGGGCTGGGGGGGACGCTCGCCTGGGCGCCGGGCGGGCTCTACCTCGCCGGCCCCTATCACGGGGCGCCGCTCTCGGTGGTGGCGATCGACGCCGCCACGATCGGGCCCTTCGACCTCGGCACCGTCGTCGTCCGCCAGGCGATCCGGATCGACCCACGCAGCGCCCGGGTCTCGCTCGACGCCGCCGGCTCCGATCCGATCCCCCACATCCTCGCCGGGATCCCGCTGCACCTGCGCGACATTCGCGTCTACGTCGACCGGCCGCACTTCATGCTCAACCCGACCAGCTGCGACAGGATGCAGGTCGGCTCGCTGCTGGGCGGCGCCGGTGCCGACCCGTTCGATCCCGGCGACGACAACAGCGCCGCCTCGAGCCAGCGCTACCAGGTGTTGAGCTGCGGCGCGCTCGGCTTCAGGCCGTCGCTCTCGCTGCGCCTGCGCGGGTCGACCAGGCACGGCGGGTACCCGGCGCTGCGCGCCGTCTACAAGCCGCGGGCGCGCGACGCCAACCTCGCCGCCGTCTCGGTCACGCTGCCGCCCTCGGCGTTCCTCGCCCAGGAACACATCGCCGAAGTCTGCACGCGGGTGCGCTTCCGGGCTGGGACCTGCCCGCCTGGCTCGGTCTACGGCCATGCCCGGGCGGTGACGCCACTGCTCGACCAGCCCCTTGAAGGCCCGGTCTACCTGCGCTCCTCCGACCACACCGTCCCCGACCTCGTCGCCGACCTGCACGGGCGCGGGATCGCGATCGAAGTCCCCGGCCGCATCGACTCCTCCCGCGGCGGCATCCGCGCCAACTTCGAAGCGCTCCCCGACGCGCCGGTGACCAGCTTCACGATGACCCTGTTCGGCGGCAAGCGGGGCCTGATCGCCAACTCGGAGAATCCGTGCCGCGGCGTCCACCGCGCCAACGCCCGCTTCGTCGCCCAGGACAACGACACGGCGATCGGCCACCCGCGCCTGAAGGCGAGGTGCCGCAGATGAGGCTCCGCGCCGGCGTCGCCGTGCTGTTGGCGTTCGCGCTCCTCGCCGCCTCGGCCGCGGCCGAGGTCGCCCAGCAGGGGAGCCTGCGGGTCTCCTTCAGCGGCGCCCTCCGGCCGAAGAAGCTGCCCCGCAGCGGCGCCGCCCCGGTCTCGGTCTCGCTCGGGGGGCGCATCTCGACCACCGACGGCAGCGATCCGGCCGGTCTGCGCGGCATCGAGATTGCGATCAACCGCCACGCACGCCTCGACCCGGGGGCGCTGCCGATCTGCCGGCTCGAACAGATCCAGCCCGCCTCGACCGCCTACGCGCGCCGGGTCTGCGGCGCGTCGCAGGTCGGAGAGGGGAGCTTCAGCGCCGCCGTCGCGATCCCGGAACAGTCGCCGTTCCCGTCGACGGGCGCCGTCACCGCCTTCAACGGGCTCGAAAAGGGGCGGCCGGTGGTGCTGCTCCATATATATGGGACCGAACCGCTCCCGACCTCGTTCACCCTGCCGTTGGCGATCCGCCACGAGCACGGCGAGCTCGGCACCGTCCTTAGCGGCACCCTGCCGCTGGTCGACGTCCACGTCGGCTTCGTCACCGGGATCTCGCTCCGCCTCGGCGGTGATGGCGGCGGGGCGCCGTATCTCAGCGCCGGCTGTCCCGCCCCCAAAGGCTTCCGCGAAGCCCTTTTCCCGCTCGCCCGCGCCAGCTTCGCCTTCGCCTCCGGCCAGACCCTGCGCAAGACCCTCACCCGCACCTGCAGGGCGAGCGGATGAGCTCGGCGACCGCAACCGCGGGGTCGGCGGAGAGCTTCGACCGCTTTCTCGCCGCGCTGGAGCGTGGCGACATCGGAGGGTTGACCGGCGCCCTCTGCCGGGACGCGTGCTTCCTCACCCAGGACCGCACCCCGATCGGCGGCCGCGAGCGGGTCGCGTCCCTGCTGGCGCAGCTGGCGAGGATCGGGTTGCGGGTGGACGCGAGCAGCCGCTGGGCGATCGAGCTCGCGGACTTCGCCCTGCTCGGGGCCCGGCTGCAGATCCAGGTGCCTGCCGCGCCCAGGCCCCTGGTCCAGGCCGCCGATTCCACCTTCGTGCTCGCCCACCGCGAATCGCGCTGGAAGCTCCTGCTGATCGCTCCCTGGGGGTGGCGGTGAGCTGGCGACCGATCCCTGTGCTGCTGGCCCTGGCCCTCGTCTGGGGGCTCGGCGCCTGTGGCTCCGACTCCTCGACGACCGCGCCGACGACGGCGGAATCGACCAGCGGGGTGGGCGGGAGCGCCGCGCCCGCCGGGGGCGGGGGGAAGCCGGCGAGCGGTGGCACCACGGACGGAGCTCCCCACCAGGGCGGCGCCTCGGCGGGAAGGAACGGCTCCGGAAACAGCGGCGGCGGCCATCCCAAGCGGTCGCGATCGAGCGGCGACGCCGTTCCCGGCGAAAACACGCACTTCACCCCGCCGGCCCATCGCGACTCGGGCGGCGGCGCCAGGCAATTCGAAGCCAGGGGCGGTGACAATTCGATCCAGGAATCCGGTCAGGAAGCCTCGGGATCGGATTTCGGCGAAGCCGCCGCGGCGCTGCACGCCTACCTCGACGCCCGCGCCGCCGGCGCCTGGGCGGTCGCCTGCGAATACCTGGCGCCCGGCGTCTACCGAGGGCTGGCCGGTCAGGGCGGCGGCGCGCCCGGCTGCGCCGAAATCCTCGCCGGGCTCTCCGCGGGCCTACCGCCGCGTGCCCTGCGCGATGTCGCCGTCGCCGACGTCGGCTCCTTTCGCGTCGAAGGCGACTCCGGCTTCCTTCTCTTCCACGGCGCCCACGGCGTCGACTGGTTCGTGCCGATGGTGCGCGAAGACGGCTCCTGGAAGGTGGCCGCCCTGGCGCCCTCGGCCTTGCCGTGATTGAGGCCGTACGTCCAGCAGAGCTCGTCCCGTTGACCGCAGCCCGGCAGTCAACGACCCCCCGGGAGGGGATCCCGGGGGGTCGCCTGACTGGGAAGGGCAGACTCGCCGGGGAAAGCGAGCGAACCCGTGGGGATTGCGGCCGAAACGCTCGACGCCGGCAGGGAACCGGCTGCCGAGGCCCGGAGGTGATGAGGGTCTCCTCCCTGGCCGTCCCCGGGCAAACTAGTATCGATGACCGGTTTTGTCAAGGATAGGACATGGTTTCGTGTTGTGGAAGCCCCTTCGATCCTTAAGGCCCGGGCCCCTCGTCGGTCAGTTGGGCACACCATCCTGTGCTCAAGTGACCGACAGTGCGATGCGGCTTAGCTGCTCTCTGTCCTTGTCGCCGGATCCACCTGCGTAAGATCGGTGGGTTGGCGATCAAGCAGAAAGCGAGTGAGAAGTCCGATTCGTTGGCGCCGTTCTCGGCGCCGGTGCGGCGCTGGTTCGAAGCTTCTTTCGAGGGACCGACGCCGGCGCAGACCGGGGGCTGGGAGGCGATCTCCAGTGGGGCGCATGCGCTGATCTGCGCCCCGACCGGGTCGGGGAAGACGCTGGCGAGCTTCCTCTGGGGGATCGACAAGCTGGCGCGCTCGGAGTCACTTGGCACCGGCGTCAAGCTGGTCTACATCTCACCGCTGAAAGCGCTCTCCTACGACATCGAGCGCAACCTGCGGGCGCCGCTGCGGGGGATCGGCGCCGACATCTCCGTCGGCCTGCGGACCGGCGACACCTCGCAGAAAGAACGGCGGGCGATGGCCAAAGAGCCGCCGGACATCCTCATCACCACCCCCGAGTCGCTGTACCTGATGCTCTCCTCGAACGTCCGGGAGATTCTTGCCACGACCGAAGCAGTGATCGTGGATGAGATCCACGCTGTTGCTCAAACCAAGCGGGGAAGCCATCTCTCGCTGACGCTGGAGAGGCTCGAGCACTTGGTGCTGAAGGGGGGGGAGCCGGGGGAGGTCCCGTCGGACAAACAGCGG
>JBIOWB010000101.1:0-20083 GCA_044868125.1 Solirubrobacterales bacterium
TGCGGAAGAGCATGTCCCGCATCGCCCGCACCTTCAGCTGCAGCAGCACGTACTCGCGCATCGACTCGTCGGGGTCGATCGAGATCGACCAGAGGTTCTCCTCCATCTCCACCTCGTGGAAGCCGACGGCGGTGTGCTCGAACATCCGCGAGGCGTTCTCCTGCGAGGAGACCTCGCAGACGATCGTGCGCCTGCCTTCGCTCGCGGCGCGCAGGCCGAGCGCCACGGCGACAGTCGTCTTGCCGACGCCACCCTTGCCGGTGACGATCACGAGCCGCTTGTCGAGGAGGTCGGGGATTGGCTGATTCCTAGCAATTTCAGGAGCCGGCAGGAAAATCCGGCCGCCATACGAATATCCGCGCAATGGGATTTCTAAGCCGAAAGAAGCCGAAGCCTGCTCCGGTCGAGATCGAGGAGGGGCACCCGATCGACGACGAACTCCAGCGGATGGAGGAACTCGTGCCCGAGTCGCCTCGGGACGAGAGCGCTCGGCCCGCGGGTCCTGTCTCCGATACGTCCCCCTCGCCTGCCGGCGAGGGTCCCGCATCGTCGCCACCCGCGGGAGAAGAGCTCGCGGTTGAGCAGATGGAGCCGTCCGAGGAGGTCGAGGAGGAGTCCGCTCTCGATGCCGAGGAGGAGCTTGAGGATGAGGGCGATGCGCGGATGAAGGCGGTCGATTTGATCGCGCCGACGCGGCTCGACTTCTTGAAGGAGAAGGAGGCGGCTGAGGAGCGGCCGGTGAAGAGCGCCGAGGTGATCGCCTTCGCCAACCAGAAGGGCGGCGTCGCGAAGACGACCACGACCCTGAACCTGGCCGTCGCCTTCGCCGAGTCCGGCTACCGCGTGCTCTGCGTCGACCTCGACCCGCAGGGGAACCTGACGATGAGCCAGGGAATCGACCCCGACAAGGTCGAGAAGAGCCTCTACGACGTGCTCGTCAACGACATGCCGATCTCCGAGATCATCGTCAAGCGGGAGATCGACATCGCCGTCGCCTCGATCGACCTCGCCGGGGCCGAGATCGCGATGAGCACCAAGATCGGCCGCGAGCGCTCGTTGGAGAAAGCGCTGAAAGAGGTCGCCGGCGACTACGACTTCGTCTGCATCGACACGCCGCCGAGCCTCGGCCTGCTGACGATCAACGCGCTGACCGCGGCGAACAAGGTGATCGTCCCGGTGCAGTGCGAGTACCTCTCGATGCGCGGGTTGGTCCAGCTTCAGAACACGCTGCGGATGATCCAGGAGAACCTCAACCCCGACGTCAAGATCGAGGGCATCCTGCCGACGATGCTCGACTCGCGGACGATCCACGCCAAGGAGGCGATCGAGATCCTCGAGGAGAACTTCGGCGACCTCGTCTTTCAGTCCCGGATCAAGAAGGCGATCAAATTCGCCGAGGCGCCCGTCAAGGGGTCCTCCGTGCTCAAGTACGATTCGGACTCGAGCGCCGCCAACTACTACCGGGATCTGGCGAAGGAGGTTCTGTCCCATGGCTCGGCGGAATAAGCGAGCAAGCATGCGCGAGGGGCCGCTGTCGGATCTGTTTCGGTCGACGACTGATGACGCGCCGGTGGAGCCGCCCGAGGCGCCGCGGTACGGCAGGGACGATCCGGCCGAGGCGCAGAGGCTTCAGGACGAGGGGGATCGGCCCGCGGGTCCTGTCTCCGATTCCGGGCTCTCCCTATCGGGAGAGTCCTCGGAATCGTCGCCACCCGCGGGAGAAGCTTCTTCGGCCGAGGTCCCGCTGCAGCAGGAAGGGGCTCCCAGCCTCTACGACCAAGAAGGTGAGGGTTCGAGCGGGGTTGAGACCTCCAGTGAGTCCGCGCCGGAGAGGTTGAAGCGGGTTTTCAACGAGGAGCCGAAGCCTCGGCGGGAGTTGAGCACGGAAACGCCTCGCTATGGGCGGGAGGAGCCCGCTTACGAGCCGCCGGGCAGCGGCGAGCCGCATCAGCCGGTGATCAAAGTCGTCGGGGTCGGCGGCGCCGGCGTCAACGCGGTCAACCGAATGGTCGACGCTCGCGTGCCCGGGGTCGAGTTCATGGCCGTCAACACCGATCTGCAGTCGCTGCAGCTCTGCGTCGCCGACGTCACCGTCCACATCGGCGACGAGCAGACGCGCGGCCTCGGCGCCGGCGCCGACCCGGAGGTCGGCCACCGCTCCGCCTTCGAGGAGCAGGACAAGATCAAGCGCCTGCTCAAGGGCTCCGACATGGTCTTCGTCGCCGCCGGCGCCGGTGGGGGCACCGGCTCGGGCGCCGCCCCGGTGGTCGCCCGCCTCGCCCGCGAGGTCGGCGCGCTGACCGTCGGCATCGTCACCAAGCCGTTCAGCTTCGAGGGCAGCCGCCGCGGCACTCAGGCCCAGAAGGGGATCGAGGAACTCGCCGAAGAGGTCGACACGCTGATCGTCGTCCCCAACGACCGCCTGCTCGAGGTGCTCGACGAGCAGACCTCGATGGTCGAGGCGTTCAAGGTCGCCGACGACGTCCTGCGCCAGGGCGTGCAGGGGATCTCCGACCTGGTGACGCTGCCGGCGGTGATCAACCTCGACTTCGCCGACGTGCGGACGATCATGTCCGACGCCGGCCGGGCGCTGCTCGGGATCGGCATGGCGCATGGCGACGGCCGCGCGATCGAAGCCGCCGAAAAGGCGATCTCCTCGCCGCTGCTGGAGACCTCGATGGAGGGTGCCCGCTCGATCCTGCTCTCGATCACGGGCGGTTCCGACCTTTCGCTGGTCGAGGTCTCCGAGGCCGCGAAGGTGGTCGGCGAGGCCGCCCACCCCGACGCCAACATCATCTTCGGCGCCAACATCGACGAGGAGCTGAGCGATCAGGTCTGGGTGACCGTCGTCGCCACCCGCTTCGACGGGCGGACGGCGCCGCCGCGTCGCGCCGCCGAGCCGACGATCCGCCGCACCAAGGACGCCGAGTCCTCGCGCCGCGGTCGTGGCGGCGATCGCGAGCTGGGGATCGACGTCCCCGAGTTCCTGCCGAGCTGACAGCGGCCCCATGCGCGGGGTCGTCGCAGCCGGCCATCCGCTGACCGCCGAGGCCGGCGCCGAGGTCCTGCGCGAGGGCGGCAACGCGGTCGACGCCGCGGTCTGCGCGGTGCTGGCGTCGTTTGCGGTCGAGAGCCCGCTGACCGGGTTCGGCGCCGGCGGCCACATGATGGTCCACGGCGGCGGGGAGACGACGCTGATCGACTTCTTCGTCGCCGCTCCCGGGCTGGACGAGATCGAGCGGACGACCGAGCTGGTACCGGTGCCGGTCCGCTTCGACGCCGAGACGACGCAGACGTTCTACGTCGGCCCCGCTTCCTGCGGGGTGCCGGGGACGGCCGCCGGTCTCGCCCACGCGCTCGAGCGCTTCGGCTCGATGCCGCTCTCGAGGCTGGTCAAGGCCGGCGTCAGGCTCGCCCGCGAGGGCGCACCGGTCAACCGCCAGCAGGCCTACATCCTCGAGATCCTCGCCCCGATCCACGAGCACATGGCCGGCACGCGCGAGCTGTATGCGCCAGGGGGGCGGCGGCTGCGGGAGGGCGACGTCTTCGCCTTCCCGGAACTGGCGGAGGCGCTGGAACGCTACGCCGAGGAGGGGGCCGAGCCCTTCTACAAGGGCAATCTGGCCGCGACGATCAGCGACTTCGTCATCGGCCACGGCGGCTACATCGGCCCCGGCGACCTCGCCTCCTACGAGGCGATCGAGCGCAAGCCGATCGACACCGCCTTCCGCGGCGCCGAAGTCCTCACCAACCCGCCGCCCTCCTCGGGCGGGATCCTGATCTCCTACTGCCTCGGTCTGCTCGAGCGGCTCGGCCCTCGCAGCGGCCCCGAGCAGCTGGTGGCGGCGATGGAAGCCGCCAACTCCCGCCGCGACCTCGCCTTCGCCGAGTCCCTCTACGAGGAGGGGATGGAGACGGGCTTCCTCGACCCGATCGGCCTCGATCTCGCCGCCGCCGACCTGCTCGGCTCGACCACCCACGTCTCGGTGCTCGACGCCGACGGCGCCTGCGCCAGCGTCACCTGTTCGAACGGCTCCGGCTCCGGCGTGCTGGTGCCGGGCACCGGCGTGATCCTCAACAACATGCTCGGCGAGGAGGACCTCAACCCGGCCGGCTTCCATCTGATCGCGCCGGGGCGCCGGGTCCCCTCGATGATGGCGCCGACGGTGGTGCTGCGCGACGGCGAGATCGTCCTCGCCCTCGGCAGCGCCGGCTCCAACCGCATCCGCTCGGCGATCCTGCAGACGGTGGTGCGAGCGATCGAGCAGGGCTTCCCGGTCGACGCGGCGGTCGAGGCGCCGCGGCTGCACTTCGAGCAGGGCCTCGTCCAGGCCGAGCCGGGAATCGACGAGGCCGCCCTGGAGCGGATCGAAGCCCGCGGCGTGCCGGTGGCGCGGCGGCCGGCGATCAACCTCTTCTTCGGCGGCGTGCAGGCGGTGGCGCGGGACCCCCGCAGCGGCGAGCTCAGCGGCGGCGGCGACCCCCGCCGCGGCGGCGCCGTCGCCTACGCCTGATTAGACCTCGCGCAGCTACCCCGCGCGCTTGAGAATGGCTCGGGCTCGCTCCGAACGTCGATCCGAGCGCGGATCGTCCGATCGATCCGCCCGCCCACTCTGCGGCTTGCTCGATGGCGCGGCGGTTGCCTTCGGTCCTTGAGCACCTCGACCGGATCAACAGGAACAATCAGCGAATGGCCGGGCCGGAAATCGACTTCGAGGCGGAGGGGCTGCTCGGCGACCTCGAGGGTGAGGCGCGGGAGGCGCGGCTCGTCCTGCTCGAAGAGCTCGCCGCCGATGGTGTGACGCTGGAGGAGCTGCGTGAAGCGGTCGCCGCCGGCCGTCTGGCGCTGCTGCCGGTCGAGCGCACGCTGGCCGGCACCGGCCAGCGCTACACGGCTCGTGAAATCGCCGAGATCGTCGATATAGATCTTGAGCAGCTGCGCAGGTTCAGCGCCGCCCTTGGGGTTCCCTACACGGACCCGGACGAGCCCCGCGGGACCGAGGCCGACCTGGAGGCGGCGCGGCGGATGAAGGCCTTCCTCGACGCCGGCCTCCCCGAGGAGGGAATGCTCCAGGTAGCGCGGACGATCGGGATGGGGACCTCGCGGATCGCCGAGGCCAACCGAGAACTGGTGATCCGGACCCTGACCCGACCCGGCGACAGCGAGCGCGACATCGCCCTGCGATTCGCGGCGGCGGCCGAGGCGATGATGCCGCTGGTCGGGCCGACCGTCGCCCACGCCCTGCAGGCGAACATGCTGGAGCAGATCCGCCGTGACGTGATCGCCACCGCCGACCTTGCCTCCGGCGCGATCGGCGGCACCGCCCGGCTCACCGTCTGCTTCGCCGACCTGGTCGAGTTCACCCGCCTCGGCGAGGAGATCCCGGCCGAGGAGCTGGGTCTGGTCGCCGGCCGGCTCGAGGAGATGGCGAGCGCCGTCGCTGAGCCACCGGTGCGCCTGGTGAAGACGATCGGCGACGCGGTGATGTTCGTCGCCAACGAAGCGGAGCCGATGCTGCGCGCCGCCCTCCAGCTGATCGCCGCCGCCGAGGCGGAAGGGGAGGAGTTCCCCTGGCTGCGAGCGGGCCTTTCGTGCGGCTCGGTGCTGCCCCAGTCGGGCGACTACTACGGTCGCCCGGTGAACCTGGCAAGTCGCATTACCGGCGTCGCCCGCCCCGGCAGCGTTGTCGTCGACGAGGCCGTCAAAGAGGCAGCCGGGGACGACTTCACCTACACCTACATCGGCGAGCGACGGCTGAAGGGCATCGACAACCGGGTCAAGCTCTACCGCGCCCGCACGCCCGACGAACCAAAGGACCGCACCCCGCGCCTGCGGCGCTAGAGCAGCGGATCTGCCAGCTCATCTGACCGAGAGCTGGGCCGGCTTGCGGGCCGAGACCAGCAGGTTGTAGAAGAGCTCGGCGGGGAGGTGGGGCTCGAGCAGGCGGGTGTCGACTTTCTGGAGGGCGATGTAGCTGTTGAAGGCGAAGCGGCGCCAGCCGAAGGGGACCGACTCGGGCTCGGCGCTCGACTCGACGGTGCGCAGGCCCCAGCCCCAGGCGTTGGAGAGCAGCTCCTCGCCGCCGACGCGGCGCTGCTCGAAGCCGGCGTCGCGGAGCAGGCGGCGCAGGTCGGCGGGGGCGAAGGCGTGGACGTCGACCTCGCCCTCGAGCGAGTGGTCGTGGGACTGCTCGCCTTCGGCGACGGCGCGCTGCTCGGCGCCGATCGCCCGGCGCCAGACCGGCGCCAGCGCCAACCCCGCGCGCTTCGGCAGTGCCGCCAGGGTGTCGCCGTAGCGGGAGGGCTCGCCGGCGAAGGCGATCATCCCGCCCGGCCGCAGAACGCGGCGGAATTCGGCGAAGGCCTTGTCGAGGTCAGGGATGTGGTGGAGGACGGCGTGGCCGAAGACGAGGTCGAAGCTCTCGTCCTCGAACGGCAGCGTCTCGGCCTCGGTCGAAACGGTCTTGACGCTCTCGAGCCCGAGCGCCTCGGCGGTCGCGGCGAGCCGCTTCAGCATCCTCGGCGAGATGTCGGTCGCGGTAAGTCGTTCGATCACCCCGAGCTGGACGAGGTTGAGCGAGAAGTAGCCGGTGCCGGAGCCGATCTCCAGCGCGTCGCCGAAGCTGCGGCCCTTCAGCCCGCCCAGCGCCTTGACCAGCTTCAGCCGCACCTGGCGCTGGCCGATCTCGCCGAAGTCGATGCCCCACTTGGCGTCGTACTCCTCTGCGGCCGCATCGTGGTAGCGGGTGTTGACGTCCTTGATGTGCTCCGCGCTCGCGGAGGGGGAGGCAGGCATCGGGCGGGAACTCTACGCGGAATCTGCAATACGGTCCCGTCCCGTGGAGCGTCGATACCTTCAGGAGAACCAGCCGCCCGGAGTGCCGCCGCTGCCCCTGACGGGCGAGCGGACGCTGCCCGACCTGCCGGAGGAGAACTACTGGTTTCGCCGCCACCTGGTCGTCTACGAGTGGATCGCAGAGCGGGTCGAGGATCTGCGGGTGGTCGACATGGCCTGCGGCGAGGGCTACGGCTCCGACGTCCTCGCCGGGGCCGCCGCAAGCGTCGTCGGCGTCGACGCCAACCCGGAAGCGCACGAGCACGCGCGGCTGCGCTACCAGCGGACCAACCTGCGCTTCGAGCGCGACCTGGTCGAAAGCTTCGCCGAGCCCTGCGACGCCGTCGTCTTCCTGCAGACGATCGAGCACGTCCAGGACCCGGGGGCGATCCTCGAGCACTTCAAGTCGATGCTGGAGCCGGGCGGGACCGCCTTCGTCTCGACCCCGAACCTGCTGACGCTGGCGCCGCCGGGAGCCGAGAAGTCCGACAACCCCTGGCACGTCAAGGAGTACAGGGCTGAGGAGTTCCGGGCGCTCTGCAGGGAGCACTTCGAGCGGGTCGAGCTGCTCGGCCTCTTCCACGCTCGCAAGCTGCGTGCCCACGAGCTGGCGATCAAGCTCGGCTGGGACTCGGTCCACAAACGCCTCGGCCTGACCCAGCCGTTCTACGCCCGTTTCACGCCGTCGATCGCCGCCTCGGATTTCCAGCTGCGCGAGAGGAGCCTCGACCGCGCCCTCGACTTTCTCGCCGTCTGCCGTGCCCCCTGACCATCGAACTGCATCAAGTCTTGGTTGTTGGGGAGCCAGAATTTGATGCAGTTCGAGAGAGAGGGCGTTGGGGACCTGGCGATCGTCCTGCACAGCCACATGCCCTACGTGGAGGGGTTCGGGACCTATCCGTTCGGCGAGGAGTGGCTGTTCGACGCGGTGATTCGCTCCTACCTGCCGGTGCTGGAGGTGGCGCGGGACCTGACGATGACGGTGACGCCGGTGCTGGCCGACCAGCTGGAGGACGCGGCTGCGGCGGAGCGGTTGCGGCGCTTCCTGGTCGAGTGGCGGATCGGGGCGGCGGAAGCCGACCTGCCGCAGGTGCCGGAGGAGTGCCGGGCCGCCTGTGAAGGCGAGCGCGAGCGCTACGAGCACGCGCTCGAGCTGCTCGACGCGGCCGGCGGCGACCCGCTGGCACCGTTCCAGCGCGCGGCGGGGGAAGGGCGGATCGCGCTTGCGACCTCGGCCGCCACCCACGCGGTGCTGCCCCTGCTGGCCACCAAGGAGGGGGTGCGCCTGCAGCTGGAGACCGGCATTCGTTCGCACCGGCGCCGCTTCGGCTGGGACGGCGGATTCTGGTTGCCGGAGTGCGCCTACGTGCCGGGACTGGAGTGGCGCCTGGCCGAAATGGGGGTGCGCTGGTCCTGTGTCGACCAGAGTGCGCACTGGGATCCGCTCGACGCGCTGGCGCCGGTGCGGACCGAGGCCGGGCCGGTGGCACTGCCAATCGATTGGGAGGCGATCGCCTGGCTCTGGTCGCTCGACGGCTATCCGTCCGACCCCGCCCACGCCCAATTCGCCGGCAAATCGCTGCGCGGCATCCGCATCTGGCGGGTCGGTGGCGGCGCCTACGACCCGGCGGACGCCGCGGCCGCCGCCCGCCGGCAGGCGGACGAGTTCCTCGTCGCCGCCGCGCGACGGCTCCGCGCCTATGCCGAGGATCGCGGCCGCCGCGGCCTGCTCGTATTCGCCATCGACACCGAGCTGCTCGGGCACTGGTGGTCGGAGGGGCCGATCTGGCTGCGGGGGGTGCTGGAGGGAGCTGAGGCTGCGGGCATCCGTCTGCTCACCGTCCCGGAGGCGCTGGCCGAGCACAAGCCGGTCGAGCGCCCTCTGCACGCCTCCACCTGGGGCGAGGAGAAGGACTTCCGCACGTGGGATTCGCCCTCGGTAGCCGACCTCGCCTGGGGGGCGCGGCGACTCGAGCTGCGGCTGCTGCGGGCGGTCTCGGGCGGCCTGCGGGGCGAGCGGCTCGAGCGCGCTGCTCGCGAGCTGCTCGCCGCCCAGGCGAGCGACTGGGCCTTCCTCGACCAGCGCAAGCAGGCCGGCGATTACGCCTACCAGCGGGCCACTGGCCACTCACGGGCGATGTTGGAGGCCATAGACTCCGGCCGCGCCACTGATCCGCGCATGCGTTCGCTCGCCCCGGACCTGAGCACCACCCCGCTCCTGGAGCCTTGAACCAGCCACCCGGACCCAGCCACCGAACTTGACCCGCGTCCTGATCTTGTCCTGGGAGTACCCGCCGCTGATCGAGGGTGGGCTGGCCCGGCACGTTCGCAAGCTCTCCGAGGCGCTGGTCGAGCGCGACGTCGAGGTGCATGTGCTGACGCGCGGCGGGGAGGAGTCGCCGGCCGAGGAGCGCCGCGACGGCGTCGTCATCCACCGAATCCGCGAGCCGAAGCGCCCGACCGACCTCGGCGAGTTCGTCGCCTGGGTCGAGCGGATGAACTCCGACATGCTCGCCGCCGGGGTCGAGCTCGGCGACCGCCACAGCTTCGACCTCGTCCACGGCCACGACTGGCTGGTCGCCAACGCCTGCGACCACCTCGCCAAGCGCTTCGGCGCGCCGCTGATCACGACGATCCACGCGACCGAGTACGGACGTCACCAGGGCTGGGTCGACAAGCATCCCCAGACCTACATCCACGGGGTCGAGCGCTGGATCACCAACCGCTCGCACCGGGTCATCACCTGCTCGCACTACATGCGCGAACAGGTCGCCGACATCTTCGGCGTGGAGGAGGCGCGGATCACCGTGATCCCGAACGGGATCGACCCCGAGGACCTGCCCGAGCAGCCGGCCGAGGACCTGGCGCGGCTGCGCTCCGAGTTCGCGGTGCCGGAGCAGAAGCTGGTCCTGCTGATCGGCCGCCTCGTCTACGAGAAGGGGTTCCAGCTGGCACTGGAGGCGATGCCGCGGGTGATCGCCGAGGCGCCGAACACGCGCTTCCTCGTCGCCGGCTCGGGCACCCACGAGGCCGAACTCAAACGCCAGGCGCAGGAGCTGGGGCTGATGGAGCACGGCACCTTCCTCGGCTGGATCGGCGACGACGTGCTGCACTCGCTCTACCGGATCGCCGACCTGACCGTGGTGCCGTCTATCTACGAGCCGTTCGGGCTGGTGGCGCTGGAGGCGATGGCCTCCGGCTGCCCGTGCATCGTCGCCGACACCGGTGGCCTGCGCGAGGTGGTCCCGCACGAGGAGGCGGGGCTGCGCTTCCGCGCCCACGACCCCGAAGCGCTGGCCGAAGTCGCGATCCGCGTCCTCTCCGACGACGCGCTCGGCCGCCGCCTCGTCGCCGAAGCCTACGAGCACGTGCGCCGCTTCGACTGGGGCGACGTCGCCGAGCGGACGGCCGCGGTCTACGCCGAGCTGGCTGGCGCCAAGCTGCCTTAAGGATCTATTTCGCAGTCGCCGCGGGGGCGGGGGAGTGTGCGCTCGCTGATCGCGAAACCGCCCTCGGAAGTGGTGCCGGGTGTCCAGTGGATGCCCTCGAGCAGCTCCATCGGCGAGATCGAAAGCGCGCCCGCCAGCTTCATCAGCGTGTCGACGCGAGCGAGGCGGGTGCCCTGCTCGAGCATCCCGATCTCGGTCCGGTGCAGCGAGGCGCGGGCGCCCAGCTCTTCCTGGGACATCGAGGATCGGCGCCGGCAGCGCCAGAGGTTGCGGCCGAATTTGACCGCCACCTCTTCCGAGCGAATTCTTCCGTCGCGAGCCATGCAGGCGGGAGAGTTTCGGCAGCGGTTCATCGTCTGCCTGACACTACAAAGCAAATCTGACAGAGATTTTGCAGACAAACTATTCCGTCGAGACGGGCGGCCGCAGCGTCGTCCAAGCCTCCGGGTCCGGTTCGACCGGTCGCGCCCAGCGCAGATCCTGCGGGGGCTCGCGCATGCGGACGACACGGGCGGGGATGCCGGCGACGACGGCGTTGGCCGGGACGTCCTTGGTCACCACCGCATTGGTGCCGATCACCGAGTTGTCGCCGACGCTGACGCCGCGGAGGATGCAGGCGCCGTAGCCGATCCAGACGTTGTTGCCGACCTCGACGTCGCGCTTGTAGATGCCCTGCAGCCGGATCGGCCGCTCGACCTCGACGACGCCGTGGTCGAAGTCGATGAACATCGCCCGATCGGCGATCACGCACTGCTCGCCGATGCGGACGTGCTGGTAGGCGGAGATCGTGCACTCCTGGCCCATCACCGTCTTCGCGCCGATCTCGACGACGCCCTCGTGGCAGCGGATCTTGGTCCCGTCCCCGATCCAGACGAAGCGGCCGAAGCGGACCTGGCCGCGCGGCTCGATCTTCAGTTCCAGCCCCCTGCCGAAGAAGAACGGCCCGTCGGAGCGCCAGCGCCGGCCGGCGCGCGTCAACAGCCGGCGCCAGAGGTAGCGCCAGAAGAGCCGCGCGTAGCGCGGGGTGAGCATCCGGTTGCGGGCCAAAAAGCGCAGCACGGCGGGGCAACTTTAGACTGGCTTGCCCTTGTCCGATGCCGCGAAAACCGCGCCCCTGGCAGAGCGTCTCCTCAGCGGCGAGAAGCTGGCGCTGGCGCGGGCGATCACGCTGATCGAGTCCGACGACCCGGCCGGCTGGGACCTGGTGCGCGAGGTCTACCCGCGCACCGGCAACGCCCGCATCGTCGGCTTCACCGGCCCGCCCGGGGTCGGCAAGAGCACCCTGATCGGGGCGCTGACCGCGGAGCTGCGGAAAACCGAGCGCGAGGTCGCGGTGCTCTCGATCGACCCCTCCAGCCCCTTCACCCGCGGCGCCCTGCTCGGCGACCGTATCCGGCTGACCGAGCACTTTCTCGACCCCGGCGTCTTCATCCGCTCGATGGCCTCGCGCGGCGCTCTCGGCGGGCTCTCGGAGGCGGCGCTGCAGGTGGCGCTGATCATGGACGCGGCCGGCAAAGACGACGTCCTGATCGAGACCGTCGGCGTCGGCCAGGCCGAGATCGACATCGTCGACCACGCCGACACGATCGTGCTCGCCCTGATGCCCGGATCCGGCGACTCGATCCAGGCGCTGAAGGCGGGGGTGATGGAGATCCCCGACATCATCGTCGTCAACAAGGCCGACCACCCGATGACCGACACGATGGTGCGCGAGGTCCGCGGCGTCCTCGCCCTCTCCCACGACCCCGAGGGCTGGAAGGTGCCGATCCTGCGCACCGAGGCCGCTCGCGGCGAGGGTGTCGGCGAGCTGGCGGCGAAGATCGACGAGCACCGCGCCTTCATCGAGGAGCAGGGGACGCTGGCCGAGCGCCGCGCCCGCAACCTGCGCAGCGAGGTGCTCGGGATCGCCACCTCGCGGATGCGCCGCCGGCTCGAGCGGACCGTCTCCGGGGACCCGGCGACGGCGGAGCTGTTGGAGCGGGTGGTGCGGCGCGAGCTCGACCCCGCCACCGCGGCGAGCGAGCTGCTGGAGAAGCACGTCGATGCCTGAGGGGGATCGCATGCCGACGACCGTCGAGGCGATGGGATGGCTCGGGGCCGAGCTGACGGGTCTCAGCGACAATGCCGTCGGCCAGGTGCAGGGCCTCTTCGTCGACGCCGACAGCGGCGAGCCGGCCTGGCTGGTCGCCCGCCTCGGCCGCCGTCGCCGCGCCCGCGTCGTCACCGTTCCCTTCGCCAACTGCGCCGGCGCTCCGTTCGGCGTCTGGGTGGCGCAGGAGGCCGACGCGATCCGCAGTGCTCCGGTCGTCGACCCCACCCGCCCCCTGCGCCGCGAGCACGAGCTGACGATCTGCGCCCACTTCGGCATCGGCGAGCGGGTCGGCCGCGCCGCCGAGGTCGCCGACCGCGCGGAGGGCGAGGTCACCGCCACGCCCGCCGGCCACTGAGGCGACGTCGGGGCAACAGAGCTCCGGCGACCGGACCCTTTACCGGCAGCGCCTGCTGCCTACAGCTGCAGCGCCTTGACCTGGAGCAGCTCCTCGATTCCGTAACGGCCGTTCTCGCGGCCGTGGCCGGATTGGCCGTAGCCGCCGAAGGGGGCGAGGGGGTTGAAAGCGCCGCCGTTGATCTCGATCTGGCCGGTGCGGATGCGCTTGGCGACGGCGATGGCGCGATCGGTGTCTGCCGACCAGACGCCGCCGGCGAGACCGTAATCGGTCGAGTTGGCGATGCGGACGGCGTCGTCCTCGCCCTCGTAGGGCTGGATGACCAGGACCGGGCCGAAGATCTCCTCCCGGCCAATCGTCATCTCCGGCGTCACCTCGGAGAAGACGGTTGGGCGGACGAAGTAGCCCCGGTCGAGCCCCTCGGGCGGCTCGGCGCCACCGGTGATCAGCCGCGCCCCCTCCTCCTCGCCCTTGCGGATGTAACCGCGGACGCGCTCGCGCTGGACGTCGGAGACCAGCGGCCCGAGGCGGGTCGAGGGGTCGAAGGGGTCGCCGGGAGCGAAGCTCTCGGCCGCCGCCCGCGCCAGTTCCTCGGCCTCGGCCAGGCGCTGGCGCGGGATCAGCATCCGGGTCAGGGCGCTGCAGGTTTGGCCCGAGTTGAGGAAGCACTTGGCGACGCCGTCGGGCACCGCCTTGGCGAGGTCGGCGTCGTCGAGAACCAGGTTCGGCGACTTGCCGCCGAGCTCCATCGCCACCGGCTTCACCGTCGCCGCAGCAAGCTCGCTGACCCGGCGCCCGGCCCGGGTCGAGCCGGTGAAGGAGACCATGTCGACCCCGGGGTGGCCGGCGATCGCCTCGCCGACCACCGGCCCGGTGCCGGTGACCAGGTTGAAGACGCCGGCCGGCAGGCCCGCGGCCTCGATCACCTCGGCCAGCAGGAAGGCGTTCAGCGGCGTCACCTCGCTCGGCTTCAGCACCACCGTGCAGCCAGCGGCGAGGGCGGGGGCGACCTTGGCGGCGATCTGGTTCAGCGGGTAGTTCCAGGGCGTGATCGCGCCGAGCACGCCCACCGGCTCGCGCAGGACCTTCGAGTTGCCGATCTCCTCCTCCCAGCGGACTTCCTCCATCAGCTTCGGCATCGCCGCGAACTGGGAGGTGGGGAGGCCGACCTGGATCATCTGACTCAGCTTCAGCGGCATCCCCAGCTCCTGGGTGATCGTCGTCGCGATCTCCTCGGCCCGCTCGCCCAAACCCCCGGCGATCGCCGTGAGGTAGCCGGCTCGCTCCTCGCGCGAGGTCTGCGACCAGCTCTCAAAAGCCTCCCGCGCGGCGGCGACGGCGCGGTCCGCGTCCTCGGCCGAGCAGCCCGGAATCGTCCCCATCACCTCCTCGGTGGTCGCGTTCACCACCTCGATCGGCTCGCCCCCAGTGGGCTCCACCCACTCGCCGCCGATGAAGATCTTGTCCTTCGCCTGAACCTCAGCCGCCGTAGCCATCCACTCCTCCTCGTTGCCGTTGCTCTTTGAAAGCTAGCCCATCAAGTCTTCATCGCGTATATGTTATAATCACATATAAGTTATGGATCTTGAACCAGGACGGTTGATACGTGATGCCAGGATCCGACATGGCCTTAGCCAAGAGCGTTTAGCGAGGCGAGCCGGCACGACCCAGTCAGCGATCTCTCGGATCGAGCAGGAACGGATATCGCCAACCGTCCAGACCCTGGCCGAGCTGCTGTATCTGATGGGGGAGGACCTGGTGCTTACGGTTCAGCAGCGCGATGCGGGGATTGACCCCACGCTCATCGATGAGCGCCTGCGGATGAGCGAGGAGGAGCGCCTCGACTATGGAGTCGCCTTTGCAAACCAGCTCATCGAGATGAGTCCTACTCCGAAGCGGAGAGACTGGAAGTCCTGATGGAGGAAATGCTGCCTCCGAAAGCGCCGGATCTACGGAGTCTCTTGAAGCCGTTGGTAAAGCACGGCGTCGATTTCGTTTTGATCGGAGGGATGGCTGGGATCGCTCGGGGCTCTAACTATCCGAGTTTCGACCTCGATGTCGCGTATTCCCGAGACAGGGCGAATGTCAAGCGCTTGGTCGTCGCTCTCCGAGAGATCGGTGTTCGCCTCCGAGGGGCACCTGCGGATCTTCCATTTCAGCTCGACGAGCGGACCATCGAAAACGGCGCCAACTTCACGTTCATCACTCCTTTTGGTGATTTCGACGTGCTTGCCGACGTCGATGGCATCCGCTCCTATGGCGACCTAGCCGCAGCGTCGGAGACGAGGGAAGTGTTTGGCCTTCCGGTGCGAGTTGCGTCCCTTGATGATCTGATCGCGATGAAGCGCGCGGCAAACCGGCCCAAGGATCGGAACATGCTCGAGGAGTACCTCGTGCTCGCCGACCGACTGCGGCAGCAGCCGGAAGACGAACCTAGTCCGCGGGGGCGGTCTCTGCCTTCGCTGCCACCTTCGCCCCCGGCCCGGGGACCTGGATCGAGTCGCGGGCGGTGAGGATCTTGCCGCAGCTTTCGCAGATGCCGCGCTCGCCGACGGTGCCGCCGCACTCCTTGTGGACGATCAGGCGCTTGGGACCGTCCGGGTCGGGGGAGTAGCGCTCTCCCCAGTGGAGGAGGGCGATCAGGGCGGGCCAGAGGTCGAGGCCCTTCTGAGTGAGGAAGTATTCGTAGCGGGGCGGGCTTTCGGAGTAAGCGCGACGTTCGAGGATCTCCTCGTCGACCAGCCGCTGCAGCCGGGCGGAGAGGACGTTGCGGGCGATGCCGAGCGACTCCTGCATCTCGCCGAAACGGCGATTGCCGTGCATCACGGCGCGGACGATCAGCAGCGACCAGCGCTCGCCGATCACCTCGAGGGCCTTGGCCACCGAGCAGTCGAGACCGGGATAGTCGCGGCGCAGCACGAGTGTGATCTTCGCACAGTTAGTTGCATCAAGCAACTTGCATCGGTTAGGCTCGCGGGCAGATCAGTTGCTTGATGCAACTAAGCCAACGGCCGATCGGAGGCGAAACATGAGGCTGATCCCAAGACACAGGCACCGGCAGCGGCATCGCAGGTCCCAGATCTCGATCACCCAGGAGGAGATCAGCGCCGACCTGCACTACCCGACGTCGGCGCGCGAGCCGCGGCGGACCGCGGACCACCGGAGGGTGGAGATCAGGTGAGTTCCGATGGAGTGGTCACCGCCCCCGAGGGCTCTGCCACCGAGGTGGCCGAAGCCTTCGCCGCCTCCAGCCCCGAGAGCTCCCGCAGCCGCACCCTGGTCTGGCAGGACCCGGTGGCGACGGCGTCGGCCGGGGCGACGATGACCGGCATGGAGTACATGACCGCGGTCGTCACCGGCCAGGTGCCGCCGCCGCCGATCGCGGTGACGATGCGGCTGCGGCCGGTCGAGCTGGAAGAGGGGAGGGTGATCTTCGAGGGCGAACCCGGTGAGGAGCACTACAACCCGATCGGCGTCGTCCACGGCGGCTACGCGGCGACCCTGCTCGACTCGGCGCTCGGTTGCGCCGTCCACACGACCCTCCCCGCCGGCGTCGCCTACACCTCGCTCGGGCTGGAGGCGAAGTTCGTGCGGCCGATCACCCGCGATACCGGCCGCGTCCTCTGCGAGGCGAGCGTCCTCTACCGCGGCCGTAGGCAGGCGACCTCGGAGGCGACGCTGACCGAGGCCGGGAGCGGGAAGCTGCTGGCCCACGGCGTCGCCACCTGCATGATCCTCGGGGGCTAGGTGAAGTGGTCTTCGACGGAGAGATCGCGGGCGAGCTCGACCAGCAGTTGCACGCCGAAGCCGCTGGCCTCGTTGCCGACGTACTCGCGGCCGACGTCCCAGGAGGTGCCGGCGATGTCGAGGTGCGCCCAAGGCGTCTCGCCGACGAACTCCTCGAGGAAGGCGGCGGCGGTGATCGTCCCGGCCTTGCGCTTTTTCGCCAGGTTGGAGAGGTCGGCGACAGTTCCCTTCATCAGCTCCTTGTACTCGGGGTGGAGCGGCAGGCGCCAGACCAGCTCGCCCGTAATTTCACCGGCTTCGGTGACCGCGGCGGCGAGCGCGTCGTCGTTGGAGACGAGGCCGGCGAAGGTCGAGCCGAGCGCGATCTCGACGGCGCCGGTGAGGGTGGCGAGGTCGACGATCCGCTCGGCTCCCTGCGCGACCGCGTAGGCGAGGGCGTCGGCGAGGATCAGCCTCCCCTCGGCGTCGGTGTTGTTGACCTCGACCGTCTTGCCGTTGTACTGGGTGATGACGTCGCCGGGCTTGATCGCGGTGCCGGACGGCATGTTCTCGGTCGTCGGGACGAGGGCGAGGAGGTCGAGCGGGAGCCCGAGCTCGGCGATCGCCGCGACGGCCTCGAGCACGGCGGCGGCGCCCGACATGTCCATCTTCATCTCGTGCATGCCGGCGCCCGGCTTCAGCGAGATGCCGCCGGTGTCGAAGGTGACGCCCTTGCCGACGAAGGCGATTTTGGGCCCGGAACCGCCGCCGGCGTAGCGAATGACGATCAGCTTCGGCTCCTCGGCGCTCCCCTGGCCGACCGCGAGCAGCCCGCCCATCCCCTCCTCTTCGAGCTCGGCGCGGCCGAAGACCTCGGCGCTGAGGGAGTCGGAGCCGGAGGCGATCTCTTCGGCGCGCGCGGCGAGGAAGGTGGGGGTGGCGAAGTTGGCCGGCGTGCCCTGCAGGTCGCGGGACCGGTTCTGGGCTTCGGCGGCGACGCGCGCCCCCTCGACGGTCGCGGCAAACTCGGCCGGACCGGGCAGCGTCAGGGCTTCGAGCCGCGGCGAGTCGTCACGGTCGCCGGACTTGAAGCGGTCGAAGCGGTGGGCGGCGAGGATCGTGCCGGTAACCAGGGCGTCCGCGGCGATCTCGGAGTCGATGCCTTCCGGGAACGCCCAGGCGATCGACCCCGCCTCCAGTCGTCCTGCCTCCTTGGCGGCGACAGCAGCCGCGACGCGCACTCTCTCGGGATCGAGCTCATCGCTCTCGCCCAGCCCCACGACCAGCACCGGCGGGAAGCCGTCCGGCCGCAGCAGCGAGAGCTTCTTGAAATCGCTCTTGGCGCTGCCTGCCCCGGCGGCGCCGGCTACCGCGGCGGGCAATTCGCCGCCGTCGAGCAGCCCCACGACGAGGAGATCGGCCCCCAGGTCCGCCAGCTCGACCGCCTTCAAGTCGACCTTCATCGGCCGCGAGTCTACGACCTGTCGGTATCTTCACCCCCCGGACCTGGCTGGACAGGGGCCAGGCCGCACGAACTTGAAAGGAAAGGCAGTAGATGCCCAGCTCAGTAATTCTCGGAACCGCGCGCACCCCCGTCGGCAAGATGGGTGGCGCCCTCTCGTCCGTCGATGCGACCGATCTCGGCGGCACCGCGATCGAGGCCGCCCTGGAGCGCTCCGCGGTCGGCGCCGAGCAGGTCCAACAGGTCGTCTTCGGCCAGGTTTTGCAGGCCGGCCAGGGGCAGATTCCCTCGCGCCAGGCTCAGATCAAGGGCGGAATCCCCAAAGAGGTTCCCTCGGAGACGATCAACAAGGTCTGCGCCTCGGGCATGCGCACGCTCGGGCTCGCCGACCAGGCGATTCGCGCCGGCGATCTCGAGATCGCCGTCACCGGCGGCATGGAGTCGATGAGCCAGGCGCCCTGGCTGCTGCCGAACGCCCGCTTCGGCTTCCGGATGGGGGACGTCAAGGCGCTCGACGCGATGACCCACGACGGGCTGACGAACGCCTTCACCGGCAAGCAGATGATCAACGAGGCGAGCGAGGTCTCCAACGAGCTGGAGATCACCCGCGTCGACATGGACCGCTTCGCCGAGCGCTCGCAGCACCTGGCCGGCGAGGCGATCGACGCCGGTCGCGTCGCCGAGGAGATCGTCCCGGTGACGGTCAAGTCGCGCAAGGGCGAGACCACCGTCGAGGTGGACGAGGGACCGCGCCCGGAGACCACGCTGGAGACCCTCGCGAAGCTGAAGGCGGTCGGGGGCGAGGGGGCGACCCACACCGCCGGCAACGCCCCGGGCGTCAACGACGGCGCCGGGGCGATCGTCGTCGCCTCCGAGGAGTGGGCCGAAAAGGAAGGCAAGACGCCGCTCGCCAAGGTGCTCTCCTACGGCACCGTCGCCGACGACTTCGCCTATCTGGCGCGAACGCCGGGCAACGCGGCGCTGAAGGCTCTGGAGAAGATCGGCAAGAGTCCTGAGGACGTCGACCTCTGGGAGATCAACGAGGCCTTCGCCTCGGTCGCGATCGGCTCGATGCGAATCCTCGGAATCGGCGAGGAGAACGTCAACGTCAACGGCGGGGCGATCGCCTTCGGCCACCCGATCGGCGCCTCCGGCTCCCGCATCGTCGGCGCCCTCGTGCACGAGCTGCGCCGCCGCGGCGGCGGCCTCGGCGTCGCCGCGATCTGCTCTGGCGGCGGCCAGGGCGACGCGATCGTTTTGGAGGTGGCCGCGCAATAGCGCGGAGCCTGCAAACCGGCGCATCTCGGGGTCCTCGGTCGCTCGGATCGGGTCACGCACTAGTAGTGCGCTCCCCTCACCTCGCTCCCTGCGTCCCCCGACCTGCTTGGTTTTCGGCTCCGTTCGTGGCGCGGTTCATATGAGCCGCGCCGCAGCATTTTTCGATCTCGACAAGACCCTGATGGCGGGGTCGAGCGGGATGCAGTTCGCCCGCATCGCCGCCAACCAGGGGATCGTCGGCAAGCGCCAGCTCGCCGGCTGGGCCTTCGAGCACTTTCGCTACCGCCTGCGCGGGACCACCGACGAGCGCACCGCCGAGGTGCTGAAGGTGGCGCGCGAGCTGATCAGGGGCGTCTCGGCGAAGACGATCGACCGGATGGGGCCGGAAGTGATGGCGGCGATCCTCCCGCGCGTCTTCCCCCAGATGCTGGACGAGGTCTACGCCCACCAGGACGCGGGGCGGCCGACCTTCATCGTCAGCGCCGCCGGCAACGGCGTCGTCGAGCAGCTGGCCCACGTGCTGGGGATGGATGGCGGCATCGGCACCCGCTACGAGGTCGACGCGGAGGGCAACTTCACCGGCCGCCTCGACGGCCCCTTCGTCTACGGGCCGGGCAAGGTCGACGCGATGCGCGAATTCGCCGACGCCCACGGGATCGACCTGGCCGAGTCCTATGCCTATTCGGACTCGCTCTCCGACCTGCCGATGCTGCGCGCGGTCGGCAACCCGGTCGCGGTCAACCCCGACCCGCCGCTGGCCGAGATCGCTCGGGCCGAGGGCTGGCAGACGCTGCGCTTCGAGCGCCTCGGCCGCCGTCTCGTCGCCCTGGCGGTGACGCTGCTGGCGACCGTGGCCGGCTTCGGCGCCTCACGCGTGGCGGCGCGG
>JBIOWB010000102.1:0-4222 GCA_044868125.1 Solirubrobacterales bacterium
AGGGGCTGGCCGTCGGGGTCAGTGCGTCGCGGCGGCGTTGACGGCCGGGTCCTGCGCGACGTGGGCACGCGAATCAGGTCAGGTCCGGAAGGAAGCAGCCTTAAGCGGATGCCGCGGGTGCCGCAGGAGAGCCCGGCTCGAGCCTCAAGCGACGGACACGCCCGGTGACCTCGCTTCGAAGGACGGGTGCACGGTCCATTTTTCGTCAGTCGATAAGGCGCTTGAACATCTGGTGGATCGCGACCCGCCAGGTGAGGAGCGCGAAGCCGACGAGGAAGGCGAAGCGGGCGCTGTCGGCCCACTCGAAGCCGAAGGCGCCGCCGCGGACGAGTTCGACCAGCTGGTGCAGGGGGTTGAGCTGAGCGGCGACCTGGAAGCCCTCGGGCAGGCCGTCGATCGGGAAGAAGGTGCCGGCGACGAGGAACAGCGGCGTCACGAAGAGGGCGGTGACGTAGTTGAACTGGTCGATCTTGGCGACGGTCGCCGCCATCGTCACCCCGAAGCCGGCGAAGCCCAGCGCGGTGACGAAGCAGAAGATCGGCACCAGCAGCATCCCCGGCGCCGGGTCGAGGCCGAAGGCGATCGTGACCAGGAGCGGGACGCAGCCGTAGCTGCCGGAGCGCAGCCCGATCCAGAGCATCTCGGCGCTGACCAGCTCCTCGACGTCGACCGGCGCGGCGAGGATCGCGTCGTAGGTGTTCTGGAAGCGGTGCTTGACGAAGGTGCCGAACATCGCCGGCAGGGCGCTGGAGAAGATCACCGCCGTCGCCACCATCCCGGTGCCGACGAACTCGATGTAGGGGACGCCGTCGACTTCGTCGACGAGCGTGGCGCTGAGGCCGAGGCCGAAGGCGAGCAGGTAGACCAGCGGTTCCATCACGCTGGAGAAGGTCGTCCCCTTCCAGTAGGTGCGGAAGTTGGCGACCTCGCGGCTCATCACCCCGGCGATCGCGGTCGGTTCGAGGCGCCGCATTCGGCGGGTCTCGGTCGCCGCCTCCATCACTCCGCCTCCTCGCCGGTCAGCAGAACGAAGACGTCCTCGAGCGAGGCGGCGCGGGTGACCGCGTCGTCGGGGATCGCCCCGTTCTCGGCCCGCTCGGAGCCGACGATCGCGATCGCCGGGCCGGCCGGGCGCACCGACAGCCCCTGGGATTCGGCCTCGGCCCGGGTCTCGGCGAGGCGTTCGGGCGGCCCGTAGACCTCGGCGGTGAAGCGGCCCGCGTGCTCGTCGATCAGCTCCACCGGGCGGCCGCGACTGATCACCTTGCCCTGGTGCATCACCGCCACCTCGTCGGCCAGCCGCTCGGCCTCCTCGATGTAGTGGGTCGACATCAGGATCGTCGTCCCGCGCGCTTTCAGCTCGCCGATCAGCGTCCACAGCTCGGTGCGGATCTGCGGGTCGAGGCCGACCGTCGGCTCGTCGAGGAGGACGAGGCGCGGCTCGTGGACGAGGCCACGGGCGAGCAGCAGCCGCCGCCGCATCCCGCCGGAGAGCTGGTCTACCGCGGCGTGGCGCCGCTCTCCCAAGCGAGCGATGGCGAGCGCTTTCTCGACCGCGGCGCCGACGTCGGGCACCCGGTAGAGGCGGGCGAAGATCGCCAGGTTGTCCTCGACGGTGACGTCGACGTCGAGGTTGTCGAGCTGGGGGACGACGCCCATCTTGCCCCGCGCCGTCTTCGCTTCCGCCGGCAGCTCGTGGCCGAGCACCCGCAGCTCGCCGGAGTCGGCGATCGCCTGCCCGGTCAGCAGCCGCATCGTCGTCGACTTGCCGGCGCCGTTGGGCCCGAGCAGGCCGAGGCAGATGCCCTCCGGCACCTCCAGGTTGAGGCCGTCGACCGCCGTGATCGGGCCGAAGGTCTTGACCGCGTTTCGGAGCTCGATTGCCGCCATTTCACGATGGTGGCAAAGCCGCGCTCTTTCTTCTGTGAGACTGCCCCGATGCTGGACGAGCGCTGGATCCGGTCGCTGCACGTGGAGTCGATGCGCCGCGCCGATCTGCACGAGGAGCGGGAGCCGCACGTCCTCTTCCAGGCCTCGACGATCGGGGCGCTCCTCGACGGCGCCTTCGACGGCGACCTCAGCTTCGGCGAGCTGGCCGAGCACGGCGATCTCGGCCTGGGGACTCTCAACCACCTCGACGGCGAGATGATCGCGATCGACGGCGAGTTCTTCCGGGCCGACGTCGACGGCAGGGCGACGCGGATCGATCCGGGGGAGCAGACGCCGTTCGCGGTCGTCACCTCGTTCGAGCCGACGGTGGACGAGCGGTTGCCCGACGAGGAGCTCTCGCAGGAGGGACTGCTCGAGCGGCTTGACCAGCTCCTCCCAGACGGTGCCTCCTCTTGTGCGATCCGCCTCGACGGCCGCTTCGAGCTCGTCCGCGCCCGCTCGGTTCCGCGTCAGGAGCCGCCCTACCGGCCGCTGACCGAGGTCGTCGCCGAGCAGCACGTCTTCGAGCTGGGCGACGTCGAGGGGACGATGCTCGGCTTCCGCTTCCCCACCTACGTCGAGGGGATCGAGGTCGCCGGCTACCACCTGCACTTCATCAGCGCCGACCGCACCCGCGGCGGCCACGTCCTCGACTCGCGCTCGCGGGAGTTGCGCGTCCGCCTCGATCCCTCCGACGACCTCCACGTCGAGCTGCCACCGCGGGTCGACCTCGCCGACCCGGCCCTGGCGGCTCAGACCCACGCCGCCGTCGAGCTCGTCGAGCGCAGCGGCTAACAGCGCCGGTAGACGCGCCAGCTCTCGTTGCGGGCGACTTCTTCGAAGCCCTCCGGCACCTTCAGTGAGAACCGGGTCGGGTCGTTGGGGTCGAGGATGAAATTGTGGATGACGAAGGGGCTCGCCGGTTTGACTAAGTAGCCGCGGCGTGGGATCCCTTCCTCGCTGGCGCTGACGACTTCCGTCGGCTTGACGTCGAGGCCGAAGGCGAGGCGGGGGACGGCGCGGTGGTTGGGCACGGCGATCCTGCCGCAGAGGGGGTCGAAGGCGCCGGCGTCGACGAGGTCGGTGAGGTCGTTCTCGATCCCCGCCTGGTTGGTGAGGTCGGTGTCGACGGTGGAGTCGAGGTCCCACTGGTTCGGCAGCCAGAGGACGAACATGAGCAGGACGAGGCCGGCGAAGAGCTGCCAGCGGCGGCGCCAGGGATGGTCGGGCCTGAGCAGGCGCCAGCCGAGCAGGCCGACCGCGACGAAGATCGAGAGGATCGCCGCCGCCAGCATCGTGTAGCGGGCGATGATCGCCAGGCCGGCCGCGCCGAGGAAGGCGAAGGCGGCGAGAACGAGCACGGCGGCGGCGATGCCGAGCGCCGAGCGGCGGCGCAGGAAGGCGAAGCCGAGGACGACGCCGCCGAGCGCGCCGACCATCCCCGGCCACTGCAGGACTTCGCCGAGGGCGCGCGGGCCGTAGAGGACGAGGTCGACGGGACCGGTCTTGCGGTCGAGGGTTTCGACCGTCGACTGGGTGCCGGTCAGCGAGTAGAGCGGTTCGCCGGTGGTGATCGCGTCGAAGGCGATCCAAGCTAGCGGCGCCGCCAGCGCCAGCACTCCAAGCCAAGCCATCTCGCCGACGGGACGATTTCCCTCCATATAGGGGTACTTTCGTCCCGTCGGCCAGCGGAACTCGAATACCAGCCACAGCCAGTAGGCGATCGAGAACCCCCATGCCTCGGGACGCAACAAGCCAGCTAGTGCCAGTAATAAGAGGACGGGCCAGCCGGCTCTGGGGCGCTTGGCCTCGATGGTGAGGGCTCCCAGGCAGAGGGCGATGTAGGGGAGGTCGACGTAGGCGCGGAGGCCGTTGGAGAGGAAGGGGGCGCGGGTGAGGACGATCGCGGCGGCGACGATGCCGATCCAGCGGTCGAACCAGATGGTTCCGAGCCGGTAGACGAGGTAGCCGCAGAGGGCCAGCGAGACGTAGGCGACGATCATCGTCACCGTGATCGCGCCGTCGCCGATCGGCGTCGTCGCCAGGCCCACCAGGTCGGCCAGGGGATGGGGCGTCGGCGGCAGCGCCGCGCCGTAGTCGGGGCTCTGGCCGTGCGCCAGTTCCCGTCCCCAGACCAGCGCGTAGATCGTGTCGTAGTTGGGAAAGCCGACCGGGAAGACGAGCAGCAGCAGCGCCGAGATCCCGGTGACCCAGGCGGCGGGCGTCAGCCAGTTGCGGGCCCCCTTCGGCACGCGCGGCACCGTATCGCCGCCGCCCCCAGAGGGGGTGTCTG
>JBIOWB010000103.1:0-11086 GCA_044868125.1 Solirubrobacterales bacterium
TCCGCTGTGTCAAGAATCGGATGCGCCACCACGTTTCCCGGGCCCACCCTGGTTCAAGGGGGCTTCGTGCGCCCGCTCGAGGTTCTCGGCGAGCGCCGCCAGCTCCGGAAGCGGAACCTGCAGCACCTCGGCCAAGCGGCGGACGTTGCCCCAGGTCGGGTTGACCCGGCCCGACTCGATGTGCGAGATCCACGTCGGATGGATGTCCGCCTCCAAGCCCAGCGCTTCCTGGCTCAGCCCCCGCTTCATGCGGAGGCGCCGGATGGCTTGCGACAGCCCGATCTGAGGTTCTAACCGGCGCGGCATTTACGGAAGCGAATGCGCCTCCCGCCCCCGCGTCCATAGAGCTGAGCTCAACTCATCTCCTCCTCGGCGCGCGACCGGCCTGTTTGCGGTACGCCTGAAATCCAGCGGCGTCGCCAGTGAAGACCCTGTTCAAGGGGGCGGTCTCTCATCGAGGCGAACACGAACATATGTTCGCATACGATGCCGCTCGGCGAAAGGGCACTTCTGCTTCAGGTTTCGGCGCGCGCCGCTTCCAGCTCTTCTTCGACCGTCGCAGTCTGGTTGGGGATCGCCAGCCGCCGTTCGAGGATCGGGATCGCAGCTTCGGGATCGCCGCTGAGGCGCAGGGCGCTGCCGAGATTGAACAGCGCGTAGGCGTAGTCGAGGTCTTCGTTCCCTGCCGGGAAGGCGCCGACCGCTTCTTCGAGGACCGGCACGGCGGCGGCGTATTCGCCCGCCTGCATCAGGGCATAGCCCTGTTCGTTGAGTTCTGCGCCGCGGCTCGGATCGGCTTCGGCGGAGGTTGGGACCGCGGCCGGCGCCGCCGTCGCTTCTTCGCTCTTCTCCGGCTTTGCAACAGCTCCCTTGGCGGCTTTCTTCTGTTTGCCGGGAGCCGCGTCGCGACCGTGCTCCTCACCTGCGCTCGAGACCACCAGAGCCACGATCACCAGCGCCGCCACGGCACCGAGCATCGCGGCGAGCGCGCCGAAGCGGTTCCGGCGGGGATAAGAAGGCGTGAAGCTCGGCTCGAAGACCTGCGTCGGTTCGCCGGAGCGGTCCCCTCGCTCGAGCCGCGCCAGGGCCTGCCGCGCCGAGCTGGGTCTGCCGTCGGGCTCGGGGTTGGTCATCCACTCGATCGCCGAACGGAGTCCGCGCGAGCACTGCCCTTCGCAGGAGCGCAGGAGGACGCCGGCGGAGTAGAGGTCGGAGCGCTCGGTCGCCGGCCGCCCTTCCATCACCTCCGGCGCCGCGTAGCGCTCGGTGCCGAGGACGAGACCGGTGCTGGTGAGGGCGGTGGCGTCGCGCGGCAGAGCGATCCCGAAGTCGATCAGCTTCGCCGTCCCGCCCGGTTCGACGATCACGTTGGCGGGCTTGACGTCGCGGTGCAGGATCCCGGCCGAATGGATGTGGTCGAGCGCCTCCAGCAGTTCCCGCGCCAGCTGGTCGCAGTCGACCCGCTCCCCCCGCTCCCGCAGCGCCGCCAGGTCCTCCCCCGGCACGAACTGCATCACCAGGTAGGGGCGTTCGCCCTCTTCGGAGTAGTCGTAGACGCCGACCAGGTTGGGATGCGAGAGCGCCGCCGCCGTCCGCGCCTCGCGCCGGAAGCGCGCCACGAACCCGGGGTCGCCGGCGATCGTGTCCGAGAGCACCTTCACCGCCACCGGCCGGTCGAGCACTTCGTCGTGCCCGAGCCAGACCGCAGCCATGCCGCCGCGCCCGAGCGTGCGCTCGAGCCGGTAACGGCCCTTCAGGATCTCCCCGGTGCCGATTGCCGCGGCCACGGGGTTCCCCTACCCGTTTGCCGCCAGGTTCCTCCGTGCGGGCCCTCTGAGCTACAGATCCTGGCTGCGACCCGCGAGGAGTACCCAAGTGACGAGCAGCGTCGTTGCGGTGAACCCGAGCAGGATCACCGCCGCGACCAGCGGCTCCAGCGAGAAGAAGCTCGTTCCGTAGCCGCTCAGGGAAGCGGCCTTGGGTTCTCCCCCCAGGCGGGCGTTCATCCCGATCGCGCTTCCGGCTCCGGCGAAGGCCCAGCGGCTCACGACCAGGTCGGAGAGCACCCTGATCACGATCCCCATCCGCTCGTAGGCGACGAGAGCCCCGCCGAAGAGGAGCTGGGGGATCAGTAGCAGCGGGATGACGCTGGTCGACTGGTCGACGCTGCGGGCGACGGTGGAGACGAGCAGGCCGACGCCGACCATCGACCAACTGGTGAGAATCAGCAGGCCGGTGATTTCGAGGTAGACGCCGGTGGGTGAGTGCAAGGGCCGCAGCACTGCGACCACAGCCATCAAGAGCGCGCACTGCAGCGCGGCCACCGAGAAGAGGACGACCGACTTGGCGATCAACTGGGCGTCGATGCGCACCCCGACGGCGAGCTCGCGAACGATGATCGAGCGTTCCTTGACGATCTCCCGGCAGGAGTCGATCAGCCCCAGCCACAGCGACGCGGTGACGAGCAGGAAGACGAACTGGGCGCTGCGCGTCGGCTGGTGATCCGGAAGGGCAAGGACGTCGGCGGGGTAGAGCAGGCAGATCAGAAGGCCGATCAGGGGCGCCTGCCCGAGCAGGGCGCCGATGGTCCGGCCGTCTCTTTTGAGGGTCCGGGCGTACCGGCCAATGAGAGTGATCGACTGCTTCAGCAGCGAGCGACCCGACAGCAGGCGCCCGGCGAGGCTGCGTCCGCGCGGCTGCCCGGCGGCGGCCGGCGCCGCAGCCGCCTTCGGAGCTTCGACCAGCTCGGCCGCTCCGTAGATTTCGTCGTAGGCGGCGACGTTGAAGCTTTCGAGGGCCTCGGCCGGAGAGCCGGTGAAGAGCAGGTTGCCGCCCTCCCCCATCACCGCGACCGTGTCGCAAAGCGCCAGGCTGCTGGTCGCGTGGGTGACCACGACGATGCCGCGGCCGCTCTGCGCAAGCCGCCGCAGGGTCATCATCAGCCGCCGCTCGAGCGGCGGGTCGAGGCCGCTGGTCGGCTCGTCGAGCAGGAGCATCGTCGGCTGGCCGATCAGCTCCACCCCGCAACTGACCCGCTTGCGCTGGCCGCCGGAGAGCTGGTTGACCCAGGTATCGGCGTGCTCGTCCAGGCGCAGCTCCTCGAGCACCTCCTCGACGGCGGCGGCTGACTCGGCCCGACTCGTGTCCGACGGCAAGCGCAGGCGCGCGGTGTAGAGCAGCGTCTCGCGCACGCTGAGGCGATCGTGGAGGACGTCGCTCTGGGGCACGTATCCGACTTCGGTCAGGCGCAGTTCGATCGGATCGGTGCCGACAAGCACCTGACCGGCGCTCGGCGCCCGCACCCCCGCCAGCGCTTTCAGCAGCGTCGTCTTGCCCGAGCCGCTGGCGCCGATCAGCGCCACGAACTCGCCCGGGGCAATCGAGAGGTCGGTCGGCTGGAGGATCGTCCTCCCCGGGACCGAGACCGAGACTCCCCGGGCGTCCAGCCGCTGCCCTCCGCGCTCGTCGACGACGACGAGCTCGCCTCCCTCGGTGCGGAGGCTGAAGGGGCCGATGCCGGCGGTCGCTCCCGGCGACAGCGGCCGGCTGCCGTCGATCAGCGCCTCGTCGAGTCGCGTCCCGTTGCGCGAGCCGAGATCCTCCAGGGTCGGCGGGATGCCAGGACGGAGTTGCGCGTGATGCCAGGAGACGTTCGGATCCTCGAGGCGAACGTCGTTGTCAGGGGCGCGACCGATCCGCAGCAGTCGTCCACGGACTGGAATCCGCCGAAAGCGACCGTGCGCGTCGCCGGCAAGTGCGGCGGCTCGTCGCAGCCGCGCCCGCGTGCTCCCGAGCTGGATCAGCGCCTCCGAGCTGATCCGGAGGGGCCCGGGATCGACGCGGCGCCCGTTGACGTAGGTCCCGTTTTTCGATTCCAGGTCAACGAGAACAACCTCACCGTTCTCGGGGACGAGGCGGAGGTGACGCCAGGAAGCGCGCTCGTCTTCGACCGGAAGCTCACAGGCCGGGTCGCGGCCGATCTCGAGGGCCGCGTCCAGGGGAATGCGGAGGCCGCCTATCTCCAGCTCCCACTCTTCTGCCACGCCGGACCTCACGCTAAGGATGCTCTCATGCTCTTTCGCACTATGATTCCCTCATCATTCCGCGGCGTACCCAATCGCCGCTTCCCGGTCCACATGTCACTCGTCCAATGACCAAGCCACTTGCGCAGGGCGACCTGCTAGGCGACTTCGAAGTCGTCTCCGTCGCAGGTACGGGCGGCATGGGCGTCGTTTACAAGGCGAAACAGAAGTCACTCGATCGCGACGTCGCCCTGAAGGTGATCCGCGAAGAGATCGCCAACGAGTCGGAGTACCGGCAGCGGTTCATGCGCGAGGCGCGCCTGGCCGCCTCCGTCGACCACCCCCACGTCGTCACCGTGTACGACGTCGGCACCGAGGACGACCGCCTCTACCTGGTGATGCAGTGGATCGACGGCAGCGACGTCAAGGAGCAGCTGCGGGAGTCGGGCAGGTTCTCCCCGAAACGGGCGGTCTCGATCGGGTCCCAGATCGCCGGTGCCCTCGATGCCCTACACAGTGTTTCCGGTCTGATTCACCGTGACGTCAAGCCGGCCAACGTCCTGCTGCGAACGGTCAGCGGGGAGGACCACGCTTACCTGACCGACTTCGGCATCGCCAAACCTCCGGAGGCACTGGAAAACCTGACCAAGACCGGCTCCACGGTCGGCACCACCGGCTACCTCTCGCCGGAGCAGATCCAAGGCGCCGAGGCCGGACCCCGCAGCGACCTCTACGCGTTGGGGTGCCTGGTGTTCGAGATGCTGACCGGGAAGCCCCCGTTCGAAGGGGAGAACGAACTCGCGGTCCGTTGGGCGCATGCAAACGACCCGCGGCCCCTCGTCTCCGAGGCGGTGCCCGCCCTCGGTCAGCGCTACGACGAGTTCATCGCCTACGCGCTTGCCGTCGATCCGGACGAGCGCTTCGGCAGCGGCCGGGAGTTCGCCGAGGCGCTGACCGAGGCCATGACTTCGGAGGGGACCACCGGCGCCACGGCGGTGATCTCGCAGCCGCGGGCCGAGACCAGGATCGGGCCGCCGACGCCGCTGCCGCCCGGCCGCCGCGGACAGACGCCGCCGCCCGGCTACCAGCCTGCCTACGGCTACGTGACTCCCCCGCCGCCACCGCACGAACGCTCGGGCAGCCCGCTGGCGCTGATCCTGCTGGCGATCGTGGCGATCGCCGGGATCGCGGTCGGGGCCCTCGCCGCCGCCGGAGTCTTTTCGAAGGAAGGCAGCACGACCGCCTCCAAGCGGGTAAACCATCAGGGCAACCCGGGCGGCGGCAGGAAGCCGTCTGGGCCCGTGGTGCACGTCCCATCCAGCGCGGAAACCTGCGCCAGCGGTCTCTGGGTCAACCAGGTGACCACCTGCCCCTTCGCGGAAAACACCCGCTCGGCCTATGCGGAAGCGAACGGTGCGAGGCAGATCTCCTCATACAGCCCGGTGACGGGAGAAACCTACGCGATGAAGTGCGAGGGCGCCGGCACCGTCGTCTGCCGCGGCGGCGACAACGCCGCGGTCTGGTTCACCTCGGCCAGGGCTTCCGGGCAGAACACCTCCGCACCGGCGCCCGAACCCGAAGCCAGCTCTGCACCGGAAGAAGGGCTGCAGTCATGCGACCCGAACGTCTCCGCGAACTCGGTCACGAGCTGCGCCTTTGCCGAGAACGTCTTCGTCTCCTATTGGGAAGACTACGAAGACTTCGGCGAACAGAGTGAAACCTACGTCGTCGCCTACAGCTCGACCACCGACGAAACCTATGGGATGGAATGCACCCTCGAAGCGGACGTGGTCGACTGCTACGGGGGCGAAGGCGCGTACGTGACCTTCCCGATGTGGGCAGTTCGGGTCTACGAATAAGGGATGCGCGCCGCCACGGTCATCGTCGGAGCCATCGCCGTCTCCAGCTGCCTGATCGCCCTCGCCCTGGTGCTGACCAGCGGGAACGAGGCCTCGACCAGGCAGTCGCCCACCCCGACCGCACAGAAGGAAACGACGCGGGTGAACCCCGGTAACGGCGGAGCCGACTCCCCGGCGGTCTCCGGGCCGGTCCAGTGCAACGTCGAAGTGACCGTGGAAGGGGCGTCCTGCCTGCTCGGCAAGAGTGTGCTCGCAGCATTCGAAGACGCCGGCGCCGGCGCCGGAACCGTGACCGCCGTCGACCCTCAGAGCAACGAAGAAGTCGCCCTGGAATGCAGCGGCGAGGCGCCGACCATCTGCGCCGGCAACGGGGTCACCGTCTACCTGGCCCCGACCGAACCGTGACCCGCTAACAGCCCGAGGCAGTCGGCCCCAGGCCGCGCAGTTCCCCCGCCAGCCACTGCGCCATCTGCGTCAGGTCCCCGGCTCCGGCGGGATAGGTCCCGGAGTCGTCGATCGCCATCATCGCCACGACCACGCCGCGGTTTCCTTCCCGGACGAAGCCGGATTGGCGCACGAGGTAGGCACCGCTTTCCTCCGGGCCCCACCCCCCCTTCATCCCGACGCTCCACCCGCTCGGGAAGCCGGCTTCGCCGAGCCCCCAGCGCTGTTCGGGAATCACCGATTCCATCAGCCCTTCGACGTATTCGGTGCCGCCGGGACTCAGCATGCAGCCGTCCACGAGCCCGCCATAGAACTGAATCGAGCCGAGCAGCGACCACTCCGTCTGCCCGTAGGTCGAGACCGCCCCGGGGGGCGGCGGCGCGGTCGAGACCGTGGTGGCGGAGTCCCCCGCCATCCGCAGCACGCCTTCGACCGCCTGGCTCGCCCCCACCACCCCTCCGTACCTTTCTTCGAGTCGACCGAAGAGGGCCGCCGCCGCTTCGTTGTCGGAGGCGGTGAGAGCGCTCGTCGCCCACGATTCCTCTTCCGGGTCCAGCGCCTCGCCCTGTTCGCGCATGACCGTGGTCAGGATCGGCACCTTGATGCTGCTCCAGGCATGGCCTTCCCGCAGGTTGCCGAATTCGTAGATCGTCCCGCCGGCGAGCGGCGCCACAGCCAGGCCGACCTGAGCCGGCAGCGAGGCGGCAAGCGCTTCGAACGAGGCTTCGGCGTCGGCGCCGAGGATGGCGCCGCCGCCCTGAGAGGAACCGGTGGCCGGCTCGGGCGCTTCCACCCGCGTTTGGGTTTCCGGTTGGGGCGGAAGGGGCTTTGCCCTCGCCTGCGGCGCCTTCTTCGGCCGCACCTGAAAAGCCGCCTTCGAGTCGCCGTCCTGCCGGGAGAGGTAGACGATCGCGGCGCCCGCGACTCCGCCGATCAGGATCAAGGTCGCGACGACGATTGCCCACCGCGGGGTTTCGGGCTCCGGCTGCCGGTACGGCTGGTGTTGGTCCGCCATTGGAAATCGCCTCCGCGGAATGTATTTGAGCCGTCAGACCCCGCCCTCGCCCCAGGCGGTGGCGACCAGCGTGCGCGAGCCGCCACGGTCGCGGTGCTCGCAGAGGTAGATGCCCTGCCAGGTGCCCAGCGCGAGACGGCCGTCGCCGATCGGCAGGGTCAGCGAGGGGCCGAGCAGGGCCGCCTTGACGTGCGCCGGCATGTCGTCGTCGCCCTCCAGCGTGTGGGTCCAGTACGGCGCGCCTTCCGGGACCGCTTGGCCGAACCAGCTCTCGAAGTCCCGCCGCACCTCCGGCGAGGCGTTCTCGTTGAGGGCGAGCGAGGCCGAGGTGTGCTGGATCAGCAGGTGGAGCAGGCCGACCGGGATCTCCTCCAGCTCCGGCAGCGCGTCGAGCACCTCCCGGGTGACGAGGTGGAAGCCGCGCGACCTCGCCTGCAGGTGAATCTCTCGCTGAAACCACATCGGCCCGCAGCATCGTACGGGCGAGTTAGGCTGGCTGGGGTGAGGGTTGCCGCTCGGGTGCTGTGCGGATTGCTGGTCGCCGTCGCCGCGGTCGCGCCCGCGGCCGCCCTGGGCGCCGGGGGCGGCGCGCCGGTGGGTCTGATCAAAGAGATACCGCTGCACGGCAACGCCGGCGGCATCGCGGCGGGGCCGGAAGGCAACCTCTGGTTCACGCAGAACCTGCCGGCGCGGTCGGTCGCGATCGGGCGAATTACGCCGCAGGGGAAGGTGACCAGGTTCAGGCAGGGCCTGTCGAGCGCGACGCAGCCGTCCAAGATCGTCGCGGGTCCCGACGGCAATCTCTGGTTCACCTACGACGGCGGCATCCGCTCCACGACCGGCGGCGGGATCGGGCGGATCACGCCGACGGGGAAGATCACCCTCTTCCCCGAGCCGGCCGACCTGCATGGCGTCCCGTTCGAGATCGTCGCCGGCCCCGACGGCAACCTCTGGTTCAACCACGCCGCGACCCTCACCCCGACCGGACAGGCGATCGGCCGGATCACGCCGAGCGGCGAAATCACCGAGTTCTCCACCGGCCTGCGCGAAAGCGCCGCCGTCGGCAACCTCACCCCCGGCCCGGGAGGCGTCTGGTTCGCCGACGAATCCCCGACGCCCTCGATCGGGCGGATCCCCTCGAGCGGGGAAATCACCGAGTTCCCCGGCCTGCGCCCACACGAATTCCCGATCGTCTACGGGCCGACCCCGGGCCCGGAAGGCAACCTCTGGTTCAGCGACAACGAGCACAAACCGGCGCTGGTCGAACGGATCACGCCGGATGGGACGATCGAACGCTTCGGGACCGGCATCGACCCGCGCGCCGAATACGCCGGGCCCTTTGCGGTCGGTAGCGACGGGAACGTCTGGTTCCGGCTCGAGAAGCGGCGGCTCGGAGGAAGCCCGAACCCCGAAGTCGGCTCGACCGCGATCGGCCGCATCACCCCGAGCGGCAAGATCGCCGAATTCAACGACTGCCTGCGGCCGATGCCCGACTACGCCGGGCCGAACTTCCTCACCCTCGGCCCCGACCGGAACCTCTGGTTCACGACCTGGCCCTCCGGCGAATCGGCGCGCCCAACCCGCGCCTCGACTCCCTCGATCGGCCGCATCACCCCGAGCGGCAAGATCGCCGAATTCCGCCTCGGGCTCTATCCGAGCAGCCAGCCCGAAGAGATGGTCTCGGGCGGCGGCCGCCTCTGGTTCATCGACCGCGGAACCGACGCGATCGGCACGATCGCTCCACCGCGCAAGACGCCGAACACCTTCCTCGTGCTCGGCAGCGAACCTCTGCCCGGCGCGATCGGAGGCCGCCTGCGCCTGGCCGTCCCCGGGCCCGGGGACCTGACGGTGGGGGGCGCCGGCCTACGCCCGCTCACGACGCACGCCCCGGTGTGCCGCGCGCGGGCCGCGATCACGCTAGTCCCGGACCCGCGATTGCGGCGAGCCCTCGCCTCCGGCCACTCCCGGCGTCTGAGCGTCCGCATCACCTACAAGCCGGACGGCGGATCGCCCTTCACCCAGCGGGCGAAGGTGACGCTGCGGGGGCGGTAGCGAGTTCAGGGAGGCGGAATCGGACTGCTCCCGATCCCGCCGAATTCGTTGCCGAGGTAACGGCTGTCGCCGATGCCGGTGGCGAACGCTTCCGTTGCGGATTCGGAGCTCTCGAGGGGCCAGTCCATGCCGTTGCCGAGGTTCTCGAACCAGAGCAGGCCGCGGATCTTCGGAAAGCGGGTCGGCAGCGCTTCGAACATTTCCTCGATCCACGTCGCCTTCGAGCCCCCGTACTCGCTCGAAGCCATCTCGCCGATCGCCATCGGCTTCGAGGGGGCGACGGTTTCGGTGACCTTGGCGTAGGCGTTGCCGTAGAGGCTGTCGAACGTCCTCCAGCCGTTCGGCGCCGCGGGGTTGGTGCCCCAGTTGTAACCGTCGAGGCAGGTCCAGTCGACGTAGGAATCTCCCGGATAGAGGGAGGCGTAGAGGTTGAGGTGGTTGACGTAGGGGCACCACACCCAGGTCGCGTTGGTCGCCCCCACCGAGGTGAAGACGTCGTGCACGTGGCGCCATGCCGCGGCGAATTCCCCGGGCTGGTTGCCGTTGGTGGCTTCGCCCCACGGGAACCAGTCGCCGTTCATCTCCCAGTCGAAGCGGAGGAAGAACGGGTGCCCCCATTCGCTCGCCCGGGTGGCCCAGGCGCTGATGTAGCCGTCGTAGCTGCCGGCGAGGATGTCGGCGAGCTGGAAGTCGGGTTGGGTGGCGCTGCCGGGAATCGACTGCGAGCCCCAGCTGAAGAACGGGATCGCCCCGTGGGCGCGGATCGCGTCGAACGGATCCCAGGGAAAGCTGTAGTACGAGCACGGCGATTTCGAGCAGTCGGCGAAGGGGGAGCTGAACTCGATCATCGAGAGCGACTTCCCGGTCAGCTGCTCGAACTCCGAGACCGCGTTCATGTCCCAGGGCGCGGCCGTCCCCGTCAGTTGGGGACCGATCCAAGCGCCCCAGTAGGCGTCACCCGGCGGAGGGAGTTCGGGCGGCGGTTCTTCAGATGGGGGTTCTTCGCCCGGCGGCGGAGTTTCTTCCGAAGGAGTGCTCTGGCCGCCGCCGGACGAAGCCGTCGACGATTGGCCGCCGGACGAGGCGGGCGGTTGGGCGATAGGGGCGGGCGCCGGACTCGCCGGACCTATCCGCACCCTCTCGACAGTCGAGGTCGCGACCTGGCGCTGTCCCTGCATCAGGGCTGCGCGCAGCCGCGCCTGCGACGGGAGCGGCCGCGGGAGGAAGGAGATCCGGAAACGGCCGCGGCGGACTTTTCCGGCCGCCACCGGATGCCAGGCACCGGCCTTCCTGACCTGGAGCAGGATCCGACCGCGCTGCGGAGGCGTCACCGTCCCCCGCGCGAGCGCCGGCGCGCCGCGCGTGAGTTCGGGCGGCATCGTCAGCGAGACCCGCGGCGGCCGTGCGTCAGGAGCCCGCTGCGCCGCCCCGGCGCTGCCGCCCAACAACGCCATCCCCGCGGCGAGCAGGGCGAACATCGCCAAGCCGAGGCGCAGGGTCGTGGTCCGACTACCGGTCACACCCTCTCTATACCCGTTCGGGAGTGCCGGCGGACTCGGCGGGACAGCTAGCTGACCCGCCCACACACCTTGTGAACGCCTGAAAGGCCATCCGGGCCCTCCCAGAAGCTTGGCGGTGTCTACGCCCCAAGCAAGGAGGACCCGGATGAAGGTTCACGGTAACGCCGCTCTCGG
>JBIOWB010000104.1:0-6098 GCA_044868125.1 Solirubrobacterales bacterium
AACCAGTCGCTGACCGGGCTGCTGCTGCGGCTGGAGGCGGCGCGCGAGGCGGCGCCGCCTGAGCTGGAGGGCGAGCTGGCCGAGACCAAAGCGCTCGCCAACCAGGCGATGAGGGAGCTGCTCTCGCTGGCACGGCAGCTGCGGCCGACCGCCCTCGACGACCTCGGGCTGGCGGCTGCGATCGAAGGGCAGATCGATCGGCTCGGCGGCGGGATCGAGACCGACCTCGACGTCGACGGCAACTTCTCCGACCTCGACGACGACGCCCAACTCGTCGTCTACCGCGTCGCCCAGGAGGCGCTCTCCAACGCCGCCCGCCACAGCGGCGCCGGCCGGGTCGAGGTGCGCCTGCAGCGAACCGACGCTGGCGGCGTCTTCCTCGAGGTCAGCGACGACGGCCGCGGCTTCGCCTTCGACGAGTCCGAGCGCGGCCTCGGCATCGGCGGCATGCGCGAGCGCGCCCTCCTGATCGGCGCCGAGCTGACGATCGAGTCGAGGCCTGACCACGGCACGACCGTCCGCCTCGCGGTCCCCTCCTGAAAACGCTGCCGACGGGACGATTTCGATCGATATAGGCCCCTTTTCGTCCCGTCGGCGATAGTGGTGCGGTATGCGTGTGCTGATCGCTGACGATCATGGGATCGTGCGCTCGGGGATTCGGCTGCTGTTGGAGCGCCAGCCGGACATCGAGGTCGTCGCCGAGGCCGGCGACGGCGCCGAGGCGCGGGACCTGGCGGTGCGGGAGCGGCCGGACCTGGCGATCCTCGACGTGAAAATGCCGAAGCTGACCGGGCTGCAGGCGACGCGGGAGATCAAGAAGCAGGCGCCGGAGGTCTCGGTCCTGATCCTCTCGATGCACGACGACGAGCGCTACCTGTTCGAGGCGCTGAAGGCTGGCGCCTCCGGCTACGTGCTGAAGGCGCAGGCCGATACCGATCTGTTGGCGGCGATCCGGGCGGTCGAGCGGGGGGAGCCGTTCCTGACGCCGGAGGCGCAACGGACTCTGATCAAGGACGTGCTCGAGCGCGGCTCCAGCGGCGAGGAGAAGCTGACGCCGCGCGAGGAGGAGATCGTCAAGCTGGTCGCCGAGGCGAACACGACGAGGGAGATCGCCGAGGTCCTCCATCTCTCCGAGAAGACGGTCGAGAACCACCGCGCCAACGCGATGCGCAAGCTCGGCATGCGCGACCGGGTCGAGCTCGTCCGCTACGCGATCCGCCGCGGCCTGATCGAGCCGTGACGGCATAACCGACCGCTTCGGTAGGATTTAGATTCGATGCTGTTCTCGACCAAAGCCGAGTACGGAGTGCGACTGATGGTCGAGCTGGGCCGCCAGCCCGGCTCGCAGCCGGTCTCGCTGGGATCGGTCGCCGAAGCCGAGCGGCTGCCCCTCTCCTATCTGGAGCACCTGGTGGCGAAACTGCGCAAGGCGGGGCTCGTCACCTCGACCCGCGGCGCCCACGGCGGCTACCGCCTGGCGAAGCCGGCCGGGGAGATCACGATGGACCAGGTGGTCGAGGCGCTGGAAGGGCAGATCGCGCCGATGGAGTGCTTCCACGACACGCCGGAGGGCAAAGTCCTCTGCTCGCACGAGTCCGACGGCGACCAGGCCTGCTCGACGAAGCTGCTGTGGATGCGCGTCCAGGGCGGGGTCAACAAGGCGCTCGCCGGCACCACCCTCGCCGAGCTGGTCGAGTTCTCCGCGCACAGCGCCCCCACCCGGGCCGCGGCGATCGGCAGCGCCGCGTAGCCATCAGGGCACAGGCATCGACGAACTTCAACAACCCCAGAAACGGAGCGAAATTGGCTGAGCTGGAGATCCGCAACCTGCACGTGAAGGCCGAGGACAAGGAAATCCTCAAAGGCCTCGACCTCGACGTCGAGAAGGGCAAGGTGCACGCCCTGATGGGCCCGAACGGCTCCGGCAAGTCGACGCTCGCCAACGCGATCATGGGCCACCCGGCGCTCGAGGTGACCGAGGGCACGATCGCCTTCAAGGGCGAGGACATCACCGAGGCCGCCCCCGAGGACCGCTCGCAGGCCGGGCTCTTCATGGCCTTCCAGTACCCGGTCGCGATCCCCGGCGTCTCGGTCAGCAAGTACCTGCGGATGATCATCAACGCCCACCGCGAGGCCCGCGGCGAAGAGCAGATCAAGATCAAAGACTTCGCTAAAACCGCGCAGGAGGCGATGGAGCTGGCGAGCATCCCCAAAGACTTCTCCAGCCGCTATCTCAACGACGGCTTCTCCGGCGGCGAGAAGAAGCGGATGGAGCTGCTGCAGTTGGCGCTGCTGCGGCCGGAGCTGGCGATCCTCGACGAGACCGACTCGGGCCTCGACATCGACGCGCTGCGCACCGTCGCCGAGGGCGTCAACAAGTTCGCCGGGCCCGACATGGGCGTCCTGATCATCACCCACTACCAGCGCATCCTCCACATGGTCAAACCCGACGCCGTCCACGTCATGCACCAGGGGCGGATCGTCAAAGAAGGCGGCCCGGAGCTGGTCGGGGTGCTGGAGGAGAAGGGCTACGGCTGGATCAAAGAGGAGGTCGAGGCAGGCGCGGCTGCCTAGCCTCGGGTGAGATGGAGCCGGTGAGCGCGAAGAGTCCTGCCGCGGCTCCCCCCTTCTCGATCGAGAAGGTTCGCGCCGCCTTCCCGGCGCTGGAGCGCGAGGTGCACGGCCGACCGGTCGCCTACCTCGACAGCGGCGCCAGCGCCCAGCGGGTGCTGGCCTCGGTCCAGGCGGTCGACCGCTACGAGCGCCGCCACCACTCCAACGTCCACCGCGGCTCCCACACGCTCTCGGCCGAGGCGACCGAAGCGTATGAGGGGGCGCGGGCGACGGTGGCCGACCACATCGGCGCCGCCGACCGGCGCGAGGTCGTCTTCGTCCGCAACGCGACCGAGGCGATCAACCTGGTGGCGCGGGCCTGGGGCGACGCCAACGTCGGCGTCGGCGACCGCATCGTCCTCACCGAGATGGAGCACCACTCCAACATCGTCCCCTGGCAGCAGCTGGCCGAGCGGGTCGGGGCGGAGGTCGACTGGGCGCCGATCGACGACAAGGGGCAGCTCGACCTGGACGCCTACGCGGCCCTGCTGGAGCGGGGGCCGAAGCTGGTTGCGGTGACGCACGTCTCCAACGTGCTTGGAACCGAGAACCCGATCGCCGAGCTGGCACGGCTGGCGCACGATGCCGGCGCGCTGATCTTGGTCGATGGCGCCCAGGCGGCGCCGAAGCTGCCGCTCGAGATGGCCGAGCTCGGCGTCGACTTCTACGCGCTGACCGGGCACAAGCTCTACGCGCCGACCGGGATCGGCGCCCTCTGGACCAGGCTCGACCTGCTGCGGGCGATGCCGCCCTTCCTCGGCGGCGGATCGATGATCCGCAAGGTCACCAAGGAGGGCACGACCTACGCCGACCCGCCGGCGCGCTTCGAGGCGGGGACGCCGGCGATCTCCCAGGCGATCGGCATGGCCTCCGCCCTGCGCTGGCTCGACATGGTCGGGATGGGGGCGGTCCGCGAGCACGAGGAGCAGATCGCCGACTACGCGCTCGCCCGCCTCGTCGAGGTGCCGGGCCTGCGCGTCTTCGGGCCGCCCCGCGGCCCCGGCCGCCTCGGCCCCGTCTCCTTCGAGATCGAGGGCATCCACGCCCACGACGTCTCCGAGATCCTCGACCGCCACGGCGTCGCCGTCCGCGCCGGCCACCACTGCGCCCAGCCGCTGATGGACCGGCTGCAGATCGCCGCCACCGCCCGCGCCAGCTTCGGCGTCTACACGACGAGCGAGGAGATCGACCGCCTGGTCGACGGCCTCGAAGACGCGCGTAAGGTTTTCGGTCTCTGATGGACGAGCTCTACCGCGATCAGATCCTCGAGCACTACAAGCGGCCCCACAACTTCGGCCGCCTGGAAGACGCGGACCTCGAGTTCGAGGACACGAACCCGTTCTGCGGCGACGAGCAGCACGTGACGATCCGGCTCGACGAGGACGAAAAGGTGGCCGAGATCGCCTTCGAGGGCAAGGGCTGCGCGATCTCCACCGCCGCCACCTCGCTGCTGACCGACGAGCTGGTCGGGATGAGCCGCGAGGAGCTGCTGAAGCTGCCGAAAGACTTCGTCCTCGAGCTGCTCGGAATCGACATCTCGGCCACCCGGATGAAGTGCGCGATGCTCGGCCTCAAGGTCGTCAAGAGCGCCTCCCTCGGCAAGCCCGCCGAATGGGAGGACGAGGGCGAGACCGGCGACCCGAGCGAAGCGGTCGCCGACCTCGGACAGCTTTAGCTCAGCGCATCCGATTTTCGGCACAGCGGGCTGGGTCGAAGGTCGGATGCGATCTCGAGCAACCGCGCTACGGCATGTTCGCCAGCGTCTCCTCGCTCGGCTGCATCACCGCAAAAGTGGCACCGAACTGGTCGGCGACGACGGCAAAGCGGCCGACCGGGATGTCGATCGGACCGTTCATGACGCTGCCGCCGCCGCTTTCCACCTTCGCCACCGTCGCGTCGGCGTCGTCGACGGTGAAGTAGACGAGCCAGTTGGCCGGGATCTCCGCCGGCATCCCGAGGGCGTTCAGGTCGATCATGCCGCCGACCATCTCCTCGCCGACTTTCCAGATCGTGTAGGTCCCGAGCCTGGGGGACGGTTCGTCGCGATAGCCCCAGCCGAAGACAACCTCGTAGAAGCTCTTGGCGCCTGCGGTGTCGCGCGTACCGAGCTCGTTCCAGCCGAAGCAGCCCGCCTCGTTGACGAGCTCGGCGCCGGTGAAGGTCCCCGGCTCCCAGATCCCGCAGACGGCGCCGGTCGGATCGGTGAAGACCGCCATCTTGCCGAGGCCCTGCACGTCCATCGGCTCGACGATTACCTGGCCGCCGGCCTCGGCGACTTTGGCCACGGTCGCCGCGGCATCGTCGACCGAGACGTAGGTCGCCCATACCGTCGGCTGGCTGTCCTCCATCCTTGGAGAGACGCCGGCGACGTCCTTGCCGCCCCTTTTCGCCCGCCGGTAACCGCCCAGCTCGGCCGAGTTCGGCAGCTCCGGCAGCTCCCAGCCGAAGATCTCGCCATAGAAGCTCGCGCTGGCCTCGATATCGGGGGTCCCGCTCAATTCGACCCAGCAGGGGGTACCGGGGGCGTAATTCGTCCTCTCGCTCATCTGCGCTCCTCTCTCGAAGGGTTGATGCTGATAAGACCACACTTCCGTCTCAAACTCATCGCATCGTTGTGAAACTCCGGGACGTGTCTGACTTGAAGCCCCATATAGGACGCCTGAAGTCAGACACCCCTCGAAGCCCGACGGTCCGTCCCGCTAAAATCCGACCTTGGAAGTAGGATTAGTCTCGATCCGCACTAGGCCGCAAGAGCGGCGACTGGAGCGCCACCCCTCTTGACCGACACCGCAGGAACCAAGATCTCAGTCTGCCCGGCAGCCGAGCTGCCGCCGGGCGGCATGCGCCTGGTCGAGCACGACGGGATGAAAATCGGCGTCTTCAACTGCGACGGCGCCTATTACGCGATCGAGGACCGCTGCTCGCACGACAACGGGCCGCTCGCCGAGGGCGAGTTCGACGCCGCCGCCTGCACGGTCGAGTGTCCGCGCCACGGCTCCCTCTTCGACCTCAGCACCGGCAGGCCGAAGACGCTCCCCGCTTTCCAGCCGGTCCAGACGTTCCCGGTAGCGATCGAGGACGACACCATCACTTTGGAGGTCAACTGACATGGCAACGCCCGAGGTGCTCGCCGAGAAACGCGAGCTTGCCGGCATCAACGCCGACTACAAAGAGAAGTTCGGCTTCAACGATCCCGAGACCGGCTACGCCTACAAAGCCCCAAAGGGCCTCTCCAGAGAGGTCGTCGAAACGATCTCCGACTTCAAGGACGAGCCGCAGTGGATGCGGGACTTCCGGCTGAAGGCGCTGGAACATTTCGAACAGCGCCCGACCCCGAAATGGGGCGGCGACCTCGACCAGATCGACTTCGACGACATCCACTACTTCGTCCGCGCCTCGGAGAAGAACAGCCGCGACTGGAGCGAGGTCCCGGAGGACATCAAATACACCTTCGACCGCCTCGGCATCCCCGAGGCCGAGCGCAA
>JBIOWB010000105.1:0-5750 GCA_044868125.1 Solirubrobacterales bacterium
TGCCCGTGGCCATGAGAAAGTCCCCACCTGTGGCCAGGAGGAAGTCCCCACCCCTCGCCTGATCTGAGTCAACCGGTGCGTCCGCCGCGGTGTGGACGGTGGGCGGCGTTGCCGTCATCGACCGCGCCGGGGGACCGCCATGAAGTCAGCGAGGGAGCAGTTGGACATCATCAACGCCTACCGCGAGCTTGGCAGCTATCGCGCTGCGGCCGAGCTGTGCGGGACAACGCATAAGACGGTGCGGCGGATCGTCGAGCGGCAGCAGGGTGCGCCGCGGCCGGAGCGTCCGCGCCGGGCGCGCAACACCGACGTCGTCACCGGGCTGATCGCCGAGCGGGTGGAGGCGACGCAGGGGCGGATCTCGGCGAAGCGGTTGCTGGTGGCGGCTCGCGCCGCCGGCTACGAGGGCTCGGATCGGAGCTTCCGCCGCGCGGTCGCCGAGGCCAAGGCTGCTCATCGGCGCCCGCGCAGCTTTCGGCCCTGGCTGCCCTCGCCGGGCGGCCACCTGGTGATCGACTGGGCGGAGGAGCGGCCGTTCTCGCTCTTCTGCGCGGTGCTGCCCTGGTCGCGCTGGCGCTTCGTCCGTTTCGCCGCGGATCGGCGTCGCGAGACGGTGCTGGCGCTCTTGGCCGAGTGCTTCGAGGAGGCGGGCGGGGTGCCGGCGGTCGTGCTCTCCGACCGGATGGCGGGCCTGCGCGCGACGACGGTCGCCAACGTGGTCGTGCCGCACCCCGACTACGTCCGCTTCGCGCTGCGCTACGGCTTCCGGCCCGATTTCTGCGAGGCGCACGACCCGCAGTCGAAGGGGGTCGTGGAGCACCTGGTCGGCTACGCGCAGGCCGACCTGCTCGTCCCGGAGGGGCCGTTCGCGACGCTGGCGGAGGCCAACGCCGCCGCGGTCGTCTGGTGCGCGGAGGTCAACGGCCGCCGCCACTCGGAGATCGCGGCGGTGCCGGCGGAGCGGCTCGAGCGTGAGCGGGAGGCGTTGCGGGCGCTGCCGTCGCTGCGGCCGCCGCTGCGGCAGGGCGAGCTGCGCAAGGTCGACCGGCTCGGCTGTGTCCGTTTCGGCTCGGCCCGCTACTCGGTACCGCAGGCGCTGGTCGGCAAGCAGGTCGAGCTGCTCGCGACAGGCGGCGAGGTCGTGATCGTCCACGACAGCCGCGAGATCGCCCGCCACCCGCTGGTCGCACCGGGTGAGGTATCGCTCCTCGACGAGCACTACGGCGGTCCGGCGCGGCCGCCGGCACGAGCGGTGCGGCCGCGCAGCAGCGCCGAGCGCAGCTTCCTCGCGCTCGACGAGATCGCCGAGCGGTACCTCCGTGCAGCCGCCGCGGCCGGGACGCAGCGGCTCGCTTCCGAGCTGGTTGCGATCGTCGCGCTCGAGCCCGCCTACGGCCGCGCCGCGCTCGTCGCCGCGCTCGAGCGGGCGCTCGCCTTCCGTCGCTTCCGCGCGGCCGACGTGCGCGCGATCCTGGAGGCGGGGCAGAGCCTGCCGCGGCCACGGCCGGCCGGCGAGCCGCTCGTGCTCGAGCTGCCGCAGGTCGAGCGGCGGCCGCTCACCGCCTACGCGCTGGAGGGACTGCAATGACCACGCGCACGCAGCCGCCGCTCGCTCCCGATCTCGAGCAGGGACTGAAGCGGCTCAAGCTCAGGCGGATGCGCCAGCTCGCGCCCGAGCTGCTGCAGACCGCGAAGACGCAGCGCTGGGTCCCCGAGGAGCTCTTGCGCACACTGGTCGAGGCCGAGATCGCCGCCCGCGACGAGGCCAACCTCCGCACCAGGCTGCGCGCCGCCGGCTTCCCGCAGCCGAAACGGCTCGACGACTTCCAGCTCGCGGCCTCCTCGATCCCGGGGGCGACCTTCGACTACCTCGCCGGCCTCGAGTGGGTGCACTCGGCCGACAACGCCTGTCTGATCGGGCCGCCCGGTACCGGCAAGAGCCATGTGCTGATCGGCTGCGGGCTCGCCGCCGTCGAGGCCGGCCTGCGCGTCCGCTACCTGCGCGCCGACGAGCTCGTCGAGCACCTCTACCGCGGCCTGGCCGACAACAGCGTCGGCAAGCAGATCGACGCGCTGCTGCGCTTCGACCTCGTGATCGTCGACGAGATCGGCTTCGCCCCGCTCGACGACACCGGCGCCCAACTGCTCTTCCGCTTCGTCGCCGCTGCCTACGAGCGCCGCAGCCTCGGCATCGCCAGCCACTGGCCGTTCGAGGAATGGGGCCGCTTCCTGCCCGAGCACTCCACCGCCGTCGCCCTCCTCGACCGACTACTCCACCACGCCACCGTCGTCGCCACCGCTGGCGAGTCGTTCCGGATGAAAGAAGCGAAGACCCGAGGAGGTGGTCGCCCGAAGGCCCCCTAACCAGACCAGCCCTGCCGGCCGACCCCGGCCGCGCGGCCACTGCTCCTCCGCTTCGCCTACGGCTCAGCTACGGCGCAGCGGCCGCGCCGGGACAAGGCGAGGCGTGGGGACTTCCGCTGGCCACCAGCGGCGACTCCGAGATGGCCATTGACAAGAGGCGTCGAGATCGCTCGGAATGCACCGAGAGAGGTGTGAACAGCCATGAGCGCGTCAGAACCGGTTGGTGCCATCCTCCGGCTCTCGCTGCTCGAAGCGTCCCAAGCGGATACGTGAAGTGCCGACACGACCGTCCTGGCCGTTCTCCGACCAGCAAACGTCAGCGGGGTTCACGAGAGGTCTACGGGCTTGTCATCTTGGCTCACGGTCAGTCATCTCCAGTCCAGTGGATTCGGCGAAGCGGGCTGACCTGAGGTGACTTCTGGTGACTGATGGTGACAGCTCTTTACTCGTAATGGAGAAGGGTTCTCAGTTCGAGTCAGGGCATCGGCTTGAAAATCCCTGCTGAGACGCTACTTCTGTTGCCTCCCAGGTAGACACACGAAGTGCTCCAGCCGGCTGCGCTGCCGTGGAGGGGTCTGTGTTGCCCTTCTTTCTCGCCGAACTCGGGAGTCAGATCTGACGGCCCGATCCTCGTCCAGTGGTGCGCCGGTCCTCCCCGGATCGTCGAGACGCCGGATGGCTTCATCGCCCTGCAGGCGTTGCCGCCGATCGCGCTCTCGGACGAATCGGGAGAGGGGGAGGGTCCAAGGCTGACCATTGGAGACAGCGAGCCCGACCCGGATCTTCTCCGAGTCGACGATCGCTTTCGCCACGTCGAGCTATGGGTGGAAAGGTGCAGCGATGCGGCCGAGGAGCTGAGCCCGTCCGGCGAGTACGCATCTCTCTGCCTTGGCGGCGTCCTCACCGTGAACATCAACGGCGACCGGGAGTTCGTCCGCGGGGTCCTCGATGGCCTCGAAGCCAGAGAGGTTCGACTCGGGTCGGCATGAGCATCAGAGCTCGCCCTCGATCCCCGCTTGGCACTCAGGGAGCCCGAGCATCGGTCGCTCTGGTTGCTCTTATCCTCTCCGCCTGTTCGCTCGGCGGGGAGAGGGAGCCCTCGGCCGGCGGCTCGAAGCCTGCGAAGGCGCAGCGGGACGCGGGACCAGCGAGCGCCCCCGGTGACGCCGTCCTCTCCGGCATCGGTCTTTCCACCGATCCCTACGGAACTTCGTCGCCGGACGGCTTCGGTGTCGCCAGAGGCATCGTGGAAGGGAAGCCTGCGACGGAGGAGGTGACAGGGGACGAGTGGTGCACGTTCCACCTGTCGTGGCTCGGGCCCGCCCGGATCCTCGTTCCCCGCCACGCCACGCCGGTCTGCGGGCAGCCGGTTGTCTTTCGCTACCGAGCCGGTCGGCTCGAGCGGGCTGAGTCGCTCTCCCTACCTCCCGAGCTCTGGACCTTCGCCCTCTCTCCGGACAGCCGCCTCGTCGCCGCCGAGCCGTCGCAGCCCTGTTGCGACGGCGGCGCGAGACCGAGCAGCCGGATCCTCGTCGCCCCGCCCGACGGCTCGGACTTGCGCCAGGTTGCGAGGGGCCACCTCGGCGGGTGGACGCCCGACGGGCGGCTTCTCGTGTCGACTCGCAACAGAGGCGAGTACGTCGCCGTTGACCCGGTGCGCGGCGAGCGCACAGCCGTCCTCTCGTACCGGCGGGTGGCCGAGCGCGCCCATGTGCGGACGGCTGAGATCGCGCCACCCCGCTGGTCGGCCGACGGGCGCTACCTGGCCGCGCAGGCGTACATCGCCTGGCCGAAGCGGTCGAAGACCGTGGGCAGGATCGCCCTCGCCCGGGCGGACGGGAGCGTCGTCCGTCTGCTCCGCTCCCCCTATGCGATCTCCATGTTCGCCTGGTCGCCCGAGGGGCATCGCCTCGCGTACACGACGAGTGGCTTCCCCGCACCGCATGAACTCTTCCTCCTCGAGGGCCCGCGCGCCCAGCGACGGCGCATCTTCAAGACGGCACGTCACTTCGACTGGATCACCTGGTCGCCGGACAGCCGGTGACTCCTCCTCGACGACGAGCACGCCGATCGCTGGCGCCTCCTTCCCGCAGCCAGCGACGGGGAGAAGCGGGCGCTGCCGCGGCTCGGCGGGCGACCGTTGTGGTGCTGCCCACAGAGTCCTTTCTCGGCGAACTCGTAATCATCGTGCGGTGGGCGAATGTGAACGGCCAGGCGCGCTGGTCGGGAGCCGGGTTCAGCTCTGCGGCGGTGTGGCGTTTAGGGGCGCGCGGCGGATGTGCCTGGCGGGGTCGGTCGGCGCGGTTGCGGTGACGGTCTAGGTGACCGCCGCAGCCGTTGTCGGGCAGGGCATCGCCGTAGCGTTGGGCGTTGCCTGATTTAGCATCGCAAGGCCGGCTCGACCACTTTGACGCGCAGCGAGAAGCCGCGTGGATAGGCGGTTTCTCATCGAGACGGAGGGGGAGGGATTCGAACCCTTGGGCGACCTTTCGGCCGCCAACGGCGTTCGAGACCGCCAAGAAACTATTGATTTGCAGGTCTTTTAGTCCGAGTTCGCCAGTAGGTTCGCCAGCCGAGGCGGGCATGTGCAACCTCCTCCGGCGGACGGACGCGGGTGGCCACAGTCGCTACGCCCGCTTGGCATGGCGTGTCGAAGTCCGCGGGTCGCTGCCGCGAGAACCGCTGGGTCGTGCGGTGGTCGTCTGCTGCGTGAGTCCATTTCCCGACTCGCTCGGGACTCCGCTCCCTTGTGCCTGGGACTCGGGATTGGCCACCGTCAGGGCAGACGAAAGGAGTTCCGATGGCCGATCTTGCGCTGACCACGACCAAGGCTTCCCTGGCATCGGAAGGCGAACGCGCCGATCGCCCCTGGCTCGTGCGCTGGTCGCCGCTGGGAGGCCTGCTGTGGCTCATCGGCACCGTGACCGCAATCGTGATCGACACGGGCTCGGGCGACACTGCCGCCGAGGTCATCGAGCGGGCGGAGTCGCACGAGGCCGGGATCGGGGTGTGGCTGCTCGTCGCCTTCCTCTATCCGCTCCTCCTCGGCTGGTTCGTCGGCGGGCTGTCCTTCCGCCTGCGGGCCGCAGGCGCGCACGCCGAGAGCGTGCTCGCGCTGATCGGCGGTGTCGCCTTCACCGTGCTCCTTTTCCTCACGGACACGATCGTGTTCGCGCCTCTGGCCGAGCTGCCCAACAAGGACGAGAGCGTGCAGCTCGCGTATGCGCAGACGATCCTCCTGCTCGAGGACGTCAGCTGGCACGTGTTCGCCGGTGCGGGCGTCGCGGCCGCACTGATGATCGTCGCGACCTCGCTCGGCGCGCGCCGCGCCGGCGCGGTGACAGGCTGGAGGTTCTGGGCGTCGCTTCTCCTGGGAGTCGTCTCGC
>JBIOWB010000106.1:0-4290 GCA_044868125.1 Solirubrobacterales bacterium
CCCGCTGTTGTCCGGGGAGGCACTCCCCCGGCTCCGGTCCCGCATCAGGACGTAGACGAGCGTCGCCGCGAAGCAGACCTGGCCGACGCCCAGCGCCGTGCCGAGGTTTTTCGCCCCGAGGAGCAGCGCGATCGCGATGCCGCCCAGGAAGCCGAGCAAGAGGAGCAGGAGCTGACGACTCATTCGGCGCGAAGTCTATGCTCGCCCACATGCTGACCGACTACCACCTCCACCTGCGCCCCGACGACGGCGGGACCCCGTTCGAGCGCTACTTCACGGCCGAGAACGTCGAGCGCTATCTCGACGCCGCCAAGGCGGCCGGGATCGAGGAGCTGGGGGTCTCTGAGCACGTCTACCGCTTCCGTCAGGCGCTCGAGCTCTGGCAGCATCCGCTCTGGATCGAAAACGCCGTCGACGACCTCGACGCCTACTGCGAGTTCGTCCGCGGCACGCCGCTGCGGCTCGGCGTCGAGTGCGACTTCGTCCCCGGCGCCGAAGGCCGGATCGCCGCCCTGTTGGACGCCCGCGACTTCGACTACGTCGTCGGCTCGGTCCACTTCATCGGCGAGGGCGACGCTGCCGTCGACCACGAGGGCTTCGACGTATGGGAGGGGGAGGGAGACGCCGACGAGATCTGGCGCCGCTACTTCGAGCAGGTCGCCTCCTGCGCCCGCTCGGGCCTCTTCGACGTCCTCGCCCACCCAGACCTGGTCAAGGTCTGGGGCCGGGCGCGGCCGCTCCCCGACCGCGATCCGCGCGTCTTCTACGAGCCCGCCGTCGAGGCGATCGCCGAGAGCGGGATCGCGGTCGAGGTCTCGACCGCGGGGCTCCGCAAGCCGGTCGGCGAGCTCTATCCCTCGCGCGGGTTCGCCGAGATGTGCGTCGAGGCCGGCGCCTCCTTCGCCCTCTCCTCCGACGCCCACCTGCCCGAGCATGTCGGCTTCGAATACGAGCGCGCCGTCGAGTTCCTCGACGAGCTGGGGATAAGCGAGATATGCGTCTTCGAGCAGCGCCAGCGGAGCCTCGCTCCGCTCGGCGCCCGCCCCCGGTCGCACCCGGGTGGAAAGGCGACCATCTGATCGTGGTCGGCCTCGGCTACGACAGCCACCGCTTCGCCCCCGGCCGCCGCCTCGTCCTCGGCGGGGTGGAGATCGAGCACGACCAGGGCCTCGAAGGCCACTCCGACGCCGACGTCCTCACCCACGCGGTGATCGACGCTCTGCTCGGCGCCACCGGCGGCGGCGACATCGGCGAGATGTTCCCCGACGACGACCCGGCCTTCGAGGAGGCCGACTCGATCGACCTCCTGCGCACCGTGGTCGGCACGATCGCCGGCCCGATCGTCAACGTCGACGCGACCCTGATCTGCGAGCAGCCCCGTCTCGGTCCCTACAGGGCGGAGATGGAGCGGACGCTCGGCGAGGCGACCTCCGCCCGGGTCAGCGTCAAGGCGACCAGCAACGAGGGCATGGGCTTCGTCGGCCGCGGCGAGGGAATCGCCTGCATAGCGGTGGCAAGCGTCGAATCCGAATAGTCTTCGCCGGGTATGGCGCTTTCGCTCAGTCCGGCAAGCCTGCGCGGCTCGATCTCCGACTCGATCTTCGAGGCGAAGGTGCTGCGGGAGGCGGGGATCCTCGAGCCGATGCGCCCGGACAAGGCGCTGAAGATCGGCGGCACCTTCCTGCGCTGGGGCGCCTCGCCGGCGACCGGCGTCACCACCGCGGCGATCCACCACCCGCACGAGCTGGCGATCGTCGACGAACGCGGCGCCCTCAGCTGGGAGCGGCTGCACCGCCGCACCAACGCGCTCGCCCACTCCCTGGCGGAGATGGGGATCGGCTACGGCGACGGGGTCGGGATCATGTGCCGCAACCACCGCGGCTTCGTCGAGGCGACGCTCGCCTCGGCCAAGCTCGGCGCCAGCGCGCTCTACCTGAACACGATGTTCGCCGGCCCGCAACTGGCCGAGGTGACCAAGCGCGAGGGCCCGAAGGCGCTCGTCTGCGACGAGGAGTTCACCGACCTGCTCAGCGGCGTCGATCCCTCGGTGCAGCGGATCGTCGGCTGGTGCGACGGCGAGGTCTCCGCGCCGACGCTGGAGAGCCTGATCGAGGCCGGCGACGAATCCGACCACAAGCCGCCACCCGACAAACCGCGCTTCGTGATCCTCACCTCCGGCACCACCGGCACCCCGAAGGGCGCCCAGCGCTCCAGTCCCGACGGGCTCCTGGCGCTGGCCTCGCTGATCGACAAGATCCCCTTCCGCAGCCGGATGACGATGATGATCGCGGCGCCGCTCTTCCACTCCTGGGGCTTCTTCCACTTCGTGATGAGCCTGCCGACGGCCTCGACGATGGTGCTGCGGCGCAGGTTCGACCCGGAGGAGACGCTGCAGGCGGCCGAGCAGAGCCGCGCCGACGTGTTGGCGGCGGTGCCGGTGATGATCCAGCGCATCCTCACCCTGCCCGAGGAGACGCTTGACGAGTACAGCCTGCCGGCGCTGAAGATCACCTCGCTCTCGGGCTCGGCGCTGCCGGGCGAGCTGGCGATCGAGTGGATGGACCGCTTCGGCGACAACGTCTACAACCTCTACGGCTCGACCGAGGTCGCCTACGCGACCGTCGCCACCCCCGAGGACCTGCGTGCCGCCCCCGGCACCGCCGGCAAACCGCCGCGCGGGACCAAGATCCGCCTCTACGACGAGGCCGGCAAGGAGGTGCCGCGGGGGGAGGTCGGTCGCATCTTCGTCGGCAACGAAATGGCCTTCGAGGGCTACACCGGCGGTGGCGGCAAGGAGATCATCGACGGCCTCTACTCCAGCGGCGACGTCGGCCACGTCGACGAGGCCGGCCGGCTCTTCATCGACGGCCGCGACGACGAGATGATCGTCTCCGGCGGCGAGAACGTCTTCCCGCGCGAGGTCGAGGACCTGCTCGCCGACCACGACGCGGTCGAGGAGGTGGCGGTGATCGGGGTCGAGGACGCCGAGTTCGGCCAGCGGTTGAAGGCGTTCGTCGTCATCCGTGCCGGCGATGAGGTCTCCGAAGGCGAGTTGACGGCCCACGTGAAGGCCCATCTCGCCTCCTACAAGGCGCCCCGCGAGGTCGAGTTTCTAGAGGAGCTGCCGCGGAACGCGACGGGCAAGGTCCTCAAGCGCGACCTGCACGCTCGCGAGACCGAGAAGTCCGCTTAAGGCCCCCGGGGGAGGGGTCGGCGGACAACAGCGGGGAGGGTCCGGCGACCCCTCCCCCGGGGGCCTACTCGGGCGTCTCGCAAATTGCGGGCTTTGGGCGGGGCAGACAACAGCTTCGCCTCCGGGCTCGATAGTAGGTTGCTGGGGATGAGCGAGCCGGTTAGGCAGTTGCAGCAGGTCGGTGAGGCGACGCGGGCGGTGCGCGGCGTGGCTGACCAGGCGCTTGAGTGGGTTCGAGTCAGTGAGGGTCGGGTCGTGGAGGCGGAAAAGCGGGCCGACGCGGTCAAGGACCAGATGAAGGAGCGGGCGATGTTGACCTTGCGCAAGGTCTCGGCTGAGGCGCGCGAGCGGATCGCCGCCGAGCAAAGGGCGCGCAGCGAGGCCGACGTGCGGGCTGCGGCTGCGGAGGCGGCGCGGGATCGGGCCGAGAAGTCCTTTGAAGAGCTGCAGAAGCGCGCGCAGTCCGAGCGCGAAGAGATCGTCGCCAAGGCGAACCGGCTCCGCACCGAGGCCGAGCGTGCGGCGACGGAGGCAAAGGCCGAGGCGGAGAGCGCGACCACCCTGGCCGAACAGACCGCTAAAGAGGAATTCGACGCTGGGCTCGAGGACGCGCGCCAGCAGATTCAGGCCGAGGCCGACCGGCGCATCGCCGCCGCCGAGCAGCGGGCCGCCGACGCCGAAGCCAAAGCCGAGGAGTCCCATCAGGCCGCGGTGCGGCTGGAGACCGAGATCGAGCGACGGGTGATGGAGGGGACCGAGGACGTGCGACGCGAAGCCGAGGAGAGCATCCGCCGCCTGCTCGAGAAAGTCGAGCGCGAGGCCGAGGAATCCGCCCGCAAGCGCGCCGAGGACCAGCTTCGGGTCGAGTCCGACCGGCTCCGCGTGCAGGCGCGGAAGCGCGAGGAGCGGGTGCGGGAGGCGACCGAGGACGAGATCAAGGCCAGCGTCAGCAAGGCGCGGCGCCAGGCCGAAGCGGCGGCGGAGGAGAGCGCGCCGGCCTGGTTGCGGGGTGAGTCGAAAGCTTCGACGGCCGGTTACCGCACTTTCTAGCGAGAGGCGAGCCGGGGGAGTGCCTCCCCGGACAACAGCGGGGAGGG
>JBIOWB010000107.1:0-7322 GCA_044868125.1 Solirubrobacterales bacterium
CCCTCCCCGCTGTTGTCCGGCGAACCCCTCCCCCGACCGCCCGCTCAGACGGTCGAGCGAGTCTTCAGCTCTTCCAGCATCTCCACCGGGAATCCGGCGACCTGGTCGAGGTCGTCGACCGACTGGAAGCCGCCGAGACGCTCGCGATGGGCGAGCAGGCGGGTCGCCTGGGTGACGGAGAGGTTCTCTTCGCGCAGTTGCTCGAAGGTGACGGTGTTGAGGTTGACCTGGCCGCCACCCTGGGGCGTCCCGGCGCCGAAGCCGGGCGCCGCGGCGGGCGCGGGCGGCTCGGCCGCCGGGGGCGGCGGCGGAGGCGGCGTGCTCGCCGGTTCGGCCGGGGGCGGAGGCGGGGTCGGCGGCGAGAACGACTCGGCCGGGGGCGGAGGCGTCGACGGGTACGACTCGGCCGGAGCGGGCGGCGGCGTCGGCGGCTCGTAGGGTCGCGGCGGCTCCGGCGGCGCCGGAGGTGGCGTCGGCGGCTCGTAGGGCTCGGCCGGGGGCGCCTGGAAGGACTGCGTGTCCGCCGGCGAAGGCGGCGGGGGTGCTCCCCCACCCTGCACCGACTGCACCGCGGCCCGCTCGGCCTCGACGGCGCGGCGCTCGGCCTCCTGGGCGCGCTCTTCGGCTTCGGCGACGCTTCGGCGCATCTGCTCGAGGCGCTGGTCTTTGGCCGCCTCTTCGGCTCGCCGCTGCTCCAGCCGTTTCGCCTCCGCCGCGCGCTCTTCGGCGGCTTTGGTCCGCTCTTCGATCTGGCGCAGGCGCTCCTCGGCTTCTTTCATCTCGCGCTCGCGGGCGGCGCGTTCTTCCTCGAGCCTCTGCTCGGCGGTGTGCAGGTCCACTGACGGTGACGGCGCCTGCGGCGCGGCGGGCTGGGTGTCCTGGATCGGCGGCGGCCCACCCTGCTGCTGCATCTGCTCGGCTGCCTGCAGCCGGCGCTCGGCCTCGGCGCCGATCCGCTGCTGCTCGCTGCGCACCTCGGCGACTTTGTCGCGCACGCGCTGTTCGGCCGCGGCCGGGTCGTAATCGCCGGGCGCGGGGGTTCCGCCGGGAATCGGGGGTGGCGGCACCGAGGGCACAGCGGAGAGCCCACCGGTCTGCGGCTGCACCGTAGTCGCCTGCTCCTCCCAGGGGGCCATCTGACCCGACGGCGGCACCTGAGCGCCCGTCTGAGCTTCGGCGACCGCGCGTTCGTTGGCGGCGCGCGCCTCGGCAAGGCGCTGCTCGGCCTGGGCAGCCTCGCGCTTGCCCTTGCGGCCGAGCTTGATGCCGAAGAGGCTCATCTCGGTGAAGCCGCCCCTCTTGGGCGGCTCCGCCGCGGGGGCGCCCCCGGGCACCGGCGCAGCCGCAGCCGGCACCGGTTCGCCCTTCTTCGATGCCTTGCGCCGCGCCTTCTCTACCTTGCGGCGTTGCAACTCGGCTTTGCGCGCCTCGCGCATCTGCGCCCGTTTGGCGCGCTGTTCGTCGCGCTGGCGCTGCTTGCGCTGTTTCGGCGACTCGTTGGCGGGAACGGGGGCGGCTCCGGGAACAGGCGGCGGCGTCGAGGCCCCAGGCGGAGGAACCGACTGGCCGGGAGGCGGAGCCGACTGCCCCGGTGCCGCGGGCGGCACCGCCGCCAGCTCAGCGGTCTGAGGAACGCCGGGCGCTCCAGCGGTCGGAGGTTGCTGCTGCACGGGGGCGGGTTGGCCGCCGGGACCAGGGGCGGGCGTCGCGGCGGGCGCGGCAGCCGGAGGAACTCCGGGCGGCGGAGGCGTCGCGCCGGCGGGCGCAGGCTGCGCCTGGGCTTCCTGCTTCCCCTTCGCCCGGCGCTGGGTCACGCGGACGATCAGCAGCAGGAGCAGGATCGCCACCAGCAGCGCGCCGACGAAGTAGGCGGTGTGGTCGCTGACGTAATCGCTCGCCTTTTCCGGGAAGGACTTGGCGCTGGCCTCCGCGGGAGCGGCCATCACAACCGCGATGATCCCAGCGCAGGCGGCGGGGAAGCTCTTGCTGATCCGCATTGACGTGAATCCTCCCATCTGGCTCTGCAGTTTCAACCTCAACGCATCCTTCCCTTGAACTCGCGCTCGACCTCGCGGCGGACGTCGCGGTCGGCGATCTCGCGGCGCCGGTCGCGACCCTCCTTGTTTCGCGCCAAAGCAAGCTCCACCTTTGCACGCGGGCCCTTGAAATAAATCCTGGTCGGGATCAGCGTCAGTCCTTTTTGAGCGGTTTTACCGATCAGGCGCTCGATCTCCTCCTTGTGCAAGAGCAGCTTCCGCGGCCGCTCGGCCGCGTGCGCGTCGACGCTGGCGAACTCATACGGCGGGATATGCAGCTTGCGAAGCCAAACCTCGCCCCCATCGACCACAGCGTAGGCATCGGTCATTTGCGCCTTGCCGCTTCGCAGCGCCTTCACCTCTGAGCCCTGCAGGACGATCCCCGCCTCTATCTTCTCCACCCACTCGAATTTGTGGCGAGCCCGCCGATTCGTGACCACGTCACCAGAGGCGGGCTCGCGTTTCTTTCTGGTCTTCTTGCTCATTCGGGCGGCTCTCCGGCGGGCTCAAGCTCTGCTCGGCCACGCGGCGGGTCGACTCCCGCCACCCGGACGGATATCGGATCGCCGAGGTTGATGCGACCTCCCGCGCCGCGCCCGACCAGCGCCACCTCGGCCCGGTCGAGCTCGTAGCGGTCGCCGGGCAGGCGCCGCGCCGGCAGCATTCCCTCGTAGACGTCGCCGAGCTCGCCGCGGAAGGAGACGAAGGCAGCGGAGCGGATGACGCCGGAGACCTCGCCCTCGAAGACCGCGTCAAGGCCGCGCTCGCCGAGCTCGCGTTCGAGCAGGTGGGCGGCGCAGACGTCGTCGGCGGTCCGCTCGATCTGGGCTGAGGTGCGCTCCCGCGCCGAGGCTTCGACGGCGGCGTCGCGCGCTTCGGCCAGGGTCGGCGCCTCCTCCCCCTCGCCGAGCAGCGCCAGCAGCGCCCGGTGGCAGACGAGGTCCGGGTAGCGGCGGATCGGCGAGGTGAAGTGGCAGTAGGCGGGCGAGCCGAGGCCGGCGTGGCCGATGTTGCGCTCGCTGTAGTAGGCCTGCTTGAGGGATCGCAGCACAAGCGAGGTATACGCCTCGCGGCCGTGCCCGCGTCGCTCGGCCTCCCGCCGCACCAGCCGGCTCGCCTCCGCCGCGACCCGCCCCGCCTCGCGCGGCGCCAGGCCGCCCTTCAGCGGCGGCGTCGGCACCCCCAGGGCCGCCAGCTGCTCGAGCAGGCGCTCGATTCGCGCCGCGTCGGGCTGAGCGTGGACCCGGTAGATCGCCGGCACCCGCTCGCGCTCCAACAGCTGGGCGACCTGCTCGTTGTTGAGGATCATCAGCCGCTCGATCAGGCGGTGGGCCTCGGTCTGGGCGAGGCCGTGGGCCCGCAGCACGTTGCCCTCGGCGTCGAACTCGAACTCGGGCTCGAAGGACTCGACGTCGAGCGTCGTGGTGCCGCGGTGCTCGCCGAGGCCGGCAGCGACCTCGCGGGCGGCGGCGAGCGGTTCGGCGACCTCGCTCGGCGGGCTCCGTCGGCCGGCGAAGATCTCGTCCAGCTCGTCGTAGTCGAGGCGCGCATCGGAGCGGATGCGGCTGCGGTAGAAGCGCGCCCGCCGCGGCTCCATCCCCGGCCCCAGCTCGACCTCGGTCGTCACCGCCAGCCGCTCGACCCCCGGCGCCAGGCTGCAGGCCTCGGAGCTGAGCGCGTGCGGCAGCATCGGCTCGACCGCGCCGGGGACGTAGGTGCTGTTGCCGCGCCGCCGCGCCTCTTCGTCGAGCAGGGACCCCGGTTTGACGTGAGCGGCGACGTCGGCGATGTGGATCCAGACGCGGGCGCCGTCGCCCTCGCGCTGGGCGGAGACGGCGTCGTCGAAGTCGCGGGCGGTCGCCGGGTCGACGGTGAAGGTCGCGAGCGCGGTGAGGTCGCGGCGCGGACCGCTTTCGCGCTCCGTCCTCTCCACCGCTTCCCGTGCTTCGCCCTCGATCGTCGGCCGGAAGCCGCGGAAGCCGAGCTCCTCCCGCAACAGCTCTTCGACCGTCTCCCGCGCCGGCCGCTGCGCCTCGCGTTCGCGCGCCCGCCGCTCGGCCCGGGGCGCTCCCCCGCGGCGACTGCGCCGGCGCGGCGCCTCGGCCCGGCCGCGGTCGCGGCGGCCCCTCCCCCGCCCGGGCATCAGCCGACCTGGCCGGCGAGAAGGCCGAGCGCGCGCTGCTTGGCCTCGTCGACCGGCGTCGCCGGGTCGTCCTTCGCTTTCACGTCCGGGTGGATGCCATGGCTCTTGGCCAGGTTTACCCCGTTCGGAGTGAAGAACTCCCCGACCGAGAGCTTCAGGGCGCCGCCGTTGGAGAGGTCCCGCTCCTCCTGAAAGAGGCCCTTGCCGTAGGTGCGGGTGCCGACGACGGTCGAGCCGGCGTCGTCGGCCAGCGCCGCGGCGAGGATCTCCGCCGCCGAGGCGGTGCCGCCGTCGACCAGGACCACGACGGGCAAATCGGAGATCGGGTCCCCCGAGGTCTTGTGGACGCTGTCGCCCTGGGTTCGCGACCTGGTGCTGACGACGACTTCGTCCTTCGGCAGGAAGACGTCGGCGCTTAGCACCGCCTCGTCGAGCAGGCCACCGGGGTTGTGGCGGAGGTCGAGGACGATCCCTTCCGCGCCTTCCTTTTCGATCTTCTCCACCCTTTCGGCGAGCTGAGCGTGGGCGGCTTCGCTGAAGCTGAGCATGCGGACGTAGCCGAGCTTCTTCCCACCCACCGTCTTGACGCTGCTGCTGACGTTGGGCAGCGTCACCTCGGCCCGGGTGATCTCCAGCTCGTGCGCCTTGCCGCTCCTGCCGTCGCGGACGCCGATCGTCACCTGCGTCCCTTCCGGTCCCTTGATCCTCTTCGTCGCCTCGGCGCTGCTCTGCCCGGCGATCGATTCGCCTTCGACCGAGACGATCACGTCGCCCGCCTCGATCCCGGCTTTCTCGGCCGGCGAGCGGGGGAAGACGGCGACGACCCGCAATCCCTTCTTCGCCGGCACCACCGTCGTCCCGATCCCCGAGAAGCGCCCTTCGATCTGCTGGTTGAAGCTCGCCAGCGCTTCCGGCGAGAAGTATTCGGAGTAGCGGTCCTCCTGGTTGCGTTTGCGCAGCTGTCTGACCATCCCCTGCAGCGAGCCGTTGCTGAGCTGATGGCCGTCGACCGAGCGGTAGTAGCTGCCTTCGATCGCTTCCGCCGCTTCTGCCGTCAGGCCGCCGGTTTCGTCGACGAAGACGTCGCGCAGCGTTTCGGGCAGGTCGCGCGGGTGTCCGCCCAGGTAGAGCCCGGCGGCGAGGAAAGCCACCAGCGCGGCGGCGAAGGCCACGGCCCCGCGCGCGCTCACGCCCGCCTCAGACCTTGAGGAAGCGGCGCAGGGTGACGCCGGAGCCGAGCGTCGAGACGACGATCGAGGCGGCGAAGAGGATCGCGATCAGCGCCGGGAAGCCCAGCGTCGAGTTGTTCTGTGCCGCGAGGACGCCGATCGAGTCGCTGAGCGGGTCGACGATCGTGATCTTGCCGAGCCACAGGATCAGTATGGCCACGAGCCCCCCGGCGAAGCCGACGACCACGCCCTCGATCATGAACGGCCAGCGGATGAACCAGCGGGTGGCGCCGACCAGGCGCATCACCTCGACCTCGCGGCGGCGGGTGTAGATCGAGAGCCGGATCGTGTTGCCGATCAGCATCAGCGAGGCGAGCACCAGCAGCGCCGTGATCACGGTGAGGACGATCTTCAGCGCGCTCGTCACCTGCTCGATCTTCGCCGCCGACTGCTGGCGGTCGAATTCGTTGCTGATGATCGGCGAGATCGCTGCGCCCTTGGGACCGTCGGGGAAGACCGCTTCGCGGATCGCCGGCAGGTTGGCGGCGTCGTCGGCTTTGACTTCGAAGCTGTTGGGGAGCGGGTTGGAGTGCAGCTCTTCGACGATCGTCTTGTCCTTCAGTTCGCCTTCCAGCGTTTTCAGCGCCTGCGACTTGCTGATGAAGGCGACCGAGGCGACGTGCGGGATGCCCTCGAGTTCGCCGCGCAGCTTGCTGATTTCGGCTTTGGTCGCGTCGTCGTAGAGCGCGTACTGGACGTTGAGCTGGTCGCGGACTTCTTCGCTCTTGCCCTGGGCGGTCTGGAAGATCGGGATCAGCATCCCGAGCAGGACGACGGTGACGACCGTGGTCACGATCGCCGCCAGCGACGGGGCACCATTGCGCTTCAGCGCCCGCAGAGCCTCCTGGAAGAAGAAGACGACGCGGCCCATCAGTGCAGGTTCTCCTTGGTGGAGTGCCCGTTGGTGAGGGGCTCGCCCTCGGCGCCGACGCCCATCTCGGCCCGCATCCGCAGGCCGAATTCGGTCGTCGACTCCTCGGTGTAGCCGCCGGAGACCTCGTCGCGGACTACGCGTCCCTCGTACAGCTCGACCACGCGCCGCTGCATGTTGTCCACCATCTCGCGGTCGTGGGTGACGACGACGACGGTCGTTCCGGTCTTGTTGATCCGGTAGAGCAGCTGCATGATCCCGATCGAGGTGACCGGATCGAGGTTGCCGCTCGGCTCGTCGGCCAGCAGCAGCGGCGGGTGGTTGACGAAGGCGCGGGCGACGGAGACGCGCTGCTGCTCGCCCCCGGAGAGCTGGTCGGGGTAACTGTGCAGCTTGGTCGAGAGCCCGACCAGGCGCAGCGTCTGCGGAACCTGCTCGCGGATTTCGGCCCGGCTGGCGCCGATCACCTGCAGCGCGTAGGCGACGTTGTCGTAGACGGTGCGGTCGGGCAGCAGCTTGAAGTCCTGGAAGACGGTGCCGATGTTGCGCCGCAGCTGCGGGATTTTCTTCTCCGGCAGCTTGCCGATGTCGCGACCGGCGATCTTCACCGAGCCTTCGGTCGCGGCCAGCTCGCGGATCAGCATCTTGATCAGCGTCGACTTGCCGCACCCGGTCGGGCCGACGAGGAAGACGAACTCGCCCCGCCCGACCGAGAGGTTGACCCGGTCGAGGGCCATGTGGCCGCCCGGGTAGACCTTGGTCACGTCGTTCAGCTCGATGATCGGCGCGCGACGGCCGCGGGGGCGTCGAGGCTCCTCGGGGCCGCTGTCTTTCTTTCTGCGTATAGCCATCAGTCGGGTGCCTTCTGCGAGCACAGGGTGACTCCTGCGCACCCTCGACCCCGCAAGATCCCGCCCACGCAGCCGATCTTTCAGGCCAAGTTCGCGGGCCGCTACCCGATCGCGACCATGCGCTCGATCGGGATCCGCGCCCGCTCGGCGATCGCCGGGGGGACGCTGACCTCGAACTTCATCTCCTGCAGG
>JBIOWB010000108.1:0-12361 GCA_044868125.1 Solirubrobacterales bacterium
CTGCCTATAGCCAGGTCAACTCGCCAATCGCATCCCGATCAGGGCGGGGTCGCCGCTTCCGCGGCCTTCTGGCTATCGGCCTCCCCTTGCGCTTGACGGATAAGGCCGCGCCAGTCGGTGGTCCGGAAGACGAGCAGGATCGCGGCGAAGCCGAGCACCACCGACCAGGCCGCCATCGCGATCTGGGTGCCGACCGAGAAGGAGAGGACGGCGGTGCGCGAGGGGCCGTTCAAGGTGGCGACCAGCAGCGCCTGCTGGGCGCCGGCGCCGCCAGGGGTGAAGGGGACGATGTTGGCGATCGCCTGCACGCTCATCACCAGCATCACATTGCCGACCGAGCCGGGGATCCCGAAGGCTTCGAGGAAGAGCCAGAAGGCGGCGAAGCGGAAGAGCCAGCCGATCCCCTGCCAGGCAGCGACCTCGCGCAGGTAGCGGCTCGGCTCGGTGAGGATGACCAGGCCCTGGCGGACGCGGGCCCAGAAGCGGCGCACCCGGTGGGCGAGCAGGTAGATGCCGACCGCGATCGCCAGCAGCACAATCCCGGTGACGATCAGGAACGCCTTCGGGTGGTCGGCCCAGAAGGAGATCTCGAAGGCGGGCAGGTGGGGGATCCGCGGCAGCGGCGGCAGCAGGCCCTGGGTGATCGCATAAAGCAGGACGAGGATCCCGACCGAGGTGTCGAAGACCGTCTGGACGAGGAAGGAAGAGGTCACCGCTGGGTAGGAGGAGTCCGGAATCTGCCGCTTGACCAGGAAGACCTTGGTCACGTCGCCGGCGTGCGCGGGCACGACCGCGTTGATCCCAGCACCCGCCAGGTAGGCCGCGGCCAGCGGCAGGAAGGGGATTCGCTTGTCGGGGTAGGCGGCGCGCAGCACGTTGCGCCAGGCCCAGGCGCGCGCCAGCTGCATGCCCAGCAGGCAGGCGAGTGCGAGGGCGAAGGTCGTCCAGTCGACTTCCGAGAGGTGCCGGAAGAATTCGGCGGCCCGGTTGAAGAACGCCTCGAAGTTGCTCTGAAGATCGGCGAAGACCATCGCAGCTAGACTAGCCACGCTCGTGCCGGACACCGACACGCACACGCTGCCCCAGACCGCCTCCCCCGACCCCGCCGACGTGGCGATGTGCGACCGTGCCCGCGAGCGCTACACCGCCGATCGCAAGAGCCGCCTGCGCCGCCGCCGCAAACGCCACGCGCAGCTGCCGAACTTCATCATCATCGGCGGGCTCAAGTGCGGGACGACGAGCATCCACCACTACCTCGGCCTCCATCCGGAAATTCAGATGTCGAAGCCGAAGGAGCTCAACTTCTTCGCCCGGGAGCTGAACTGGGACCTCGGGCTCGACTGGTACGCGAGCCGCTTCGACGACCGCTTCGAGGTCCGCGGCGAGTCCTCGCCGCACTACACGAACCTTCCCCGGTTCGAGGGGGTCGCCGAGCGGATCCAGCAGAACTGCCCCGACGCGCGCCTGCTCTACATGGTCCGCGACCCGATCAAGCGGATCCTTTCGCACTGGGTCCACGCCACCGGCGCCGGCTACGAGACCGGCGACCTGGTCGAGGTGCTCTCGCGCCCCGACACCTCCTACATGAACCGCTCCAGGTACTGGCTGCAGCTGCAGCCCTACCTCGAGCGCTTCGACCGCTCGCAGATCGAGATCATCACCCAGGAGGAGCTGCAGACCGAACGCGAGGCGACGATGCGAAAGGCCTTCGCCTTCGCCGGCGTCGACGAGAGCTTCACCTCCGAGCAGTTCGACCGCGAGTGGGAGAAGTCGAGCGCCAAGCAGGGCGACAAATACCAATTCATGGAGAAGCTGATCAAGCTCCCCGGCTTCCGCTCCTTCGACCGCAACTTCGACCGCCTGCCGGAGTCGATGCGCTGGCTGGTCGAGAAGGTCGTCCACGACCCCGAGAAGGCTCCAGCCCCCAAGCCGACGCTTCCGGACGACCTCTTCGAGACGATCCGGGGCCGCTTCGGCGAGGAAGTCGCCGAGCTGCAGAAGTTCGCCGGCCGCCAGTTTGCCGGCTGGCACGACTACTCGTAGCTCTCGGCATTTTTTTTCCTCCAGATTGTTTGCGGCGGTTTCAAACCGCTGCTTAAACCGCCATACTTGGCTGGTGCGCCAGCCAGAGAAATGCTGGGGGCGGGCTGTTGATGGCAACCCGCCCCTTCCCTCCCTAGGTGCTCTTACCGGTTGAAATCGCTGGGATTACCAGGCAAATCTTGCTGATCGTCATTCCCGCATCACCTCCCTTCGTCGGGTCATGGGACAAAGCGACCCGACGTTTGCTGGAAGGGTTTAAAGCGGGTTTACGAACCCACGCATTTACGGGATAAGAAATGGAGGAATAATCTGTAGCGATACAAATCGGCGACAAAGGAGGAGGAAGGTCGATGAGCAAGGGAGTCGTTAACAGGAAGAGCCCCCCCGACCGGCATCAGAAGGAGGGGAAGGGAACCTTCGGGAGGCCGGCTCACGAGCAGCTCGTGAAAGGGCTGAGTCACCCGGTCCGCGCAAAATGTCTCGACGTCCTCGCCCAAAGGGTGGCGAGTCCGAGGGAAATCTCAGAAGTCCTCGACGAGGATCTGAGCAACGTCAGTTACCACGTTCGGGTCCTCGGCGAGCTTGGTCTGATCGAGCTGGTCAGTGAGGAACCGGTGCGCGGCGCTGTCGCCCACTTCTACAAAGCGGTCGAACGGCCGCTGTTCTCCGCTTCAGAGGCGGAACAGCTGCCCCTGGAGGTGCAGAAGGCGTTCTCCGCTTACAGCTGGGACCTGCTGATCGAAGACGCGAGCGAAGCGATCGAAAAAGGCACGTTCAATTCCCGCCCAGACTGGCACCTGACCCGGACTCCAATTCTCGTCGACTCCAAGGGATTCGCGCGACTGAGCAAGGCCATGGACGAGCTTCTGGAAATGGTGTTCGAGGAGCAGACTGCAAGCGCTGTACGGCTGAACGAGTCGAGTGAGGAGCCGATTCGCGCCACTGCGGCAACGGCCCTCTTCGCAATGCCCGACCCGCAGCAAGCGAAGCAGGCATCCGCCGACGCATAAAGCCAACACCACCGGGTAGCCTCGCGCCGATGCGGCGGCTCCTGCCCGATCCCGGCCCGACCACGGTCTCCGCACAGCTGGAGACCTACCGGCCTTGGGAGGAAGCGAGCGAGGAGCGGCCACTGGTGGCGATGAACTTCGTCGCCACCGTCGACGGACGGGCGACGATCGAAGGGCGCTCCGGCCCGATCGGGTCGGACACCGACACCGAGATGCTGGCGGGGCTGCGCACCCGCTTCGACGCGGTGATGATCGGGGCGGGGACGATGCGGGTCGAGCGCTACGGGCGCCTCGTCTCCCAGCGGGAGACGCGCGAGCAACGCGAACGGGACGGTCTCCCTCCGGAGCCGCTGATGGTGCTCGTCAGCGGCCGGCTCGACCTTCCCTGGGACGCGCCGCTGTTCACCGAAAGCGGCGATGTCCTGATCCTCACCTCCTCCGAGGCCGAGCCGCCGACGACGGAGAGCTCGCTCGAGATCGTCCGCCACCCCGGCGCGGTCAACCTCGCCATGGCGATGGGGCACCTTCGCCGCGAGCGCGGGATTCGGGCGGTGCTGTCCGAGGGCGGCCCCCACCTGCACGAGCAGATGCAGGCCGACGGCCTCGTCGACGACCTCTTCCTGACGATCGCGCCGAAGCTGAGCGGCGGCGAGGCGCCCCGGATCGTCGAGGGGCCGCTGCCCGGGGTGGCCGACCTCGAGCTCGTCTGGCTGCTCGAGGAGGAAGGCGAGCTCTTCGCCCGCTACCGACGTTCCTGAGGTCGCCGATCAAATACCGTTGTCCTCCCAGAGTCGAGGAGGAGAGGAACGGATGGACTTCAACCCCAGCCCCGAGGTCGCGAAGCTGCGCGAGCGCGTGCTCGACTTCATGGATGCGGAGATCTACCCGCAGGAGCGGGAGATCATGGAAGCGCTGGACGAGGAGGTGGGTCCGGGCGTGCCCTATCCGCAGAACCTGGTGACGCTGCGCGAGAAGGCGAAGGACGAGGGGCTCTGGAACCTCTTCATGCCCGACGAGCGCTTCGGGCCCGGCCTGACCAACTGGGAGTACGGCCTGCTCTGCGAGGAGATGGGCCGCAGCCCGATGGCGGCGCCGATGGCCTTCAACTGCTCGGCGCCGGACACCGGCAACATGGAGATCCTCGCCGAGCACGGGACGCCGGAGCAGCGCGAGCGCTGGCTGGAGCCGCTGCTCGAGGGCCGGATCCGCTCCTGCTTCTCGATGACCGAGCCGGAGGTGTCGGGGTCGGACCCGACGCTACTGCAGGCGCGCGCCGAGCTCGACGGCGACGAGTGGGTGATCGATGGCCACAAGTGGTTCACCAGCGGCGCCGTCGGGGCCGACCTGGCGATCGCGATGGTCGTCACCGACCCCGACGCCCACCCCTACGGGCGCGCCTCGATGATCTGCGTCCCCACCGACACGCCCGGCTTCAACCTGGTGCGGCCGATCCCGGTGATGGGGCACGACGGCGGCCCCGGCCACTGCGAGATCCGCTACGAAGAGTGCCGGGTGCCGAAGGCGAATTTGCTCGGCGAGCGCGGCGCCGGCTTCGCGGTCGCCCAGGACCGCCTCGGCCCGGGGCGCATCCACCACTGCATGCGGGCGATCGGGACGGCGGAGCGGGCGCACGAGATGATGTGCCGCCGCGCCAACGAACGCAGCGCCTTCGGCGGCCCGCTGGGCGACAAGCAGTTCGTCCAGGAGTCGATCGCCGCCTCGCGGATGGAGATCGACCAGGCCCGCCTGCTCACCCTCTATGCGGCCTGGAAGATGGACACCGAGGGCAAGCGCGCCGCCCGCCAGGCGATCTCGGCGATCAAGATCGTCGCCGCGAACATGGTCATGGACGTCCTCGACCGGGCGATCCAGATTCACGGCTCCCTCGGCATGACCGACGACACCCCGCTGGCGATCATGTGGCGCTTCTCCCGCATGCTCCGCCTCGCCGACGGCCCCGACGAGGTCCACAAAATGGTCCTCGCCCGCCGCGAGCTCAACCGCTGGGCCAAGCGCGCCGAGGCCGAAGCCGAAGGCAGCCTCGAGCCGCGCCACGCGACCCGGATGGTCTAGGTCCTAGGTTCTCCATCCTTGCCGACGGGTCCGGGAGCCGGTGGGGGGACATCCTGCGGCTGCGCATCCTTCGGCGGCCGATCCGGGAGGTCGTCCTGCTCGGGCTGAACCGTGCTGGGTTCGACCTGAGTCTTGTCGTCGCGCGGGACTGACCGGCCACCAGGTGCCCCGTCGCGAGGTTCGCCCTCGAGGCCGTGTTGGTCGTGACGTTGCGCCGGTGCCTCCTTCTTCACGCTTGACGCGCTGTCCCCGGTAGATCCGTGGGTCGACTGGCTGTCGCCCCGTTCCTTCGCGTCGGACTCTCGTCGGACCGGTGCTCCGCTCTTCGCTTCCCGATGCCCCTTGGTCGGCTGGTCACCTCCGCCTGACGGTGGATTCGAGCTCTGCTCGCTCGTGCCACACCCTCCGAGGAGGGCGACGACCGACAGGAGGAGGACAAGCTTGGCGATTCTCATGCGAAGCAATTGAGCGACCGGAGCCGAGGGGCGGCCTTCGCCGCCCCTCGGCCTAGCTTGGCGCTGCGACCAATTGAGGGCGCAGGCTCCGATGCGCTGCTTCTACTCGAAGACGATGTAGAAGGGGTGGGCACTCGGGGTGGTCGGCGCTGCGACAGTCGTCGTGCGGACCCTGTAATCGCCGTCTTCGCATCCGGCGAGGAATTCGTTCGACGAGAAGGTCGGGTTGACGAGAATCCCGTCTTCCGGCCCGAAGGAATCAGGCGAGACCGTCACCACATGCACGGTGAACGGCAGGTTCCTGAAACAGTAGATACCCGCTGAGCTGCTTTCGACGTTTGCCTGCGTGATGTTCTTGGACCTTTCGGAGACGACGGTGCCGTCTTCTTCGATGAAGGCGTAGGCAACAGCGGACCCGGCCGCGCCGGTATCGCCTTTCGGTCCAGCGGGTCCAGCGGGTCCAGCCGGTCCAGCGGGTCCAGCGGGTCCAGCGGGACCAGCAGGCCCAGCCGGAAGCTGACCGGCTCCAAAGTCGGCGGCTTGGAGCGAGCCGTTCTTGACTTTCGACGAGACAACCGAGTTTTTCTTCAGCTGCTTCGTGCCGACGGTGTTCTTGCCGAGAGCGGCAAAGGCCGTCGCGCCACCAATCACCAAAAAGACAGCGATGGACGACATCACGTTGGCATACGTGAGCCGCTTTCGAATATGCATCACGGGAAAGGTCTCCTTTGTAGGGGACGAGTTGAGAACTGACACGGCTACTTGGGAACCGGAAAGCTATCTCTGACCCTTTCAACCCGCTCGGATGCTGTCAACCTGCTGCGCCGAATTCAGCAAAGAGCTGCAGCGTCAGTCATCCGTCCCCTCGACCCGCTCGGCCTCCTCGGCCAGGCGCTCGACGAGGCGGGCGAAGGCCTCGACGCCCTCGTCGACCTTGCCGTAGCCGCCGGCGGTGTAGCGGGCGTAGACGCCCTCGAGGATGATCGCCAGCTTCCAGTAGCCGAGGGCGACGTAGAAGTCGAGTTGGGAGAGGTCGCGACCGGAGCGCTCGGCGTAGCGGGAGATCAGCTCCTCGCGGGTGGGGAAGCCGGGGGCGAGGTTGGCGGGCATGCCGAGGGCGAGGGCGTCCTCGCCGCGCTGCGGCCAGTAGACCATCAGCAGGCCGACGTCGGCGAGCGGGTCGCCGAGCGTGCAGAGCTCCCAGTCGACCACGGCGGCGACCTCGCCAGTGTCGGTGAGGATCATGTTGTCGAGGCGGTAGTCGCCGTGGACGATCGTCGCCGGCCCCTGCTCGGGGATGCGGGCCGAGAGCGCCTCGTGGACGCGGTCGATCGGCTCCAGCTCGCGCGTCTTCGACTTCTCCCACTGGCCCTGCCAGCGGTGCAGCTGGCGGGCGACGTAGTCCTCCCTGCGGCCGAGGTCGCCGAGGCCGACCGCGTCGGGGTCGACGGAGTGGATCCGCACCAGCGTGTCCGCGACGCGCTCGCCGATCGCCCGCCGATCGCCCTCGTCGGGGAAGATCTCCGCCTCGGCCAGCCCGCGCAGGATCGGCCCCTCGACGAACTCCATCACGTAGAAGGGCGCGCCGTTGACGCTCTCGTCCTCGCAGAGGCCGACCACGGGCGCCACCGGCACCTCGGTCCCTCCCAGCGCCGAGACGACCTTGAACTCGCGCCCCATGTCGTGCGCCGAGCCGAGCCGCCTGCCGAGCGGCGGCCGCCGCAGCGCAAATATCGTGCCGCTCGCGTCAGTCACCCGATACGTGAGGTTCGAGTGACCGCCGGCGATCCGCTCGAAGGTGAGCGGGAAATCGACTCCCGACACGTTCTCGCTGAACCAGGCTTCGAGCGGTTTCCGGTCGATTCCGTCCGGAGCCGCAGGGGTTCCGTTTGCGTCGGTAGCCTCGTCAGGCATAGCGGCGCAAGCATATTCACGATCCCGTCGACGCCTGAGCCCGTCGCTCGCCAACCGGCTGCGCATCGGGTTCGCGATCGGCTTTGCCGTGCTCACCGCGATGGCGGTGATCGGCGTCGCTCGCTTCATCCAGCAGCGACAGGACTTCGAGGACGCGATCGCCCGCTCCTATCAGGTGGAGATGGTCACCCGCGAACGGATCGCACAGGGGACCGGCGGCAGAGCGGCGCGGGCGGTGGTCAACCGGGAGGTGCAGCACCGCGAGGAACTGCGCGACAACATCTCCGGCGACACCCGCGACACCGCCCTGCTCGTCGCCGCCGGGCTGATCGCCGGCCTGACCGGCGCCCTGCTTCTCTTCAGCGGCCTGATCTCCTCGATGCGCCGGCCGCTGGAGGAGCTGGTCGACGCGGCCGGGCGCCTCGCCGCTGGCGACCGCAGCGCCCGGGTCGAGGTCGGCGGCCTCTCGGAGACGGCGACCCTCGGCGCCGCCTTCAACGAGATGGCCGAGGAGCTGGAGATCGAGGAGGGCCGCCGCGACGAACTCGACCGGCTCAAAGACGAGTTCGTCCTCACCGCCTCGCACGAGCTGCGCAGCCCGTTGACCTCGGTCCAGGGCTTCGCCGAGCTGTTGATGCTCGACAAGGACTCGCTGACGCCGCGCCAGCGGGAGACGGTGGAAATCATCCTCGACAACTGTCGCCACCTGGTCCGGCTCCTCAACGACCTGCTCGACCTCGCCCGCAGCGACGCCGGGCGCCTGGCGATCCGTCCACAGCCGACCGAGGTGGCGCCGCTGATCGAGGACGTGGTGCGTACGATGCGCGCCCAGACCGAGGCCGCCAGCCAGACCCTGAGCGAAGACGTCCAACCCGGCCTGCCGCTGATCGACGTCGAGCCGGACCGAATTCGCCAAATTCTCGTGAACCTGCTTACGAATGCGCATGAGTACTCGCCCGGAGGTGCGTCCATCGGGGTGGCGACCCGCGCGGTCGGTGCCGAGGTGGAGATCAGCGTGAGCGACAACGGACCAGGAATCCCACCCGACCAGCTCGAGCGGATCTTCGAGCGCTTCACCCGCGGCGACGCCGGCCTGACCCAGCGGGTCGGCGGCACCGGCCTCGGCTTGGCGATCTCGAAATCCCTGGTCGAGCTGCACGGCGGCAGCATCGAGGCCGAATCGACTCTCGGCCAGGGGTCGATCTTCCGGGTGCGACTGCCGATCGCGACCGAGGCGACGGTCGACGGCGCTCAGCGACGCGCGGCGGCGGAGACGAGCTGATGGCGAGGGTTCTCGTCGCGGACGACTCGGAGACGATCCTGCTGCTGATGCGAACGCGGCTGGAGATGGCCGGCTACGAGGTGGCGACGGCGGCCGACGGGCAGGAGGTGCTCGACGTGGTCGCGAGCAACGGCGTGCCCGACCTGCTGCTGCTCGACGCGATGATGCCGCGCAAGTCCGGGATCGACGCCCTGCGCGAGCTGCGAACCGCCGGCCACGACGTCCCCGTCCTGATCGTCAGCGCCCACCAGAACCCCGGTGACGCCGACGCCCCCACCGACCTCGCGGTCGACGCCTACATCACCAAGCCGATCGACTTCGACCGCCTGCTGGGGGCAGTCGCCGAGCTGACGGCGTAGCGACTCCGAGGTTTGGGGGGCTATAGGCCCCCAAATCTCGGAGTCGTCAGCGGCGCACCCGGAACTCGAACAGGACCGGCGTCCGGTCGCGGTTGCCGGCCGGGTCGATCGCGAAGACGTGGAAGACGTGGCGGCCCACTTTGACGCGGTAGAGCCGAGGCGAGGCGCAGCCACGGTACGGCTTGCGGTCGAGCTTGCAGCGGAAGCGGGAGCCGGCCTCGCTGGAAGCGAAGCGGAACGCCACCCGGCGCCACCTCCTGGGCGTGAGGAGGAGCGCGCGGGGGTGCGCGGCGAGCCGGGTCTGGGGCGGTTGCCGGTCGCGTGGCGGCTTGACTGCCGGCGGCTTTTCTTCGGGTGCCGTTTCCGCCAGCGGGGGCGGGGGCAGCTGGGTGACGGTGCGGAAGTTGTTCGGTTCGCCTTCGGCGACCGACTCGCATTCGACTGGTTCGGGATCGCCGTACTGCGGGAAGTCGATCAGGGCTCGATCGAGATCCGGGCCGCAGTTGATCGTCAGGTCGGCATCGGCCGAGTTGGCGAGGATCGAGTCTTCGCCCGCGCCGGCGAAGTAGACGTCGGGGCCGGGGTGGCCGAGCAGCTGGTTCGGCCCGCCGTCGCCGTAGAAGACGTCGGCGAAGGAGGAACCCTCGAGATCCTCGATTTCGGCCAGCGAATCGAGCGATTCGGCGCCGCAGGCGGGCGCTTCGCCGCTACCGGGGCGGCCCGCGGTCCCAGTCGCCAGGTTCGCCTCGACCCCTTCCCCGAAGCGCGCCCAGGAGGAGTTGTCGCGCCCCGTCCCACCGCGGATCCGCTCTTCGTCGCAGACCGAGTTGGAGAGGAAGAGGTCGTTGCCGTCACCGCCGAGAAGTTCGTCGGCGCCGCCGTTATGGGTGAGGGCATCGTCGCCGCCCAGAGCGCTGAGGACGTCCCCTCCCCCGCCCGGGCCGTCGACGAGGATGTCCTCGCTTTCCTCGCCCCCGGCGATCGTGTCGCTGCCTTCGCCGCCGATGGCGACCACGGCGACGGAAGACGGGAAGTTGCTCGCGGCGATCGAGTCGTTGCCGTTCATCCCGGCGAGCAGGACCGAGTCGAGTGGCGTGGTCAGCGGGCAGACCGCTTCGGTGGCGCTTTTGACTTCGCAGCCACCCGCGTCGCTGGCGCTCTGGTCGAAGGCTCCCGCCGTGAGCTGGAAGCTGACGCCCGCCGGCGAATAGCTGGCGGTGACTTTGTCGCTGCCGCTGCTGCCGACCAGGTAGAGCTGCGCGTAGGGCGTCGCTCCCGGCGGCGTCATGAAGCCGACGCTGACTTTGCCCGGATCGCGCGGCGCCACTCCGCCGGCGTCCACGGAGTCTCCGTCGGCCCCGCCGACGAGGGTGTCCGCTCCCCCGCCGCCTTCGATCGCGTCGGCGCCGCCACCGGTGTAGATCGCCTCCCCCGCCCCCGTACCGATGACGTAGTCGGAGAACGGGGTGCCGACGATCCGCTCGAAGGCGCCGACTTCGACTTCGTCGACGCCGCCGCCGTTCGGGGCGACGCCGTTGTCGGCGTTCTGACCGTTGACGCCGAGTTTCAGCCGCACGCCGCGTTCGCCTCCGGGCGCCGGAAAATTGGCGAAGGGAACGCTTCCCCCGAACCCGGGAGTGATGCCGGTCGAGAAGCTGAGGGTGTCGGTGCCGCCGCCGGTGTCGAAGATGCGGTCGATCGTCGAGTCGCCGCGGACGTAGTCGTCGCCTTCGTCGCCGTCGATCGAGTCGGCGCCGAAGCCGCCCGCCAGCCGGTCGTTGCCTGGCCCGCCGCGCAGCAGGTCGTCGCCGATCCCGCCGAAGAGCTGGTCGTTGCCGGGCCCGCCGAGGAGGGTGTCGTTGCCGCGCTCGCCGTAGACGACGTCGTCTCCCGGGCCCCCTTCGAAGGTCTGGCTGCCGACGCCGAGGTGGCAGCCGCTGGGGCAGGATTCGGCGGCCGTGATCGGCCCGGCGACGATCGTGTCGTCCCCGCCACCCCCCTTGACGTCTGCGACGCGCGCGGGGGCGACGATGACGTCAGCGCAGGGCGTGCCGTAGGTGACATCGCCGACCGTGGTCGGCCCTTCGGCGCAGGTGGGGGTGGTGTCGGCCTCGGCCGCACCACCTGGCAGCGCCAACACAGCGAGCAGGCAAAGAGCCGGAAACGCGTATCGGAAACCCATCACCTCCCTAGATACCCCCGGCCGAGCGTTCGACGCGGTGGTCGGTTGCGGGATGGCGGGCAAGTTGCGCAGGCGTCCGCCTGGAGAAGGATCGGTTTTCTTGGGGCGTCCCGGCTGGGAGGGGCGAAAAAGAACCGGGTGAGCAAAGCGCCCTCGGCACCTGGGCTCCGACGAGAGCTAGCCGGTGGAGAAGGTAGAAGCGCTGCTCTCGGACTCGCCTTCGGCATCATCGCCGACCTTGTTACAGCGGCGAGCCAAGGAGAATCGCGGCGTCAGTAAGACTGGAGAAGAATCGCGCGGGCTTTGCAGGGGATGCCTGCCTGGTGGCCTCTCCGACATTCACCCCGCTATAGCGGGGTCAACTTCGGAAGCGCTAGCTCTTGGCAATCTCGAGGCGGATCTCCTTGCCTTTGAGCTTGGTGCCGTCGAGGTACTCGACGGTGCGCTCGGCCTGGTCGGGGTCGACCTCGACGAAGGAGAAGCGGTGGAGGACGCGGACGTCGTGGACGGCCTCGTCGGGCAGGACCGCGCCCTCGCGCAGGGCCCAGCGCAGGTCCTCCTCGTCGATGCCGCTGCGCTCGCCGCGGTTGACGAAGAGCTTGGTGGTGTCTGCTTTGCCGTTGGTCTCGACAGCCTTCTCGGGCCGCCGCTCGCGTCGCTCCGCACGGTCGCGCCGCCGCGGCCGCGGCGCGTGCTCCAGCCGCTCCTCCGGGGTCTCCCACTCGCCGATCGTGGTGTTGACGTCGCGCTCGATGCGGCCGATCTCGTCGCGCTGGTCGGGCGTCACGAAGGTGATCGCCCGCCCGGTGCGCCCCACCCGCCCGGTGCGCCCGATGCGGTGCACGTAGGTCTCCGACGAGTTCGGCACGTCGTAGTTGATGACGTGGGTGACGTGCTCGACGTCGAGGCCCCGGGCGGCGATGTCGGTCGCCACCAGCAGCTTCACGCGGTGGTCCTTGAAGGAGATCATCACCCCGTCGCGGGAGCCCTGGCTCATGTCGCCGTGCAGCGCCTTCACGTCGAGGCCTTTGTCCTTCAGCGTC